>JABGPL010000109.1 GCA_018644935.1 Calditrichota bacterium | reverse complement strand
TGCTTCTTTGCGTCGTTCTTTTACCAGCATCATCAGGTCGAGAATCTGCGCTTGAATGGTTACATCCAGGGCTGTTGTAGGTTCGTCAGCGATTAGCAATGCAGGATCACAGGAAAGTGCGATTGCGATCATTACCCGCTGTCTCATACCACCGGAGAACTGATGAGGATAATCCCCCATTCGTTTGGCAGCGTCAGGAATTCCAACCTGTTCGAGCATTGAAACGGCATGGTCAAATACCCTGTCAGGTGAAACAAACTTATGATTGCTTATGATTTCTTTAACCTGCATGCCAACTGTGTGAACAGGATTCAATGATGTCATTGGTTCCTGAAAAATCATCGCAATTTCACGGCCACGAATTTTATATAAATCCTTAAATGACATATTTAGGAGATCATGACCTTGAAATATTGCCTGTCCTGAGACTATTTCTCCAGGTGGATTTGGAATCAGTCCTATTAGTGAAAGAGCGGTAACGGATTTTCCGGAACCGGATTCGCCAACAACACCAAATACTTCACCTTTCTTGATTTGAAAATCTACACCATCGACAGCCTTGGCTGTTCCCGCTTCCGTGTGGAAGTGAGTCTTTAAGCCACGAACGTCAACGAGAACATCGTCCTTTACAGGTGCCCAGTTTTGTTTATCCATTTGCTGAAACTTCAGTATTAATTACCTGTTCGTGATGTCAGGTGTCCTCGCCTGACACTACATTTGTTTTTATTCCGTCAGGCGGGAACTGCCTGACGGTACTGTTTGTGTTGTCAGGTGCCCGCACCTGACACTTCAGTCTTTGTTTACGTCAGGTGAGGACACCTGACATTACTCAATTGTTACCGCAATCTCGAGAATTCTCGTGGATCAAACGCTTGTCGTATAGATTCACCTATGAACACAACCATCAATAGCGTACAGAACATCGCACCAAGAGGGAACAGAACTAACCACCAGGAGAAAATGTTTGCCATCCCCTGATTTACCAGCTCACCCCATGATGGTGTCGGAGGTTGAAGTCCGAACCCGAGGAAATCCAATCCAACGAGTGAACTAATCCCGCCTATAATTGAAAATGGCAGGAAAGTGATAATTGGGACAAGCGCGTTTGGAAGAATGTGTTTAAAAACAATCGTCTTATCAGTTGCACCCATAGCTATCGCAGCGTGTACGTAATCCTTGGACTTCTCGCGGTAGAACTCACCCCTCATAAAATACGTCATTCCAACCCAGGCTGTGAGACAAAGCAGGAAAACGAGGAGAACAAAATCAGGTCTCAGTACGGAACTAATGATAATAACCATGTAGATCATTGGCATTGATCCCCATATCTCTATGAAACGTTGCATCAGAATATCGTATTTTCCACCAAAATACCCTAGAGACGCTCCGATCGAAATGCCAATTAGGTATCCTATTGAGGTCACCAGAAGTGAGAATGAAAGCGAAATATTAAATCCGTAGGCCAGTCTCACAAATACATCACGACCTCTGTCATCAGTGCCAAACCAATGATTTACCGAAGGCTTATTTGGGGGAGAACCTGACGGATCAGTCAAACTCTCTAATGGACCAAACGGATAAACAGGCATTATAACCCAATTGCCTTTACCATCACTTTCAAATTGCTTGTCCAATTCCCTATAATTGGCTTCACCATACAAATCCTGTCCAAAATCCTTTCCCGGATAGTAATTCGAAACTGGAAAATAATATTTCCCTTCGTACTTAACGATTAATGCCTTATGATTGAAAATCAACGGGCAGAAAAAGGAACCCACATATAGGGCAATTATTAACAGGAAACTGAAGTAACCACGCTTGAGGGATCGAAATCTGCGAAGACGTTTTTGAAAAAGCGATTCAGATTGGTATGCGTGTTTTTGTTTTTTTAAAGCCATCTAAAATTCCTATTTAAATCTGATTCGCGGATCGACAACAGCATATACAACATCAGAAATGAGATTTCCGAACAGTCTGATAATTCCAGCAAAAACCAGAAATCCAAGTGCAATAGGATAATCTCTCTGGAGAATGGCGTTGTAACTCAGCAGACCCATACCATTAATGTTGAATGTCTTCTCAATCATATATGAACCAGCGAGAAAAAGTCCGATTAAATTTCCAATGCCGGTTGCAAGCGGGATAAGTGAATTTCGCATCGCATGAACAAAGATTACACGCTTCTCGCCAAGTCCTTTGGCAAATGCAGTGCGAACGTAATCCTGCCCCATGTTCTCCATAAGTGAGTTCTTCATGAGAACTGTCATTGTAGCAAAACTGGTGATTGTCCAAGCAATTGCAGGCAAAACAGTATGGTGAGCCTTGTCAAGGAACTTGTCCCAAGCATTCAGACTATCGTAATTTTCACTTGTGAACTCACCGAGTGGGAACACATCCCAGAAACTTCCGCCACCGAGAAGAACTAACAGTATCGCACCGAAAGCCCAACCCGGAATTGAGTACCCCACAAATACAAGAATACTCGATGCTGTGTCAAACGGTGATCCATGTTTGATCGCTTTCGCAACACCCAGTGGGATACAGATTGAATAACTGATAAAAAAACCAAGAAATCCAAAGTAGATTGAAATAGGCATTCTACTCTTTATTAAATCCCATACAGGTTCTGCGAAATAGTAAGATGTGCCAAGATCCAACTGAACGACATTCCAAAGCCAATGGATATAACGCATATGAATTGGTTTGTCCATGCCATAGAACTTCTTCATTTCCTCCATAGCCTCGGCTGGAATCTCCATCCCTCCAGTATCGCTGCCGCCTCCTGAACTCACTCCGGCATCGGAGGTCGCACCAAATTGCCCGGCTCCTCCCATGTTGGCCATCCCCGAGCGGAGTTTCATGATCTCCTGTTCGAGCGGTCCACCGGGGACAATTTGGAGAACAAAGAAGAATATTATTGTGATTCCAAGAAAAGTAGGAATCGTGAGTAATATTCGTCGTATGAAATAACTGGTCAGTCCACCCATCTAATGCACCTTTTTTGTTGCTTTTATTTGCATTTTTTCAGTCAGCCGAAAAAGAACTTACTACATGCCTTTAATTTCGTAGCTTCTGCCGTGTTTCTTATTGTAATCCGGCCAATACATCATTTCGGTTTTTCCGACTTTAAGTTGAATGCTGTCGTCCTCTATGGCTTCATTCATAGCTTTTTCTTTTTCAGGATCAATCCACCAATATGCAATAATTGAAGACCAGTCTCCTGTTCGAGCATAATAGAAATCTGGATGTCCAAACTTGTTCCAGTATAGAATCCGATGGAATGGTGCGTACCAACCGAGTGCATAAGGCTGAATATCCATGAGAATTCCATCAATTTCCTGAATCATCTCAACACGTTTTCCAAAGTCAAACTCAACGTTATAGGCTTTGCAAAGCTCGTCAATTCTATCGCTCTTTACACCACCGAGATTGTTGGTATTGTCAGGATCTGCTGTCCATGACGACCAAACATTCTCTGGATTCGGGAAAAACAGACCGCCCCAGGACTGCCAGTGGATTGCAAACTTTCTTTCATTTACCATTTTGAACATCGTCGGACCAGTGGATTGTTTTAGACTCAGTTTGATACCGACACGCTTTAGGTCTTCCTGGAAAACAGTTAGAATTCTCTCAAATCCCTTTGAACCAAACATTAAATCGAGTGTAAGAGTTTCGCCATTCTCATTAACAAGCCATCCTTCCTGGTTACGGTCTTTCCATCCGCATTCTGCTAATAGTTTGACTGCCTTATCCGGATCAAAACGATATTTGGGATTCTTGGGGTTTTCATATGCTCCCCCAGGATAGTAACTGTCGGTTTGCATATACTCATTAAAGAATAATTTCTCAATTAGTTTCTCACGATTTAGCAGATATGTGACTGCCTGGCGCATGCGCTTGTCATCAAATGGAGGTTTGCGCATGTTAAAGACCAGTCCCTGAACCCCTTGTGGGTCATCATTATAGATCTTTCGTTTTTGAATGATCCCACGCTTTACGTCGTCAAAATCAGTTTCATCAATCCACCATTGAGCTCGTCCAACCTGATAAAAATCTGTTTCGCCTTTTTTGAATTTCTCAAAGATCAGGCGCTCATCTGTTATGATATTAAATTTCAAGAATTCAAAATTTGAACCCCCAACACCATTGGGATTATCTTCGTCCCAATAATTCCAGCGACGCTTCATTGTCAGAGACCGACCCTTCATAGTCTTGGACTCATCAAGTTCATAAGGTCCACTTCCTGGAATCATTTTAAACTGATAAGCTTTTAGGTATTCCTTCCCTGTTATATCACCGATGTATTTAGCAGGTAATATGTTCATTGCACCAAAATACAGGAAAAACTTCCAGTTCAACTCCTTACATTTTGTACTAACAATATAGGGACTTTCTGCGACGGGTTCTTCGTATTTTTTCCAGAGAATATTAGAATAAGGTGCAAGGATGCCCGAATCGATGCGAAGTTTCCAAGTCGCAATTACATCAGCGGATGTTACCCGACTGCCATCAGCAAAACGGGCATTGGGATTAATTCGGAACCGGAAAGTCAGTTTATCTTCAGAGATTTGCCAGTGGGTTGCCATACCTGGAACGACTTGCATGGTTTGGGAATGGGTGCTGATTAAACCTTCATAAACCAGACTACCAATTGTATTCATAAATGTGCTGTTAGCATCTTTACCTACGGTTCGGAGCGTCGATGGATATTCATATAACGACATCCGAAGAGTTCCACCCTTGACAGCATCAGGGCTGCCTACAGGTGGAGAATCATTCGTCATCCAACCTTCACCAGTAAAACCTTCACCACCCATTTCGGCGGTAACTTCAGGCAATGCACCTGGAGGTAATTCCTCAAATGTGACTTCAGTGTTGATCTTTTTTTCATCAGTAGTATCTGTTGTACCTTTATCACCACCACCACAACCGATAACCATAAAACCAACTACTGTAAAAGCGAGTAGTATTCTCAAAAAGAGAGAAACTGATCGATGCATTACCCCTCCTGGTAAAATCTATCGAAAAATGAAATTTACTATCCAAGATGTTGATCTTTCAATCCTCGCAAAATTTTCACGAAAATGAATGATCAAGACTACGTAAATTACACATCCCACAACGATGAAACAAGCTTTCAGTTGCGGAACAGCTTAACCTTGTGATAATAATTACATTTCTTTCTAGAGGTCTCAGGGTCTAAAGACGATTGTATCTATGCCACTGAGTGAATCAAGGAGGGTTCTCTGTTGGAGTATGGATTCGATTTGGATTAATCGCATCCTGATTTCATGTTGGTCGGGAGCAACATTATTTGCAGTCTTATACCACACATAAGCGGAGTCAAGATTACCTCTAAGCATATGGAAGTTCGCATGATTCTCTAATATACTAACATCTTCGGGAGCCAGTTCGACTGCTTTACCGCTGAACTCTAACGCCTGATCGATATTGATGTCTTTTTGGGCTGGTCCATATTGATAGGCGATTTGGCTGAGCTCATAATAGGTTCGTGCATAGTCGGGGAATTGAATCACGCTGTCTGTCAGAATTTCAATCGCTGATGTGGGGTTATCATTTATTACTGTTCTGCAATAGGCGAGTCGGACGATTAGCTCCGGGTCGGTGCTGTTGATTTCAAATACCTTTTCAAGAAAAGGTAATGCTTCTTCATAATTTCCATTATCATATAGCGTGAATCCTTCAGTTCGAGCTTTTTCAGGTGAAATCTCACAACCCGTACTTAACAGAGCACAGATAAAACAAATTAAGCCAAATATTCTCAAGTATGAGTCTCCACTATGCGCTGTCAGATGCCCTCGCCTGACAGATAAGTCGTTGTTATTACAGTCAGACGAGGGCGTCTGACAGCGCGAAGGATGATTTTCGGAAATCCCCCGTTAAGTTATCCTTCCCACCTGCCTGACGTCGCCTGATGAATTAGAATCCCTGCAGCTATAGAAAGATTGAGGGACTCACCACGCTTAGCGCCGGGTATAGTTATCAGTTTGTCTGCAAGTTCTGTTACCTCTGCTTCCAGACCGTGGGCTTCACTGCCAAGTATTAGGATTCGAGAACCCGATCCCGCAATCTTGACACAAGATCCATCTCCATGTGCTGCAGCGGCCCATATTTCAGCTCCGTTAGCCTTAAAACTCCGTAGCCTTTCCAACAGATTATCGGTTCGGATAACAGGTAACCTGAATGTCGCCCCCATACTTCCTCTCAAAACTTTGGGTCTATAAGGATCTGCTGAGTTAGGTCCCAACCAGAGTTCGTCAACTCCGAAATAATCTGCGGTCCGAATTATCCCACCAAGGTTACCGGGGTCCTGTATTAAGGGTAGTACAACTATCAGTGAATAGGGATCTGCAGCGTTTCTAAATATAAAATTGGGTTGCTCTGCAACTGCGACTATTCCAGGTGGTGTTTCAAGAGCGGTCAACTCACGAAATGTTCTTGGTGAAACTCGACGGAGCACCTGAGCACTTTCCTCGAGATGGGCAACTAATTCGTGATTGGCTGAGGCAAAAGCCTCCGTCACCCAGACTGCCTCAAGTGGATGACCAGCCGCAACAGCCTCTTCAATCAGTTTAATACCTTCAATTAAAATTCCTTCAGAACCTGCAATCTTGAACTGGCGCAAACCCCAGCGAATTTGCTTCTTTTCAAATCTTGAAATCTCAGACTTATCCGGATCAGATTTTTTAGTGGGACGTTTGTTTTTTGGACTCAATTCTCTGTATTACCCATTAGTTGTATTACTACCTGACGCTGTCTTGGACGATTGTCAAAATCTGCAAGGACGACTTGTTGCCATGTCCCAAGTATTGGTTTTCCATCTGCAAAAGGGATTGAGAGAGAAGGTTTGAACAATGCTGCAAGAACATGCGAGAAGCCATTCCCATCATGCCATGTTTCATTATGAGCATAAACCGCTGATTGCGGCGCCAGCTTTTCACAAAGAGCCGGGATATCCTTCAAGAGACCTGGCTCATACTCAATTGTTGTTATTCCTGCTGTTGATCCCGGCACAAACACAGTCAGCAGCCCTTCGATGAATTTAAACTCCTTAAGCACTGAATCTATCTGTTTGCTCAGATCAATGATTTCAGGAAAACCTGCCGTGTTCAAATTAATGACCTTTGTCCTTAATTCCAAATCGTTACTCTTTTTTCCTCTTCAGGATGCTGATATCTTTCTTGAATTGACCTTGAGATAACATCGGCTTTCAGTTTAGCTCGATTCAGGTACTTTTTGCTAAATCGGTGGAATGGCCCTTTGGAAATACCACGTTCACGGATACTTACAGCGCAACCATCTTCCATCTTGCTGATACTAATATCCCATCGACCAATTGGATCTTCACCATCATCCAAAGTCTCGAATGCTATATACCTGGGAAATGAAGACTCGACCATTACATAAGAAATATTGTGACCATTCATCTCATACTCTCGCCATGAATGAAGGCTATCCATTTTTGTTGGCGGGAGTGTAACAAGGAACCTGATATCTTCTCGCCAATTTGAATATCCAGCATAATCCGCAAGGAGATACCAAATAGTATGTGGTGATTCCTGAATCTCAAATTCCCTTGTGATGTCGTGTTTCTCCGGTATATTCATACCCGCAAGCCAGACAATCGCAAACCCTGCGGTTGTCAGTACTAAAATTATCACGAAAAAGATCCAAATCCCTCTCATGAACCGTCCTTGAAAAATAAATATTCGATATTTCTACTCCCTCATTGGAATTTTAACTTTAAGACGATCCGCAGTGTCAACAGCGATGTCATATCCGGCATCTACATGCCTGATTACACCTGTGCAGGGGTCATTCCAAAGTACTCTCTGGAGCCTCTTTGCTGCGTCTTCTGTACCGTCAGCGACGATTACCTGTCCCGCATGAAGTGCGTATCCTATGCCAACTCCACCACCATGATGATAGGATACCCAGCTCGCGCCCGATACCGCGTTCACAAGAGCGTTAAGAATTGGCCAGTCTGCAATAGCATCAGAGCCATCTTTCATACCCTCTGTTTCGCGATATGGCGAAGCAACAGATCCACAATCAAGATGGTCGCGACCGATTACAATCGGAGCCTGAAGTTCGCCGGATGCAACCATTTCGTTCAGTGCCAGACCAAGTTTATTTCTCTCACCAAGTCCCAACCAACAGATCCTTGTTGGAAGCCCCTGGAATTTGACTTTCTCCCCCGCCATCTTAATCCATCTTGCAAGTGCTTTATCTTCAGGGAACAGCTCAAGCACTTTGCGGTCAGTCTTATAAATATCTTCCGGATCTCCGGATATCGCTGCCCACCTGAAAGGTCCTTTACCAAGACAGAACAACGGGCGAATGTAAGCAGGAACAAAACCCGGGAAATCAAATGCTCTCTCTACATTCCCGTGTTCAGAAGCCATTGCTCGGAGATTATTGCCATAATCAAATGTTACAGAACCTCTATCCATGAGCTCTAACATTGCGCGAACATGATCTGCCATCGTGGCATAAGATTCTTTAATGTATCTCTTTGAATCTTTCTCGCGGAGTTCCAGAGCTTCAGCAAATGTGTATCCCGTCGGAACATATCCGTTCAGCTCATCATGAGCAGAAGTTTGATCTGTTACGACTTCCGGAGTGATATTCCGTTCGATCAATCGATTTAAGAGATCAACAGCATTGCACAATACACCTATCGAGACAGCTTCACCACGATTTTTTGCGTCAAGAGCCCAATCGATGCCTTCATCAATGCTCTCAGTGCTGCGATCAAGGTATTCACCGGTTAAGCGACGCTCAATTCTTCCGGGATCGATTTCAGCAATTAGAGCAACACCTTCATTCATTGTAACTGATAATGGTTGAGCCCCACCCATTCCGCCGAGTCCGGCAGTTACTGTTATTGTTCCTTTAAGTGTGGACTTAAACTCCTTTTCTGCCAGTGCCGCCAGAGTCTCATAAGTACCCTGAAGAATGCCCTGTGTCCCAATATAGATCCAGGAACCGGCAGTCATCTGGCCAAACATGATCAATCCCTGCTTTTCGAGCTCTCTGAAATAGTCCCAGTTTGCCCAATGCGGTACCAGATTTGCATTAGCGATTAGAATCCGTGGAGCGTCCTTATGAGTAGGAACTATCCCAACAGGTTTACCTGACTGGACAAGAAGGGTCTCGTTGTCTTCAAGGCTCATCAGGCTTTCAGCAATTGCACCTGCTGCTTCCCAGTTTCGTGCAGCTTTGCCTGTTCCGCCGTATACAATCAATTCATCCCGATTTTCAGCAACTTCGGGATCTAAATTATTCAAAAACATGCGTAGAGCAGCTTCCTGAATCCAGCCTTTGCAATTCAGTTTCTTGCCGTGTGGAGTTTTCCAATCTCTAATGTCCATCATATCTCCTGCCTGTGGTTACCAAATTTCTTTATTTGGCTCTAACCGGATTAACGATTGTCTTTTGATGGGTCACTCACGGGGTTCGTCAATACTCCGATCCCGTTAATCGTGACTTCAACTATGTCGCCTTCTTGAATTGGTCCTACGCCTGAAGGGGTACCGGTAGCGATTACATCTCCAACGTTCAGTGTGATGTACCTCGATATTGCTTCTATTAATTCCGGTATCTTCCAGTGCATATCGTCCAACGAGCCATTCTGCCTGAGTTCACCATTAACGGTAACTCTGATTCTTTTACCGTCGAGTGGTTCCGCTTCATCAGGGGTCACAAGCCAGGGTCCTATTGGTGCTGAATTATCCATTGACTTGGCGACAAACCACGGCCAGCCATGATCAGCGAGCATACGTTGATGTGCCCTCGCAGTAACATCATTTACAATCGTATAAGAATGTACATACTTTAGTGCACTGTCTGCCTTGACACGGCTCACTTTTCGACCAATAACTACCCCTAATTCTCCCTCATGATCCACTCGACCTAAATCCGATGGTGCAAATATCGGTTCATTTGGTCCAATAGGGCAATTATCTGTTTTTACAAATATAACGGGATTCTCAGGTAAATTGTGTCCACCCTCTTTTGCATGATCTTCCCAGTTTCTGGCAACACAAACCACTTTTCCCGGTCGTAACGGCAAGATTGGTGTGAGTTCGTTCTCCTGTATAGAGAAACTCTCATTATCTGTATTAAAAATATCTATGTTGTTCCTGATAATTTCCGGTTCCAGTTCTCCTGATTTGAGCAGATGTATTATAAACTGATCAGCATCAATCTCAAGTGCTGTCAAACTGATTCCCTGATATTCAAGGATAGCTCCATAATCTATCCATCCGCTTCCATCATTTACCGCAATAGATGTTCGGTGACTGGAATTAAATCGCATTATTTTCAACTAAGTATTCTCCAGGTTAATGTTAATCTATCTTTCAAGTTTATTTTCCCACTTGCAGTCCGTCCATAAAGGGCAATCACCACATTTTGGGCTTCTTGCTGTACATATATTTCGACCAAATTTCAGCAAATTAAGGTGAAATGTCGCAGATTTGTTTTCTGTGATCATTGGTTGGATAGCGTGATAAGTTGCTTCGGCAGAGGTCTTTTTTTCAACCCAGCCAAGTCTCAATGATATTCTGTGAACATGAGTGTCTACGGGACATAAATCTCTATCTAAGGCAAAAGCAAGAACAACCGCGGCGGTTTTTACGCCAATTCCCTTCTGCGATGTCAACAGCTGTATTGCCTCTTCATTCGGCATATCTCTTACGGCATCAATAGATAACTCGCCAAAGGTGTCATTAACCCAATTCAGGATAACTTTCATCCGTGCGGACTTTTGTTTTGATAATCCTGCCGTTCTGATTGCTTCTTCTATCTCACCGACATCTGCATTTCTGACTTCTTCCCAGCTTGGGAAACACTGTCGCAATTTGTTATAAGCGTTATCCCGGTTTCTGTCATTGGTGTTCTGGGACAGCAGGGTAAGTATAAGTTCATCAAGCGGATTTTTTCGTTTCCAAATGTGAACGCCGTACAATTCTTCAAGGACAGAAATTGCTTTGACAATGGATTTGTTCGCTTTCATTTCTCACACAATTGTATTAAATGGACTGATTAATTCTGGCTCAAACATGCACGGCGCAGCTTTTCCGGATTCACAGGAATGGCACCAACCTCTGCAATAACAACGGCTGCAGCGTGAGTCGCGAGATTTACAGTTTGTTGAATAGATGCTCCTGCAGTTAATGCAGCCATTATTGTTGCAATAACCGTGTCACCGGCCCCTGAAACATCATGTATTTGATTCGCTTTAGTTGGTGTATACGAAATACCCCTGTCTGAAAACAGAATCATGCCCTTTGGTCCAGCAGTTACTAATAGATATTCACATTCAAGACGATCCCTGACTTCTCGTCCGGCGACCTCTATTTGCTCATCATTAATCAGGTTTCTCCCCAAAGCAGACTCAAGTTCGCGGATGTTGGGCTTAAATATTGTTACGCCTTTATATTCCCAGAAATTGTCAAACTTAGGATCAACTCCAACCGGAATATTTTTTAATCTGCATAATTCAATAATACTTTGAATTAATGAGGGAGATAAAACTCCCTTATTGTAGTCCTGAAGTATTACCCCGTTTATGTCTTTGAGTTGATCTTCAAAATTTGCCAGTATCTTTTTTGAATCAGTCTCACTTATATAGGATGCCGTCTCACGATCAATACGAACAACATGCTGATTCTGTGCGATGACTCTGGTTTTAACACATGTTTTCCGATCCGGAATGGTTATGATCCCATCATCGGAATACCCGCTTCGTTTAATGATATCACGGAGCAAACTATTCTCCGCGTCGTCGCCAGAAATTCCGAACAATTTTACAGACACACCGAGGCTGCCGACATTTGCTGCGACATTGGCGGCACCACCGAGGTTTGAAGATTCACCTTCAATCTCGATTATCGGAACCGGGGCTTCCGGCGATATCCGGCTGACCTTCCCCCACACATAGCGATCAACCATCAGGTCTCCAACGACAGCAATGGTTTTCTTGCGCATCGTCTGGAAAATTCTATCGAGTTGATTGGTATCGATTTTTTCCATTTTTCCTCTTAAAATTTCGTTACCTGTCTCAATATACTAACCAACTTCTAAACAGGCAAGTGCTCACTCACCGAGCATGGGCGAGATGGAAAACTCTCACGGCATGGGGAGTAAGGACGTTTATTCCCGTCAAATATATTTGTTCAGGGCAAACATATTCTCGAATTCATGAACACTACCTTGACATTTCAAATCTAATTCACCAAATTTACATTAGATATTAATAATGTACGAATAAACAAATAAATACCTGAGACTGAAAATGCCGAATTTCCGAAATTTTTTAATGGGATTATGGATCTTTGTGTTTATAAACTGCTCTAACAATGATCCATCATCTGTAAATCAAACTGATGTGCCCGTTAAACCAGACGGCATGCAAGCTGTTGCCCTATCCGCGACAGAGATATTTATTAACTGGGAGGACAACTCTTCGAATGAAGATGGGTTTATCATTGAAGCAAGTGCAGTAGATCAGCAGAATTTCACTCAAATCAGCAACACTCCCCCCAATATCCTCTCATTTACATTAGCAGACTGTACTCCATCATGTGTCTATTTCTTCAGAGTATATGCCTTTAACAACAACGGCAACAGCGATTTTTCAGCCATTGTCTCCGTTTTCACTCCCGATCTTCCACCCCGCGCACCGTCAAATTTGAGATACACCAATCTAATGCTCAATTCAGTTGATTTGTTCTGGACGGACAACTCTGACAATGAAGATGGATTTAAAATTGAACGAAAACCTGTGGGAGACTTTCCCTACATAGAGATCGCAACTGTACTAACTCCTGACACGTCCTTCCAGGATGACGGTCTTATCAGTGGATCTGAATATTATTATAAAGTCAGAGCATATAACTCAGGCGGAGTTTCACCATATTCAAACAGCATCCTGGTAAAAACTCTGGAACTCCCCCAAGCCCCATCCGGATTGTGGACGGAGGTACTTTCCATCAGCAGCATAAAGATTTACTGGGTGGATAATTCAACCAACGAGAACGGATTCAGTATCGAGAGAAGGACCGCAAATGACACATCATGGACTGAGACTGCAAGATACGATGCAAGACATACGACGCATACCGATGTAGATGTTCTTCCAAGCACAACTTACTATTACAGATTAAGGGCGTTTAACGGAGCTGGATATTCCAATTATTCAAACGAAGCAACAGCACGAACTCCCGGACCACCCGTTGCACCATCAAACCTGACAGCAATCACCAATTCAACCGAAATTGTCCAACTATCCTGGGCGGACAATTCGGAAAATGAAACTGCTTTTGAAATCTTCGCAAGCATCGGGGATACGTCTCACTTCTTTTTGCTCCACACATTTCCGGAAAACACAACATGTGCATCTGTCAGAGATGAAGTCCTGTTTCAGGATTACTACTACCGAATAAGAGCCGTTAACATTCACGGCAACTCCACGTGGTCCAACACTGTAACAGCCAATACAAAAGATCCCGTAGTATTCCTCGGAGGCTTGACAATCATCGACGTTTCATCAGTTGATAATCCAGAGATAATCGGCTTCTGCGAAGCATCCCCTAATCCGCGAGATATCTTCATCTCGAATGAAACTGCCTGCATCGCAGGTGATAACAGCGGATTGGTAATAGTCGATATCTCCGACCAATCCGATCCCGAAATTGCCGGATCATATCCCATCAATCTTGGGGTTTCAGGAGTCTTTGTCTCAGGTAATTCTGCATACCTGACAGGATCGCAAAGCGGTTTCAGAATCCTGGACATATCAGTTCCGAGCAACATCTTAGAGCTCGGATACCTAGGCAGAGCCTCCGTTTCCGTATTCGTAACTGGAAGATATGCCTGCCTCACCTCAACTTCGACACCGCTGAAAATAATTGATGTAATAGCACCCAATCACATGATACAAATCGGCACAATAGATTCCGAAGCATCCGGAACGGATATATCCATCAAGGACCAATACGCCTATGTATGCACTCAGCGAAGCGGATTAAAAATCTACCGAATCAACGACCCTTCGCGACCAATAGAAGTAGGAACCTGTAACATCAACGTCGCCAGCATCTTCATCTCCGGAGACTACGCCTACGCAACTTCAATAAACACCGGACTACACATCATAGACATCCGCCTCCCCTCAAACCCGGTCGAAGTAGCTCAAATCCAAACCCCGGGCAATGCCTGGGATGTCTGTGTATTGCATAACTACGCATATGTTGCCGACTACGCTCAAGGTCTGCAGATCATCGATGTGTCTGATCCTGCGAATCCGGTTCTGGTGGGGTCGGTGGATACAGACGGGTTTGAGAGGTGTGTTGGGGTTGTGGAGTATTGAAAATTATGGGGACATCCCGCACTATTCCCTTTTTGGGAATTATATCTTGATATTTTACTAAAATGGGATTAAATTAGAAATGAGAATTTATGCGAGGGAAACACTCGAAGCTTTCTGG
>JABGPL010000108.1 GCA_018644935.1 Calditrichota bacterium | reverse complement strand
AGAATGACTGTATATGCTCAGAAGTATAACTCCCGCGGGCAAGCACTTTGGACAGATGGAGGAGTATTTATTGGTCCTGATGGTGGAAATCAGATTGAGGGAAAATCTCAGAAACCACCAACCATTCACCCTACAACTGATGGGGGCGCAATCTGTGTTTATGAGTCGGGGCTCAATAGTCACGATCCAAGATATTTTGCTCAACGATTGAGTTCCGATGGTGGTCTTCTCTGGGGAGATCGAGGAGTAGCTTTAAACGACAGAGATGGGAGGATTACCGCAACTTCTGATGGTAGTGACGGGCTATTTTATATTCTCTCTCAAACTGGGCGCGTTGGAGTCTATAACCTTATTGTCAACCATCTAAGTTCTGACGGTGAGCAAACTTGGGGCGAGGATCTAAGTGGGTTACCGCTCGAAGATCTGGACATATTTGGCCATAATCCAAAAATCACAGTCGATGGAGGTGGTGGTGCCTTTGTATGTTGGAAACAAAGTACTCCACAAAATGCCCAAAGTGTTTACGGTCAACACATAACTATTGACGGTGAGCTAAACTGGGGCGAGTTTGGTACTGAACTGACAATGCGCGGTGACCATAGTCTTAATTATCAGATGATTAACAGTGCTCCTCGGGAGATCGAGATCGTATGGAGTGACAATGAGACGCCAGTATTCGCTCAACGGATTGAAGCATCGGGAGGGCAACCTGTCCTTCTCTGGGGGGAAGAAGGGGAAGAATTGGAAGGAATACGGGTATCTGAATATATGGAACATCCATACCTGATGTCAATTTATTCAGATCAGAAGGGTGGGCTGGTAACAACCTGGATTGAACGAAATGAAAGTGGATACCGTGATTTTAGGATTCAGAGAGTATCGGTTGATGGTGAGATGGCATGGGATGAAGCAGGAACAATCCGTGTCCGGGAAAAACACTGTAGCAGCCAGAAAGTGGTTACTCTAGGTGATCGGATCTTTTTCGCATGGCGTGAAACAAAATCTTCCGAATTTGGGCTTTCGTTTCAAGCATACAATATGGGAAATGGTTCTACCTTGATGGATGAGTATAGTGTACCAATAGTCATGGGTATCTCTAACCAGACCACTTCCCCAAAGATAATAAAATCAGGTGAATCCGCTTATGTGTCATGGATCGATGGTAGAAATTTCACATTCGGTGATATGCCATACATTCAAAGAGTAGACCTAGAGACCGGAGAACCTCAGTGGGAACATCAGGGAAAAAAACTTGCACCAACATATTTCGAAGATAACGAACCTTCACATATCAGAATGTATGGAGCAGTTCAAATTGTCGAGGATCAGTCAGGAGGTGCGATTAATGTATGGACAAAAAGGCATATTGTTTCGCAAAGAATCAGCGAAGACGGATCTTTAGAATGGGGGAATAGTGGAATTGCGATGTTTGGAGAAGGTGAATTTGATTTTGAATCATCAGCACGCAATCAAAAACTATTTTCTGATGACGAAGGTGGAGCCGTTCTTGTAGTAGAAATCAGAAAGCATGTTGATGAAGGAAGACAAATACGTATCCAGCGTATTAATTCTAATGGTCAGGTTTTACTTGGTGAACAGGGAGTCCGTGTGATGGCAAGCGCGGGTGATCGTCATAGCCTCAGCATGAAAGCTATTCGGCTTTCTGACGGAGATTTCCTGATCACATGGCAGCGCGATATGAGGCTTCAAGCCATAAAGATTGACAGAGATGGCACACCTATCTGGGATTCACCTGTTACTCTGAAAGAATTCGGGGAGAGATATGCAGACTATAGTGTCGCAGAGATTCAAAATTCAATTGTCGTGACTTACAGGGATGTCGATGGCGATTCGCAACAGACTTACATGGTCTACTTGAATCAGGATGGTGAAAAAGTGCATGATCAGTATGATTTAGCACTGGATAATTTTGATGACAGCAGACAACTGAAAAGTTTCTACTCGGATTCCAACACAGGTTGGATGACCTACTTGACAGGAACCGAGTTGTACTTAACTAAAGTGGAAATAGCAGGTGATGGTCCACAGGTAGATGAGGAAAGGACACAACTAATTTCAGATTGTGAAAATGAGCGGGTCTACTCAAATATAGTTGAAGATGGAAACGGTGGTGTCTTTGTCTTCTGGACGGAGGGATATACCGACATGAATATTCGATACAAACACTTCAACGGAAATGTCGAACCGGTTTTTGAAGAGTATGTTGATGATGGCGTTGTGCTGGTAGATTCACGATATAATCAATCCCAGATGTGCATGGTACCCGATGGTGAAGGTGGTGTGCTGACAGCCTGGAACGATTGGAGAGCCTCCACCGGACACCAGGAAGGCGATGATGTCTACATCATGCGGGTAGATGATGGATATTCACTTAGCGTAACAGATCGCCCGTCAAATGAGAGTATGCCGGGACTCTGGTCATTAGCATCAGCTTATCCAAACCCATTCAATTCAACAACCAAAATTTCATTTACAAACCCAGTTCGTGCTGAACTTAAAGTCACCATCTTTGATGCACTGGGACGTGAAGTGACCTCTCTAGCAAATGGTGTCCATTCCGCCGGCAACCATACCCTAAACTGGAATTCGAATGATTCGTTCGGCAAACCAGTAGTTTCAGGAATGTATTTCTACGAAATTCAGGGTGAAGGAGTACAGATGACCAACAAGGTCTTTTTGGTCAGATAGTTAAATATAAATACTGTTTCATTAACCTAAATCACCAGACACCCGGGTCAGAATTTGATCCGGGTGTCTATTTTATGCAGACAATTAAGGAGACAGTATACTTAAATATCACTAAATCTCTTTAATATCAAATGTATGGTGTAGGCTACTCGTTGCACAAATAGTTTTCTGGAGTGCTCAAGCCATGCTTGAGCTTTGTAGACATCCCAAAACTCTTTGCTCTATTACGAATTATCGCTCAAGCATGGCTTGAGCACTCCGTAAGTATAGTTCAAGATTGTAATATTAACTGGTTTACTCTATTTTTCTAAAACCAATTTAATTGTAGAATTGAATTCTGATGTTTCAATTCTGAGAAAATAAAATCCGGAAGGATACTCATTAAAAGATAATTCTTTGGTGTGTAAACCAGTTTTTTTCTGATTATCAAGAATTGTTTCAAGCATCCTGCCTTTAATATCAAAAAGCTGCATGAGAACATTTCCATCTTTTGGTATAGAATAAGAAATCTCAGTCATTGCGTTAAAAGGATTGGGATTTGCTTGAATAAAGCTGCAATTTATCGGACTTATTATATCCTCAGAATTTTTTATCTGGTTAGGAAGAACTCCCCGCCCATTTAAAACAATTTCTCTCGTGCCATTGAATGGATCATTGGAGTGAATCGTAAGTTGACCAGTGAAATATCCTGTGTCTGGTGGGGTAAAAACAAGTTCGAATTCTGAAAATGCATCTTGCTCAATGATGATTTCCTCATCAAAATCAACATCAAAACACTCATTTTGAATTTCCATTTCGTCAATTGTCAAATTCAGACGTCCCTGATTCCTGATTATTAAATTCTGCTGTGAGAATATCTCATTTTCCAAATCAACATCCCCAAAATCAATCGAATCGGTTTCAACCAGTATCTGGGGGACCTGTCGAAAAAAGTATGCTCCCATATCGATTATTGTTCCGTCCAGGTCAGGAGGAAATTCAGGATCACCTGCGTCAATGCAGGGAGAATCCTCTGTTAGATAGTAATTACCGATGTCTGCGAACAGCGGATCTTCTTCAATATTACCTTCTCCCCAGATTATCATACCATCGATCAAGTTTCGCTGGCCAACATCAGAATAGGATAAAGTGATAGGTTGAACATAGGCTCCAATCTGAAACCTTCCATTCTCCCAAATAATACAATTTATCAATTCGCATTGTACATTTCCCAGATGTAAACCTTGATTATTATCGACAATAGTACAATTATGCACCTGTACTTCACAGCTGTTGAGATAAAGCGAACCATAAAAACCACCTTGTTCGGTGGTATTATCTGCTATCAAAGTGTGTGTAACAATCGAGTTTCTTCTCATGATTTCAATCCCACTGCATTGATTTGCGGTATTCTCCCGGACAATGCAATGATCGATTACTCCGGCTGAATTCCAGAACCGAACTCCACCTCCATAGTTCAAGCAATCATTTTGTATGATTCTGCAATTCCGAATCACAGGCTCGGAATCATAACATGCTACTCCTCCACCAGCAGAACTTGCATAATTGTTACGTATTATGCAGTTTGAAACGAAGGGATTAGATTCCTCACAATAAAAACCCCCACCGCGATTGGAAGATCCTTTAGTTAATGTAAAACCAATTAATTGAGGGTTATTTCTATTATTTAATACACTGACGCACGAGCCTGATTCACGCCCATTAATAATGGTTGCCACAATATCATTTTGAGAATGTGAAAATATAAAATTACTTGTCACAGTAATAAGCTCTCTACCCAAATCAACATTTTCGTTATAAATCCCATTCAGGACAAGGACGGTATCTCCAATCTCTGCTTGATCTATTGCTCCCTGAATGTTACCAGCGTCCTCAGGAACAACTATAGTTTCGGAAAATGCTGAACCAGGCAAATGCAGGCATGTAATTATCACAAAAAAAATCAAACTTCTCTTCATGTCATAACCTCTTATCTGATTGAAGACCAAGTTAGTGAATACGCATAAAATCTTGATAACTAAAAAAAACAGTTAACAAATAAACTGAGCTACACACTAGTAAGAGACAGGTATACTGTCACCATAATTATCTGCTGAAACATATGGGGCACACTATCTGTGTGCCCCATATGTTTATGTGAATCTATTCTTATGTACCTGTTATTTCAGCACAACAATTTTTGAACTCTTCACCAAGTTAGACATCTTAAACTTGATAATGTAAACCCCGGATGAAACATCTGTTGTATTCCAGGTGAGGTCGTTGTATCCGGCTTTGGCGTTACCGTTCATTAGTGTTGAGACCTGTCTACCACCCAGATCAAATAATGCCGCCGATACGAACCCGTCTTCAGGCATTCCATAGACAAGTCTCACAGGGCCATTTGCAGGATTTGGATAGCATTTGTAGACTCCGAATTCAACTGGTTGGTTTGCTTGAAACTGCAATTTCCCGGCGGTGAAACCGTCTTTTGACCAGATGGATTCCCCACGAATTGGTTTGAAAGTGATATCCTGTTCCTGAACGCCATCCCAGAGCTTAAAGGATAATTTTTCACTCTCAACTGCTCCTTCAACATGTCCTGTTGTCAAATCATCACCCCACACAGCCAGTCCACAGAGTCCGTCGGTTCCTATGCAACCGGAGCCTATTAGTTGACCTGATTCGCTGATAGCTGCAACTTCAAACCCGGAAAGCAAGGGTTCTCCAAGTATGAGAACAGACATATTTTCAATTGATGCTGCTGTTTTCCCTGAATTGCCCGGATTCATTCTGAAGTGTTCCGGTTCCTGAGGTAACGCCAGCACTCCTTCATCATTTTCCCCAATCTGGTATATAAGTTGTACGTCTTCCGAAACCTTGTACTGATAACCCTGAAGCTCAACTAAATTGCCCATATTGCTGAAACCGAACTCGGTGACATAAAATTGCCCCAATCCATCCTTAGCTATTATTAACTGATCTCGAATTCCGGATAGAGCCGCTATGGCATCCACTGGGACAACGGGTAAGTACGCGCTAAGGTTCCAACCTTCGGGCAGGTCGATTGGAGTATCAAAGGGCACAATGTTTCCGGCTACTGTTAGTTCACAATTTTCGGCGACAGATATCTGATATCCCTCTACAACATTCCAATTGGGTATATTGCAGAATCCTGCTTCAGGTAAATAGAATCTACCTTGACCATCCTTGGCAAGAATAATCATGTCTTCATCAACGAGAGGGGCAAGTATAGCTGGTACATCGTGGTTTTCTGGAAGAACATTGATTGAAACCTGATTCCATCCCTCATTTAACACTATGTTTATCTCCCGAAGCCCACCACTGACATCGAGAGTGACTTCAACTACAAATTCGCCATCATCCGCGTTATGTTTGAATAATATGTCTCCCTCAAATCTTACATTTGGTGGGAGAGATTCTGAATCAAATGTAATGACATAATCCTGACTCTCATCCGCATCGATGGTACCAGTCGGAGGATCGATTTGGAACCAGTCTCGTCGAGAATCAACCTGCCAAACATCCAGCCGATCATTTGGTCCATCATTAATCATCGCAAAGAACACCCAGCTGTATATGTCATAACTATTGGTAATGAATGAGGCGTTTGGTGTACCGGCATCACCTTCAAGGATTGCTACCAATAACGTATCACCGGTATTGGTATTCATTTTTGTGACTATTTGATCGCCTATATCTACCTGCTTATGGAAGATGTACAGTGGATGATCATCAACATCCTCGGTGTAATATGAGAAGCCATACATGCGCATACCGTGCCTTTCTAACTCATCAACTATGTTACCATCACGATCCATAGCTACAATGTCTGAAGTAGTGCTGGATAACCATAAGAGTTCTCGGTCGGCATCCCACGTGAAATTGTTGTTTGGATTGAACGGACCTCTGATCTCGCGCATTAATTCACCTTCCATTGTGAAGGCATAGATGGTGTTTAATACCGACCCCCATATCCATTCTCCGTCCCATGTTAAATCTTTCATTCCGTATGTGTCTTCGGCCTCAAACTGAGGGAATTGATCAATTAATTCACCATTTCGGTTAAGTATATAAATCTGTGGTACTCGATTATTGGATCCAGAAATATAAAAGTGATCATCAATGAAAACAACACCCTGAAGTCTTGTGTCATTTACAATCTGTCCAAAATCAAAGCTCTCGCGTAGCTCCCATGGATTCAAATCTGCGCCACCGCGAAGGTGTTTTTCAATATTGTACTGTAGAGGACCGTTGCCCGTGTTAGTTATCTCGAAATCGAAGTCTATGTTATCATCTGGTTCCAACACAGTGCCCAATTCTTCAAATTCAGGAATAAGCTCAGGGTGGAGGAGAGCAAAATTAATCTCAAGTTCTTCATCCTCACCAAGATCAAAACCGGTTAATGTTGAATCATTAAAGCTCTGTTTTCCCGCGGTAATGCTGAATTCAGATGCCCAGGAATTTGTGATCGACCAGTGACCATCTGCATCTGTAAAGGCCGCCTGAGCATAGCTTGTCCAAACCATTGCCCTTTCAATTGGTTCGCCTGTTTCAACATCAGTTACAGTTCCAAACAAGTCTCCGGTGAGGTTATATGGTGCGGTGGTGAAAAGTATTGCATGACGATTAACAATTGGATCTGAAGTTATCGGGTACTCGTTATCCGACACATAGTTTATGCCATCTTGACAATCAGGACTACAAATACCAGTGCTGAAATAAAAAGGAGTAACACCTCTGGATGGTTGAGGAACCTGTTTATATTGGAACAAAATCATCCCGTCACCACTTGTGAAGGGATAGAATTCAGGGTCGTAAAGGATAATCTGGAATGTCAATTCACCGTTACCACTCACAAGTGAGACGCGGTACCATTCTATAATAAAGACGTGATCGTCCTCATTAAAAAATGTGTAAATGTTTGCGTTGTTTCCAGTGACTCTAAGATTGTCCCAGTATGGTGCGATCATACCAAAAGAACCACCAATGTTTCTATCGAGTGGGAAATTATCAGCATTTTTTAGTCCCTCGAGATTTTCTCCCATGGCTATAAAGCCATTTTCAGATATGGATACGTGGTTGAATTCTTGTCCGTAATACTGGAAGGCGAATGGTAAGCGGATTTCGCGTACAAAATCGGTGATCCTGTTTCCTGGCAACTCTATACCCCGAAATTCGCGGTCATCATCCCGTGGAGATATTTCAATCCATTCGTATTCGGGAGAAATATCCCAATCCTCATCTGAGGCATCCATACAGACATACCCGTACCCATCCGGACCATAGGGAGTGTTTTCACCGGGGGATTCAATTTGGAGCTCAAACCTGAGCGTATCCGGAATATCATCTTCCTCTGACCTCAACAATAACATCATAGGAGCTATTGAGCCTGGAACTGCGATGGTACTTGCATTGATTAAAAACAAGTCCCCATCCAGAGATGAAACAGCATCGCTCTGAATTCTGTCAAAATGAGATTCGGCATCAAGTACTTGGACCATCCAACTATTAGACACTAATTCAGCAGATAGGTCAGGGGAATCGAGAGTACCAGTATTTCTCACCCTTACATTCAGATTGCTTAGTTCATTTTCAACAATAGAACCATTTATTACTCTATCAAATTCTGGATTTGAACCTACAATCTCCATTTGCAGGAAATTTAGAAATTGTTGGTCTCCACTACTTATATCGATAACAATTTGAAGATCAGCGTTTTCTGGTGCCGAAGGTGAAAGCCTCAAAATGGGAAGATCCTCGGAAATAATATCGTCACCAGGTTGAATGTCATCAAATGACATCTCATCATTCTCGATGGTTACCCACGGCGATGCAGAGGAGATTGTAGCCGTTACTTCTTGTGCGACATCATTGGTGCCGTAGTTATGAAGAGTAACTTCAAGCTCAACAGATTCTCCGGGGTTGAGTGTCCCGTTTTCATTTCCACCATCAACTTCTGTTACTTCAGAAACAAAAGCTCCCAGATTTAATTCAGCTTCTTCAATTTCAATTGTAACCTGATATGGAAGTAATCCCTCAGCAGTGACGGTGAGAATGACCTCATCTTCCCATTCTGGATCAAGTTCAATGATGCAGGTGGCATTTTCATCGGTGAAATCCCAGTATAACAATTCACCGGGTTGAGTAATTGTAACAAGTGCGTTGACAATACCCTCTTCCAAGTCCACATTATCAGCTTCTACAACAATACGATTTGATCCAATCGCGATTGATTCCGGATGAGTAACCTCAATCCTATCCGGGCGGCCTTGCCAAATCACCTGCCCGGGATCTCCATAATAGCCGAAATCATTTGTATAATATTCAACTCCATATCTATCCATCACTCCAGCATATTCAAGCATCGAAGTAGCATATGCCCTTGCCCAGCCAAGAGGAAGGTGATCGAGGAGAAGAACCCTTCCCATACTACTTAGAAGAACATTGCAAGAGACCGTGGATTGGTTGTGAGATGACCCTGAAATTGCTGAAGGACCGCGCAAATTATTCATGGAACCCTGGTTCCATATATGTGTCCAGGCATCTCTTACATGACCACCACCACAGGCAAGATAAACAGGGTATATATTCCTTTGATATGACTGCCCAAAATTCAGTCCGCGCTGAAATATGATATTTGCTCCTGCCCTAAGCCATTGATCAGCGGTTGCCTGAGGACCATTCTGATTTGACAGATGAGTTCTTACATCATCAAAACCTACCTGTCTTGCTGCCTGAGTTATCCACTGAATGCTGTGATCAATTGATATCAGCCATCCCCCAACTTGCTCGGCAATCCCTCCAGCCAGGTCAAACCAACCCATATCATCAGTATATGGATCGGATTGATAGCTTAGGATTCTGGCAATTGTAACTTCCAATTGATTGTGGTTTGTTGCACTCAATCGACCAATTGCAACTTCAGATGTGTAGCTGTTTCCACCAAGCATTCCGTATTTAACATCATTGAACTGTGAAGAACGACCGGACGGATTCCCAAAAGCCCCAATGAGACACACATATTCCAGAGGTGGGTCCCATTCCTCATATCCGGCTCTGATCATATTATATATCGTATTAGAAACAGACCTGTGTTCTTGATGCCAGGATATTTCAACGTGGTGACCACAGGCACGTTTCCAATCTGCAAGTTGATTTATCAACTCGCCTTCATCATCTTCATCAAATGTAACACCTACGACAAATAAATATCCACCCAGAGGCAACGTAGCTCCACCATCGTCTCGCTCAGGTGCATTCATCGTCAGAGCGTGCAGCATACGGTAGCTATCGCGGGTTAGTGTTTTTGCTTCTGGGATTTCCTGTGCATCCGAAGCTTCAACCGGGGTGTTTGAGATCAATACTTCGACATTTTCATGATGAATGAATTGTCGGGAAACAGAGTTGTATTGATATGGAAAATAAGTAACTGTAACTATCTGATTTCCCCTGAACACTCTAGGTTCACTGACCATTACTGGTTGCGGAGGATAAATGTCTGGAGTGGCTACTGATTGAATGGTGGCATTACTCTCAGAGTTTATGGAGTAGGGAAGGGGTGGAGCTTCTGCATTCTGAAAGGAGAAATTGTCCGAAATGATTTCCAAAGAAGCCCGATGATTCCAGGGGATAATCAAGTTTCTAGTTATGGCAGGTAATTGGGGGAGTCCCTCGACCAACGTGTAGGATTCACCTTCAATTTTGAAATCCGTAAAATGGTTTTCACCATCGTTTATGGTTGTGATCTCTGTTTCAGGAGCACTGAATACGATCCTTGATTCCAAATCATTATCAGCGGTCAAAATCGCAGATGAGGAAACCGCAGCGGAAATTCCGGGCAGGCAGATTAATAATACTAAGAGAAAAAAGTTCGCAGATTTTGAGTTTAACATTACAATCTCTCCTTAACGTTAGCAGGTCTTGGTTTTCAAGCTTAGAAGACAGTTACCGAATAGATCGGTATTTTTCTTAGCAAAGTAAATGCAACAATTGAATTTTTGGTAATGCGTTAATTGTCTCCAGATCAATAGGGATCTGGTTATAATTCAAAAATAGATCAAAGATCTCCAACAGATCATTGAATTATAATACTACATTTTCGGATGTCCAAAAAGAAAGAATCCGAAAAGGATTATTGCTACGGATTTAAGGAAAGGCAGGTGAGCGAAACGCTGCCATAGGTACCAAATTTGTGCGGAATTTTTCATGCGACTTTGAGCTTCACTACGATAAAGCCTTATTGCTTAACCACATGTAATTTACAAATTAATAAAAAAAATTTGATTATCAAAGCAGTTTTTAGAAAAAGATGGAAATTCATCAAACATGAAACAAAATGTTGCAACAATCTTGTCGATACAATAATTCCACTAGTCTCATTTTAAGACTATTATCTTGGTGGAGATATTGTTGCCGGACATTTCGAGTTGAACAAGATAAATTCCAGATGTTAAATCCACAGTGCTGAAGGTTATGTCGGTTAAACCAGTTTGCGCAGGAGCGTTAAAAATAGTTTTTGCCATTCTCCCATTTATGTCAAAAAGACGAATGGATGCAAGACCGGATTCTGGCAAACCAAATACAAGACGAATTGGACCATTTGCGGGATTTGGATAACAACCATATATTCCAAAATCAACTGGAGCAGATTCAACTGCTGTAATTTTCCCAACAAAGAAATCGTCCGATTTCCAGGTTGATTCTCCCTTTAGATTAGTAAGAATCAAATCACTTTCGCACAGGTGATTCCAGATTTTGAAGCTAATTTTCTCTTCTTCATGGGCTCCCTCAATAATTGCATCTGTATCGGAAATGTCACCCCAAACAGCCATTCCACACCGACCGTTTTTATCGATGCATCCTGCCCCAATAAGTTGACCTGTTTGAGCGAATGCGCCGATTTCGAAACCGTGTAATGCTGCATCACCAATGAGTAGAACGGACATGTTGAGGTTCGATTGTGTTGATAAGTTGTTAATTGTATAAGTGTCTAAGAAATATTCTGGTTCATTATGTGAGGCTAAAAACTCCTCTTCATTTTCATCAAGTTGATAAGTGAGTTCAACATCTTCAGATACCTTGTATTGGTAGCCGGAGAATTCCCGAAGAGTATTCAAATTGCTGTAATTGAACTCAGGAAGATAAAATTGACCTGAGGGTGATTTCGCAATTATTAATTGTTCCCTAATTCCAGAAAGTGCGATGAGAGGATCAACCGGTCGGCGTGGATAAAAAGCGCTTAGATTCCAGCCTTCCTGAAGAGAAATTGGTTCATCAGGTTCAATTATAATACCTTGAACTTCAAGAATAAAGGGTTCAGACAGGAAAATCTGATAGCCGTCCGAAGGTGACCACCCAGGTATCAAGTTGACATTATTTGCGGGGAAATAGAATTGGCCGGCTCCGTTTTTTGCAATAACAAGGCAGTTGTTATCGACCAACGGCGCAAGTACATTTCGTACATCTAAATCATCTGGAAGAACATTGAGTGATATCTGATTCCAACCCCCATTTAAATCTAATGATAAGTTCCTTCTTCCGCCAAGTATATCAATGATAATGGGCAATATAAATGAGCCCTCGATGGCATTATGATGAAAAACAAGCTCTGCGTTAAACTGACGTTGTGGCGGTAGTGCTTCAGCATCAAGATTTATCGTTAATTCCTGAACTTCCTCTGCATTAATGCTTCCGGTTAATGGCTGAATATCGAACCAGTCGCGCCTGGCATCGAGCTGCCATAAATTAAAACTGTCATCCGGACCACTATTTGACATTGACATAAAGACCCAACTATTCACATCAAAAGTGTTTGAAATAAATGCGCTGGTTGGCGTTCCTCCACCTTCAGGTTCGATTAAACCCACGAAAGATGTGTCTCCATTTTCAGGATTCATCTTTGTGATTAAATGATCACCAATATCAGCATCTCTGTGCAATATATATAATGGAAATCCATCCGGGTCTGCGGGGTAATATGAAAGCCCATAGATCCGCATATTCTGTCGATTTAAAGTTGTGACCTCATTTCCCTCTCGATCAATAGCAATGATGTTGGATGTTGTACTGCTTACCCAGAGCAATTCTCGGTCGGCATCCCAAGCGAGATTATTGTTTGGATTAAATGGACCTTCAAATTGATGGATTAGTTCACCTTCTATTGTGTGGGCATAGACCATTTCAGATCCGCTGCCCCAAATCAGCTCTCCATCAAATGCCAGATCTTTAAACCCATATGAACCCTGTTCGATTTGTTCAAATTGGCCTACTAATTCAAAATCCCTGTTGAGAATGTAGACCTGAGGTTCACGATTGTTTGACCCGGAGACGAAAAAGTGATCATTGTCATAAACTAGTCCTTGAATACGCGAGTCGTTAAGTACCTCACCCAGATTAACCTGATCGCGGATTTCCCAGGGGTCCAAATCAGCACCACCACGCAAATGTTTGGTTACCTGCCAGTTAAGAGTGCCATTTCCTGTATTGCTGATTTCAAACTCGAAATCTATTGATTCATCTGTTGAGAGTTCAGTTGCCAATTCATCCATTGAAGCGTTGAATTCTGGATGTAAAAGAGCAAAATCAAAATTTAGGGAGTCGTCTTCTTCAATTAAAAGCTCTGTCAAAACAGAATCGTTATAACCTGGTTTGAAACAGGTGAGATTGAAATCCACTCCAGCAAGAGCATCATCGATAATCCAATTGCCATCTTCATCACTTACGTTAGAGAATCCATGTTGTGTGCTGACATACGCATCTTCAATGGGTTCACCAGTCCTGAAATCGGTAACACGTCCCGCCAATGTTCCAGAAATGTAGGCAGAGGATGTGCTGAAAAGGAGTACTCGTCGATTGGCAATCGGAACTGCCGAAATTGGGCGTAGATTATTAAAACTATAATTTATACCAGTCGTGCCTTCAGGGCTCGATATTCCAATCGACGCAAAGGGAACTACTAATGTCCACGAGTTGTCGTTACCTTGAGAATCCTCGATGTCTTTATATTGGAATAGAATATTCTGATCTCCGGTAACTGTAAACCATACCTCATGATCATAAAGCATTACCTGGAAGGTCAGGTCAGTGTCCCCACCTCGATGTTGAACCCTGTACCATTCAATAATAAAGCGCGCCTCCTCTTCATCATAGTAATAATAGATACCCCCACTATTAGGTATTTCCAGGTTATCCCAAAATGGGGCCACCATTCCAAGCCCGCCTCCGATAGCTTCATCCATTGGCCAATTCTGGTAATTCACAACCCATTCCTGGTCACCCATAGAGATGAAGCCGTTCGACCCAACGGTTATCTCATTGTACATCCGCCCGTAAAACTGAGTTTCAAAGGGGAGATTAATCACTCTCGTTTCACCGATATCCATCGGAGAATTGCCTTCAAAATCAATCTCAGTGCCTCTGAATTCAAAGTCATCGTCTCTCGGACTGATTTCAGCCCAATTGTAAACAGGAGCGATTCCCCAATCCCGGTCGGTGTTATCAAAACAGATATACCCAAAGTCGTCAGGTCCTGTAGGAGAATCCGCTCGAGCTTCATCAATCTGAACATCAAAATAAACGGTATCTACGAAACCTGCTTCGTTTGAGAGTATAATTATCATGTCACACATTGCACCTGGTACTGTCATCAGGTTACCACTTGCTCTGAAACGTTCTCCTTCAATTCGTGCAAATCTTCCTGCATCAATTGCGGGATAACTCGCCTGATTAATTGCAATTGAAACACCTAAGCCTACTGCTTTAAGGCGCGCATTCATCGGTGGCGCGTCCATTTCTCCATTATTCGTGATGTATATGTCTATATTTCGCATGTTATAAGAAAATTCATTTCTCCCTATTATTCTGCGAAAATCGAAGTTGGGAGCTTCAGGGGTAAGTTCTATTGATGAAGTATAGTTTCCTTCATCACTTTGAAATCTGACATCCAAAATTGGTTTTGTGTTTGGGCGACTTGTGCCATCGGGGCAGGATGGATGAGCCACAAACAGTACCGGTTCATCTGCCTCGGATTCGTCACCAGCAGGAATATCACCGAATGAGAGTTCATTATTGAGAA
>JABGPL010000107.1 GCA_018644935.1 Calditrichota bacterium | reverse complement strand
TTCCTTGAGCAATGGGAAATCTCCGCCCTTTGCAGTCCGCTTTATCTCGGCACCAAGTTCTGTAACGGAAACAGCCTGCTCAGTGGTTGTATAGTTATAGGTAGCTGATCTTACTGCAGGTGCTCCGTTTGGATGATTTTTAAGATACTCCATAACCAGAGGAAGTCGCTCAGTAGCGGTCAGAGATTCCCAATCTGAAAATTCCGAAGTCATTTCATCCCAGTCGATCTCATCATCAGTCAATGAACTCAAAGAATTTTCAAGTGAAAATAGAGTGACAGCAGGGTAGAGATCATCCCATGACAACTCCGTCTCTGATTCGAGTAAGTCTGCAATCTTCTCATAAGCAGAACCTCGGACGACCTGAAAATATGTCATGTCATCCATTAAGCCTTCAACATCAAAGACATGTTTTGGGATAACACTGAAACCACCCAGAAACTCGATATGCCTGAAATATGCCTTCGAACAATACATTTCAAGGGTGAATTCATCAACCATATTCAAGCTGTCAAGTTCAGCATAGTAGGGTTTTGATGGCAGATCATCAACGTATGGGTTCATGATTGCTTTCAGAGAAAACACAGCATCAAGCATTGTCAATGGTTTACCATCCTGCCAGTGGATGTTCCGTTTTAGCTTCCAATTGTACTGGAGGTGGTCTTCTGAGGCTTCTGGCATTTCTTCAGCAAGTAACGGTTCTTCACCCCATGGTGGTTTACGCTCTGTTTGGATGAAGCTCTCGTAAATATAACCACTGTAGATATTTGTTGCACTTGCAGAAGTGGAGATATATGGGTTCAGATTTTCAGGTTCGCTAAGCAGGTTTAATACTAACCAGTCACCCGTAGTTGCCTTCTTAGTGGAACCACTGTTATTCTCCTCGGGAGTATCCCCTTGAACAAATGCACCCGATCCACCTACCTGACATCCATTTATTGTCAGAACGAATACTATTGAAATAGCAAGTACCAGCTTTAATTGGAAGCCTTTCATTGGATTTCCTATGCGGTTACTTCTTCTCGGGTTAATTTCACGCCTTCAGCGAATCCTGCCAGGTTCTGCTCCTCGGTCCCACGAGGAACAAGACGACGCATGGTCTTTTCCCAAATTTCAGGGCTTATTGGTAATTCCTGAGAAATTGCGCCGATGAGGATTGTGTTTACCAACTTGGGGTTGCCAATTTTGTGGGCAATTTCCAACGCATTTATCGCGAGAACTCTTTTACTCTGTTTTTTTGCCTGACCAATAGGGTCTTCCGGATATTCAACACCTTTGGTAAACGCAATGGGAGGTACAATTTGCTGGTCATTAATCACTAATAACCCGGTATCGGACACCTGATGAGCCCAGCGTAACCCTTCAGCTGCTTCAAATGCCAGCACAGCATCAGCTTGATTTTCGGGAATCAGAGGTGAAAAGACTTTCTTCCCGAAGCGGATGTGTGAGGAGACAACTCCACCTCGTTGAGACATTCCGTGAACTTCGGATTTCTTAGCGTCGAATCCGGAAGCCATTGCAGCTTCTGATAACAGTTCGGATGCGAGAATGACACCTTGTCCCCCGACTCCGACGATTAATATATTATAAATTTTGTCCATGTTTATCTTCCTGACCAGATATGATCTGTGTTAATGTTTGTGTTAAACCAACCCTGACTTGCACCACCACTACTCTCTGCCCACGAGCCAAAGGCGGGATAGGCTTGATTGATTGCGATGCTCTCGTTCGTATGTTGCCATGAGTCTGGCACAATTAGAGCCCAGGGGAGGTTGTATTGAGATTTATAAAATCGTCCTGATTCGGGAGTAGAATTATCTTCCGATGTCCCAAACAGGCTAATGTCTGCTAAACTTGTTGGAGGATTATCCGCCAAATGAACTTCATGACTGCGTTGTCCGTCAACAATTAAAAACGGGTTGAATGGAGCTGAACCGAGATCTGGAGCTGACACCGGTAATGAAAACTTAACCGTGACATTTAAACGTTCCGGGGATACATCAGGGCTTTCTGGTTCCGTGTTGACTAGGTTAAAGCCTGCAGCAGGTGATGCAAGGCTCAGGACATCATCAAAGACTATGATCACCGTATTGTCCTGACCAGCCTCAATACCAGTTCCAGTTAGTGTGATGTAGTTACCTGAAATGTGTGTCCCTGATACTGACTGAACATTATTTGGTGCGACATTCATTGCAAAGCCGAACCCATTGTGTTTGTCAGATCCCGCCGCCTGAATTAAAATGCTGCTCGAAATGGAGGTTATGAATCCAGTAGAATTAAAGATTTGTTTGAAATTGCCATTTATGACCAGATCGTTAAAGTCATAATCACCAATGCCAGGCCAATTATCCTCAAATGCGAATGTAAAATTCTGTGCCCATGAAGGAAAATAAATACCAAAACAACTATTAGGGTCATTCGGCCAGTGGTCGAGAGCATCCGGGACATTGTCAAGGTCATTGTCTGCTAATTGTGCAGAAGATTCGAGTATGGGAATATCGTCTGATTCAAATGCATTAGATGGCGAAACACTGATAGCCATCATTACATCATTGAAGTCGTGATCAATTACCAGATTGCGTCGTTTATCCTCGAAGCCGAGAATTAACTTGTCCGTATCTGCATCTAAGAATAGCATGCTGTGAGGTCTATCTGCCCCACTCAGCTCGGGGTTCAGGTCACTTGTTGAGTAAAACACATCATCACCGGCCACAATCTGATTCTGCTGCCATCCGTTGCTGAGGATAAACCAGCCAATTGTAGTGTTTGCTTCAAATTGGCCGAGATGTACTTTGTTACCAGGGTTTAATCCCGATCCATTTTCAGCAATTGAAGGATTAGGAAATATGATTTTCAGTTCCCCAAGTTCACGGGGGTTCTGAGGTATTTCATCGCCCGAATATGAATAGAACCCAAACGGATTGTTATTCGAACTTCCATTGTGAAGGAAACCGACCCAGATATCAGCTTCATCAGATATGTGAATACTCGTGTTTTGTTGTATAAAATCGGGATGGGTTTCGTTTATGTTTAAACCCTCGGGAAAGTTGGCTGCTATTCTCTTGAAGAAGTCACTATCAAATTGATCAGAGCCAGTCTCCAGGTAGTCAGGCACTCCATCAGTGTCCCAATTTCCCAAAAACCTAAAACGTCCCTGAGGTTCAACCAGAAGGTCAATTACAGCGAATCCGTTGGTGGAATAAGTTAGTGATCCATCAACAGAACTGGCCTCTGCTGCTATTTCTTCCTTGCGAGGAGGGTCCCAGTATAAAAATGTTAAATCTTCCCCTGCCCTGAAACCATCAATCTCATCAGAAGTAAAATCGTCGCCCCACACCGCGAGTCCATAGGGAGAAGGACCGTTAAGGGTTTCAACTCCGGCTATCAAACCGGCAGGAGTGATGCATGCCAACTCGGCACCATCAACAATATCAATGCCTGTTATGTCTCGGATCATCAGTGACATATTAGCACCGGTGTTTCGAGGTTCTTCAAAATGGGAGGCGTCAATTTGTGGAACCTCATTTCGCTTGCCCGATAGGTCTATACTTGTCTGAGACTCAATTCTGAATCGATGCTGAAGTTGCTGACCATTGATTATCAGCTCAGCGTAATTTCTCACGCCAACCAGATCTGTTCTAACATACAATTTTTCGATTTCAGTGTTAATATTGAAATCGAAATTGCATCGACCATCAGCACCTGAATACCGATCTCCCAACAAACCGTTTTTGCCGGTTTCCGGAAATGGTCTGTCAGAAACTTCCACCCTGATGTTTTGTATAGGATTTCCATCAGAGCTTTGAACATCAATAAGCAGGTTGATCTTTTGCAAGGTGCTGAATGAAAAATCATCTGCAATTTCCAGCTCAGTAATTGGCGGTTGCTCGACTTCACCCGGTTCGGTCGGACTATCTTTACAGGATGTAAAGACGAAACAGAGCACTCCACACATTAATATTGCCATCATCAGTCTTGAGTTCTTCATCATTGAATACCCGGTCAATTTATTAAAAGTATGATTTTCACGGAATTCTTTTTTTCATTACAGAGCCAGTCAGGTTCACAACGGTCTGTCTGGGTAAAAGCTTTATTATCCTTACCAAACCTTGGTTAAAGCCACCCGTTATTACCATTCGTTTACCCTGAAGCATCCCATCGTAGCCCAGCTTTGCGACTGGATACGCATCAAGAGCTCCTGGTTGTTCACGTTTCGCCTTTTTATAACCGGCGACTCTCCCAAAACCGGTCCGAGTTGGTCCCGGAGCCAGACATGTCACGGTAATTCCTGTACCATCAAGTTCGCATGCGAGCGCATCAGAGAAATTGTTGACAAACGCCTTTGACGCTGAATATGTTGCAAAATAAGGTGCAGGCACGAAACCTGCAACCGATCCGACGTTCATAATCCATCCCATTCCCTTACGGGTCATCTCAGGGATAAAGAGTCGTGTCAAACTGACCAGACTGATAATATTCAAGTTTAACATCTCGTTAATACGGTCAGAATCCGCATCCTTGAAATATCCAATCATACCAAAACCGGCATTGTTAATTAGAGCATTAACACAAGGTTTAAACTCATGAACTTTCCTGAATAGATCATCGGTAGCATCAGGTTTGCTCAGGTCGCAGGGGATTACAAATACTTCAATGCCGTGCTTTTCCCTTAAATCTTTAGCAAGATCCTGCAATATTTCTTCCCGCCGAGCAGTAAGAATTAGATCCCAGCCATCTGCAGCCATTATACCGGCAAGCTCGTATCCAATTCCTTCAGAAGCACCAGTGATCAATGCCGCTTTATGTTTGTGAGGTTTTGAATTCATTTAAAAAAGTTTTGTTTAATTTACCGGAATGTACCTTTCGTGAAGAATGGGTAAAATGATCCGGGGAAGGCTGACACTCCAGCTCATCTTTATTGCACTGGCACACGTCATTATGTGCCAGTGCAATAAAAACGACATATCTGACACGCGGGGGCGTGTGCCAACACAGCGATTGGAGGCAGGTATTCTCACCGGCCTCCAATTGCTGAGCGATCACACCGGGGCGTGTTCGTGTGTTATCTCAAATATTGCATCCTCAGGACATACCTGATCACATAGCGAACATCCCGTACAAGTGTCAGGATCAATAGCTACCAAATGTAAACCCTTTTCAGTAGTTTGATCAATATGCGAGATTGATGGGCAGCCGATATGAAGACATACCTGACATGCATTACATTTATCGAGATCAACATCAAATGGTTGAGGTGGCAACTTTTCCGGATACAGAACACAGGGTTGACTGGTGATCAGGACAGTTGGCTCCTTGATTTCGGAAGCTTCAGTCAGAATTTCTATTGTTTTGTCCAGATCATAACTGTCAACATCATAAACACGCTTTACACCGAGAGCCTTAACAATTTCAAACAAGTTGACCTGAGGGGCGACCTCGCCCTGCAAAGTGAAACCCGTACCAGGATGCTGCTGACCTCCGGTCATCGCAGTTGCCCGGTTATCGAGAATGACGAGGATCATCGGTGCCTGATTATATACTGCGTCGAGCAAACCGGTAATTCCAGAATGGAGGAATGTTGAATCGCCAATGACTGCAACAACGGGTTTCTTTGATCCCGAAACCTGCTGAACACCATCAGCCATTCCAATTGAAGCACCCATGCAGATGCAAGCGTGCATGGCATTAAGTGGTTTTAATGCTCCGAGTGTATAGCAGCCAATATCACCGAACACATCGGCACGAATTTTCTTTAATGCCTGATATACCGGACGGTGAGGGCAACCTGAACAAAGAACGGGGGGGCGGGGGAGTACATTAAATCCAACTGGATGTACACTGGATGTGCTGCCATCCAATGCGCCGGCTTTAATTAAACCAGCTTCAACGATATCAGGGTTAAGTTCTCCCTCGATCGGGAAGTACTCTTTACCCGCGCAAGCTATTCCTGCTGCGAGTATCTGTTCTTCATAATATGGTTCAAGCTCTTCAACAACAAGGAGTTTGTCGACCGTTGCAGCGAATTCACGAATTGAATCGATCGGCATCGGGTTTGACATACCAACCTTGAAAATTGGTGCATCCGGCATAACTTCGCGAACATAATTGTAAGAAACACCACCGGTGACGATACCGATATTACCTGTGCCGGGTTCAACACGATTTAAAGGTGAATTGTTGCTGAATTCACGCATTGAAATGATACGTTTCTCAACCTCGGTGTGCCGTTTTCTGGCATACTGGGGAATCATTACAAACCGTTCAGGGTTTCGTTTGAAACCAGTCACTTCAGGAACCGGCCAGGGCTCGAGATTGACAATACCCTTAGCATGTGAAATTCGTGTGGTTATGCGCAACATTAGTGGAGTTTCAAATTTCTCTGAAATCTCAATTGCATATTTCATGAAATCGTGAGCTTCACTGGAATCTGATGGCTCGAGCATTGGAATCTTGGCAAATCGGGCTAATATGCGGTTATCCTGTTCATTCTGGGATGAATGTAGTTCAGGATCATCAGCGGAAATAAATACAAATCCACCAACTGTACCAGTGTAGGCAAACGTCATCAATGGGTCCATCGCAACGTTAACACCGACGTGCTTCATGGTTACAAGAGTTCTTGACCCGGCAAGTGCTGCACCTATGCCGACTTCAAATGCGACCTTTTCGTTCGGGCTCCACTGAGCTTTAATCCCCGGGATACGAGCAAAAGTCTCGAGTATCTCTGTGGACGGGGTGCCTGGATATCCAACACCAAAGTAAATACCTGCTTCACGGGCACCAAGAGCAATAGCTTCATTGCCGGAAAGCAGCATTTTCAGAGGTTCTTTTATTTCGGGTAGTTTTTTTGTTTTTGCCATTTATCTAAGTTTGTTAAATGTATTCGTGAGCGGATTCTATCCGGTCAATAGTTCTGAATGCACCTTCCGCTAATGCCTGAAGTTCTCCTTCACCGGGGAATACCACAAATGGGGCAAGCGAAGCTACATATGGTTTAAGTTTTGTCATCAATTCCTGCGCATGTGCCAGACCGCCTGTTACAACAACAGCATCGAGCCGACCCTTGAGGACTGCGCTCATCGCACCTATTTCTTTTGCGATTTGGTAGATCATAGCATTAAGAGCGTTTTCGGCAGTCCGGTCACCCTTCTCGGCACGTTCAACGACTTCTCGTGCGTCAGATGTCCCGCAATAAGCCTCAAGTCCGCCTTTTTGGGAAAGCTCTTTCATTAGTTCCTGCTCGGTTACCTCACCGCTAAAACAGCGTTCGATTAGAGGACCAATCGGTAAGGCTCCCGCTCGAGCAGGGGAAAATGGACCCATGCCGAGCATCGCATCATTGACATCAATAATTCGACATCCCCTGACTGCTGCGATTGATATCCCGCCTCCAAGATGAGCGACCACAAATCGTGATTCGGAGAGTTCTACATTTAGTTTTGCCGTAGCACGTCTTACAACCGCCTTGATGTTTAAAGCGTGGGCGCGGCTCTTCCTGACAATCCAGGGGACGCCGGAAATTCTCGCGACATCCTCAAATTCATCGACTGTAACCGGATCGACTATAAAAGCCTCAACTCCAAATCGATTAGCGTAATGATTGGCAAGCACAGCTCCGAGGTTACTAGCGTGAATGCCGGTTAGCCCGGATTTCAAATCGTCAAGCATTTGTTGGTTCACCCGGTAGGTGCCACCTTTGAGTGGCTTCAGTAAACCTCCCCGCCCGGAAACTCCAACGACCTTATATTGATCGATATCTTTGTCTAAATCTTCATCGATCAGAGTCCGTCGATAATCGAGTTGTTCGATTATTTCAGAGACTAATTGATCCGGATCATGCCTGACTACACTCTCGCGCACACAACCTTTGCGTGACCATAGAGCGTATTTCGTGGAAGTAGACCCGGGATTTATAACGATAACGATTTCATTATCGGATTGCATAATGTTGTCCAGCTCTGTTTTTGGGTAAAGTCTTTCGGAGTGTGCAAGTCATGCTTTCGCTTTATTGCTTGTAACTTCGCAAAGCGGTAGCGTTGCTCCCGCACTCCATATTTTGCAATAACCCTCTAATATAGTGTATTTATCCCTGATTTTCAATCAAATTTGCATGGCGTTGACTGCGTAAAAAAATTAGAATCCCAAATATCATGCCAACTAAGAAGAGAGCGTAGGGGAAGGCGGGAAGGGTAGTTTTGCTAATAGCAGCAGGAGCTGCAACGAGAAAGGATGAGATAATAATCAGACCGGAGAGAATTTCCAACGCCCATTCCATTCGGGTAGGCTTTATTATCCAGCCCTTGTCAAGATCATCCCAGATATTAACAGCCGCCCATATCAGGGCAATGGACACAGCAACCGGAGCCCAAACCGGACCAACCCACGGAGCGGGAATGAGGAAGAGAATATCGGTTGTAGCGAGCGAGGGTGGCCAGCCTTCAAAGAGTTTCAGAAACAGATAATAAGTAATATCCCAAACCCCAAAACAGAAGCAGTACGCAGCAAAACGATCAATAAAAACTCTACCGACCATTGCAGACACCGCAAGTATCATCACCAGGCTCATCGCTTCACGTCCAATTTCAATAACCCCGATCCGTATTGGAACATCTTTCAGCGGGAAAGCAAATCCTTCAGGGTAATACAGTTCTCGCAGGTATTCAACAAGCGTGGCTTCGAAATACCCCATTGTAATTGCAAAGATACCAAGCCACAATAACTTGTATCTCATAATTAAGGGGACAGTATACTTATCTCTTGATAAATCTCTCAATATTATTTACTTTCCTTTTATGGTTAAATCAAAGCGAATTCGCGTTGCCAAATCCTCATATCACATAATAAAGAAGGTACCAGACGTATGCAAGTTTGGATTACAGATACAAATTCTCCAAGTTGGAAGGTGAAAATAAGATTAGGATAAACTGTCATGATCAATCTACTGAAAGGAATAATTAAGTATACTATCTCTGTAATTATGTTGTTAGTCATTATACCACAACTGCTTATAAGCCAAGAAAACTCGGAAGAGTGGAAGGATTTTGCTGGTTTTCATGGACATACTGGAGTCAAGTTTTTTATCCCTGCGGATTCGATTTCAATAGATGAGAAGATAAGCAAAGTATTTTTTGACGTTTCGAAATTTGATCCTAATGATAATGAAAGCTTTTACAGTGCAGTTAATTTTGTATTCACGGAACGGAAGGAATGGCCTGAGCATTTCCAAAGGTTTTATGCTCGGAAAGTAGAGAATGGTGAAAAAGTTAATTTCACGCTTCATTATTCAAAACTAATTGAGTATTTAATCCGATACAAGGTGGAAGAATTTGATGTCATCCCAACAGAATTTTATGCGTACAACGAACAACTTGGATTGAAAGTTTATGCCTGGCCGCCGGATAGCCTCGCCGAGGAATTTAGGGATATGATCAGTAAGGACGTTTGCCATCATGCGACTATTCCAGGAAACACTTTCAACCTGAATATGGGACAGGCACTTAAGAAGAATAATTAGGGGGACAGTATATCTATCTCTTGATAAAACTCATGAAAATACATCACTCAATAACGAAGCTAATTGCAAGAGTAGGTTTCTCAGCATCCCGGTCATTTAATACAACAAGCAACCGGGCAGAATTGAAGCATTCATTAAAAGGTAACAATTTGAGTGAAATAATTAAGTATGCTGTCACTATAATTATGGTGTCACTTCTGATTGGATGTGATAATAACAACTCTAATCCAGCAGGTAATGATCCGGTGATGGATCAAGAGCCCTGGCACATAATTGTATATAGCAATCCCAGTGAGATTTCGGTACTTGACAGCACCAGGAATATTCAAATTTCAGCAATCGTTTTTGATTCTCTTGGAGATCGACTGGGTTATGGAGTTCCCGTGCAGTTTAGCACTACAGCAGGGGATATCAATTCTGTAGATTTGACTGATTCAAACGGTGTTGCACACGGATACCTTTTCCCGGGAAGAAATGCAGGATATTTCGGTGTGTTTGCCAGATACTGCAATTCTCCAGATACACTAGAAAATGATTGCTGGATTGAAATCCTTCCTGGACCTCCAGAAACAATAATTACGACGACCAATCCCGATACAATTTGGGCTCCAGACAAGGAAGATAATCATATCAGTCGAGCCGTAGTATATGTGAGAGATGTTTACGGCAATTTAGTTGACTTTAACTGGGTAGTGTTTGAGATATTAAATGAGCCGGAATCTCCCGAAGGCATTTCCTTTGAGGATGGTTCGCATCGGATTATTGAGCCAAGTGTTAATGGAATTGCTGTCACCCAGGTTAAAGCAGGAACGATGACCGGAAGAAAGACAATACGAGCATATACATGGCATGATTCGACCAACTTTCCGGATCAGGTTATTGAATCAATCTGCGATTCATTGATTGTGCAGTGAATAATTATATTGTTAAGGTGACAGTATACTTATCTCTTGGGTAAGTCACAAAATAACGGATGCAAAGATACGGAACGTTTAGCAAGCTTAGTCATCCCCGTTATTCCGTACGGGATGTCCGCTAGGTGGCAAGTCTTTCATCGAGTGGCTTTAGGACAATTTGAAAAGAACACTTCTGAAAAAGAAACCTGGACTGAAGAGGATGGATGGTGAGAATTAAGTATACTGTCACCTAAATTATTTATCTGCTCGAAATGTTGCTTGAAAATCACTAACTGGTTTTCTATATTGGAGCTTTAAGTTCAGGCATTTTAGCGAAATAGAATCGAGGTAAGAAATGTTTCGATTAATTGTTTTTGTACTATTTTTTAACTTAATCACAGTTCCTGCTCACGCTCTCGGAGAATTCAAGATTACTGCCAGCGATGCTGATGCATTGGATGAATTTGGTACCGCCGTATCAGTTAGTGGTGACTATGCTATTGTCAGTGCTTCAAGAAATAGCGATGATGGGTATCGCTCAGGTGCTGCATACATCTTTGTCAGAAATGGAGATCAGTGGATAGAGCAAACTAAACTTACCGCAGTGACGCTGATGCAGAGGATTACTTTGGTAGATCGGTTTGCATCAGCGATGATTACGCCATAGTTTCAAGTTATCGAAATGATGATGATGGTGAGGATTCGGGTTCTGCTTACATCTTTGTTCGAAACGGAGATAATTGGTCAGAACAAACCAAACTGACAGCCTCTGATGCCCGTACACGGGATATTTTCGGGTGGAGTGTATCAATAAGTGGTGATTATGCCATTATCGGCTCATATTTAGATGACGATGATGGAGAAAACTCTGGATCTGCATATATTTTTGTTAGAAACGGAGAGGAGTGGATAGAGCAAGTTAAACTTAATGCCAGTGATGCTGAAGAAGGAGATCGGTTTGGATTCTCAGTATCTAATGAAGGTAATTCTGCAATTATTGGCGCAATCCGGGATACTCACAACGGTATCCTTTCTGGCTCTGCTTATATCTTTCAGAGAGAGGGAGAAGATTGGGTAGAACGGGCAAAACTTTTTCCAATGGAGGCTGATTCTGCTGATTTTTTTGGTTGGTCTGTAAATATATACGGAGAAAGTGTAATAGTTGGTGCTCCTCATCATGAAGATTCAGGTTCGGTTTACTTTTTCACTTGCGAAGGTGAAGAGTGGACAGAACAAACCAGGTTAAATGCCAGCGACGCCGAGGCAGAAGATCGATTTGGTTATACTGTATCAATTATTGAAGATTCTGCCATAATTGGGGCGCATGGGAATAATCACAACGGGAATGATTTGTCAGGCTCTGCTTATATTTTTATCAAAGAAGGAGATGATTGGATTGAGCGAAGCAAACTAATGGCAAGTGACATAGGAGATGATGATGGCTTTGGTTATTTTGTTTCCGTTAGTGGAGACAATGCAATAGTTGGCTCACCTGGGCATAGCGATGATGGGCAAAACTCCGGTGCAGCCTATATATATTCAGGACTCGGAAGCCTAACCTCAGCTCCAGATAATTCGGGTGACATTTCGTTACCTTTTAACATTTTCTTATCTTCGCCCTACCCCAATCCTTTCAATTCGACAACTACGATTGAATATGGATTGCCAATGCTCGGTGAAATCTCACTCATTCTATATGATTTAACTGGTCAGCAAGTTAACGTCATCTACAACGGAAGACAGAATGCCGGTCATCATTCATTGTCCCTAAATAAGGGTAACCTTTCGTCGGGATTGTATTTCATCCGCTTGAATACTGCAAATCAAGTATTTACTCAGAAAGTGCTGCTGATAAGATAATAATTAAGGGGACAGTATACTTATCTCTTGAATAAATACATGAAATCACGTAACATACGAAAGCCACATGCACGTGTAGGAAAAGTTAACATCGGGATTAAGTTTTTTGAAAGAGAGCTTTTTTGATAAAAATCTTGCTACAACGAAAACTGAGATAACAATAACTGATGTCCAACGAACATTCCCACGCTGAGTGAGGGAACGAGGAAAAAATGAAAGATATAATTAAGTATACTGTCCCCATAATTCATACCGTTTCAATAATTAGCATTTTTGTATTACTTTCTGCTTGCATGTATGGATGTGAGAATCCTGCAAATCATGACGGCATTGCTGACTGGCCAGCGATTTATCCCGATATGGTTTATGATCCTTCTTGGCATCCTGATGGCAATCAGATCATATTTTATTGGGAGAGAATTATAAGTATAGATAAAAGAACAGGTGGTTACCTTCATGACGAGGATTCGACAGGTATCTATATTGTAGATTTAGCTACACATGAGAGAAGGCTTTTTCTAAGAGGGTCCTATCTGTACTCACCAATCTTTTCAAATGACGGTGAGTGGGTATACTTCTCCAATGGAATTATTTATAAGCAAAGCATTGCTGGAGATTCACTCGTTAGAGTAGTAGATAATATTCCACACAGCTTTTCGCCATCTCTTTCGAGAGACGGTGAATGGTTAGCTTTTCACGCTTTCGGTGATCATGGACCTGAAACCGTATATATTATGTCTCTAAAATCGACCGAACCAAGAATAATTAATTACCTGAATGAACCTTTGATAGCCTCAAGACCTAAATGGTTTTCAAATGGGGAAACACTTCTATTAGAACGAGGTGGGACTCGAGTTATCGCCAGAGTCGATACTAATGGAGAAAACTATCAATTACTGTCAGAAAATATTATAGAGGGAAATTCAGCGATATCCCATGATGATCAATTTATACTCTTCAGACGAGACAAAGAGATTTGGAAAAAACAGCTGAATGATGGCATGGAAAGTCGAATAACCAATAGCCTTGGTCGATATCCTGCATTTTATCCTGACGGCTCTAAGGTGGTTTATGCTGCCCTTGATTCCGACGGAAGAACTGACTTTCTCCACGCACTCTGGATCATGAATCCAGATGGTGGTGAGGCGATTCAAATAACCGACAACTACTCAGTAATTGTAAAATGATTAACTTAAACAATTAAGGGGACAGTATACTTATCTCTTGATAAAATATATGATAATACGTAACTTCAATCGTTCTGATTTCAGTTTTGGATTAGGTCTTAAGATTTATTACAGAACTGTGTCTGTAGAGCTTCGGTTTATTGCAGATTTAGTGGATTAGGCGACTGGATTCCGGACCAAGTCCGGAATGACAGGTCGGTATTTGCACAATCCGTTTCAACGGGCTTGAATGATTTCAAGTTCTAAATTTCACATTCTATTTACACCTTATAGCGAAAGTACTTGCACCTTGGCATGATCATTTCGTATATTTCTTAGTTAAACCTGTGCGAGTTTAACAGACTCGTTTAACATTGAGATTAAACAGTAACCATAAAGAACCTTGATATGAGTAACCTATACGACGAAGCGAGTTACAAGCGATTTGCTGAGAATTTGCCGCATGCACTATCCGGCAAGAATATTCAGCATTTGAACCTGAAGCAGATAAAGAAATACGCCCACAAATCTGGAAGGCAGACTAAGTTCGGATCATGGGGTTGGCGTTCGATGATTTCCAGCCGGATCGGCCCGAAGACCGTTTATCTCGGATCGAAGAATGCTAGACTTCCAAATCCCTCTGCACTTCACAAAGAGATCATTGGTAAGTCTCCAGATCAACTTCATAAGATTTTGCAGCTTTTACGGAAAATGCCATTTGTGCATCTGAGACGTCAAATGTGTAAGAACGGTGAGTATAACCCCATCTGCAATCTCTATGTTTCTGTAGCAGATCTGAAGAACTACCGGCTTCCTTACATGTGGGGAAATACTCTGCATGAACCTGAACATAGTCGACCAGGACCTGAGTTTACAATGATCCACATGCCTGAGGAACATCAAATCAGGCAGATGGTTATGGCAATGCCAGAACACCATATCAATATCGCGATGGGTTCGGACTATATGGGTGAAGACAAAAAGGGATTCCTGCGCCAGGCGATGTGGTATGCTGATGAACACGGAATGCTTGGTCTTCATGCTGGAAGCAAGATGGTTACGGTTAAAGATCCGAAAGATGGAAAGCTAAAGAAACATGGGGTGCTGCTGTTCGGATTGTCTGCGACCGGTAAATCTACCTGGTCATGTCACAGGCTCGGGTTGGACGAAGCACATGGTGAGTTAACAGAAGTTATCCAAGATGATATCGTATTCCTGAAACCAGATGGTTCTGCGCTCGGTTCGGAACAAAATTTCTTTGTAAAGACAGATGTTGATCCGACTTTGCAGGAAGCGATGTACAGCTCACTGACGGATAAAACATCCCTATATGAAAATGTGATGATTGACCATAACGGCTATCCGGACTTTATGGATGAGTCCCTATGTGGAAATGGTCG
>JABGPL010000106.1 GCA_018644935.1 Calditrichota bacterium | reverse complement strand
AGTGGCCTTGAATTCGAAAGCAATATGACAATTGGTAACTCAATGTTGCCTTATGAAATGAATGACAGTATTCTACTGGGACTCACTGATGTATTACCAACATCATATTCACTTGACAATGCCTATCCAAATCCGTTTAACAACGTTGTTAATTTAGAATACACTTTGCCGATTAATCAGACAGCTTCCCTGAAAGTATACGACATGACCGGTAAATTAGTAGATACCATTAGTGGCAATCTTCAGGGAGAAGGTACAGTTTCCTGGAACGCAAGTGGTGTGCAATCCGGCGTCTATATGATGCAGTTGGAATCAGGCAATCAGGTTTCGTTAAAGAAAGTAATTTTAATGCAATAAAAGGGGCATTGACCTATGAAAAATACAAAGAAAACAGAAAGGTTCCTTTATGAGAAACCTGAGTTAAAAGAAATAGATCTTCTCCTTGAAGAAGATGTTGCAAAAGGAGTCGGTTCCGGAGCACAGCTTCCTGATGAACCTGCGCCACCTGATCCAGGCTAAACTCAGGTACTTTTTAATGGAGTGCACAAGAATGGCTTGTGCACTCCATTGCGAAATACAACACAAGAGCGTCTTTTGAGACGCTCTTGTTGCTCGTGTGAGATTACTTTATAAATGCGTCTTGCTAAATTAATTTTAGGAGAAGTTCTAATATACTTGCCAGATAGAACGAATCCGCCCTCTCGCGAAAAAATGTGGTGATTTAATTGACAATTGAAAACCCGAAACCGACATTTATCCCTGGACTCGAACTTTCGAAGAGTTTTTTCCAAAGGATTGTCGAGCCTATCTTGACATTGAGTTTTCCAGGGTTGAAATATAGTGCTGCTCTAATTGGCACTGGGTCGGAAGTCCTGGGCTTTGATACAGAAATGTCTACGGATCACCATTGGGGTCCGAGGTTTATGCTCTTTCTGCATCCCGATGATTTCGGACAGACCAGGAAATCGATCAGTAATTTACTCCGTAAAAAAATACCTCCCATTTTCACAGGATACTCAACTAACTTCACACAACCTGACCTGGAGGATAATGGCGTTCAGAAACTCACCTCTGGAAAAATTGGGTCTGTAAACCATAGGGTTGAGACATACACCATCAGTGGTTTTTTCAATGAATACCTGGATATCGATATTGAGAAGCCTGTCTGTGCAGCCGACTGGTTAACGCTGTCTCATCAAAAGCTCCGCTCAATTTGTACTGGCGGTGTGTTTCGTGATGATCTTGGATTAAATGTAATCCGTGATCGCTTCAAATGGTATCCGCGAGATGTCTGGATATATATCCTCGCGTCCTGCTGGTCGCGAATCGGTGAGGATGAGCATTTGATGGGGCGTGCGGGGATAGTTGGAGATGAGATTGGTTCATCTCTCATTGCTTCAAGAATCGTGCAGGTGCTAATGAGATTGGCTTTTCTGATGGAACGAGTTTACCCTCCATATGCAAAGTGGTTCGGGACGGCATTTTCTCAACTTGGTTGTGCCGGAAAACTTAAGCCGATACTACTTGATATTCTGAGTGCGCCATCATGGAAAGATCGTGACACTGGATTAGCAAATGCATACAAATATGTCGCTGGAATGCACAATCAACTGGAAATCACACCAGTAATTCCATGTGAACCAACATTATTCTTTGGGCGACCATTCCATGTTATTCATAGTGAGCGTTTCGCTTGTGAACTGCGAAAAATTATTAGTGATAAGAAGGTCAAGAGGATTTCCAGGAAAAGACTAATAGGGAATATTGACTTGGTTAGTGACAATACCGATCTGATTGAGGATAATTCAAGAAGACGGACGTTGCTGGCGTTGTATGATTGATAGTATGGCTTACTTCCTTCTTAACTCGAGTTTTGAACCAATTTGAGTTGTATTTATTGTGGCTCTAATTTACAGAATCGGAGTCATGAGTTCTATATCATCCTTGTTTCCGATTGGACGCACAGGATCTTAGATCACGAAAAATATGTGAAAATCCTGAGAGGCAAGATCCCAGGCTACATAGGGAGTCGTCAGGCGGGGATACCTTTCGGCACACAATAATGGAGTGCACAAGCCATGCCGTGCACTCTGTACCAAAATGTTATACATGGGCGTCTCTTAGGACGCTCTTGGTCGTTTTGTAGTGGGATTACAAGATTTGTCCCAAAATGTTTGAGTCTCTAATATCTTCAATGCAAATTAACTAAAAAAACGAAAGTTAGTCCTTGACAATAATGTTAGAAGAGCCTAACTTTAGTGCCATCAACTAACATATGCATTGCAAAGGATAAAACGTTATGCATGTGTTTTAATACGGCATTAGATAAAGTATCAAGCGATGATGTTGAAAGGCGATTCAAAACACCCACAATCTTGACGGGCATTTGAATAATCACAGAGATTGATATTGTCAGTCAGGTTGCCGTTAGCCAGATTCAGATCTAGGAACAGGTGATTTTGGCTAATTACCATATTAGCCCGAATTCGGCACCAAATGTTGAGGTAAATTTGTCTGATGTTTTGACGTTTATAAACTGAACTCAGTTTAACGTTATTTTGGAGGAGTCAGGTGATTGTACTAGTGAACGTAACATTTAGTTAATTTATTTGGAGAGTAATATGGGACTAAGATTAGGCGATAAAGCACCTGATTTCACCACTGATACCACTCAGGGGACATTGAATTTCTATGATTGGTTGGGAAATAATTGGGGCATACTTTTCTCACACCCGGCGGATTTTACGCCAGTTTGTACAACCGAATTGGGAATGGTTGCAAAGTTGAAAGATGCTTTTACTGACCGACATGTTAAAGTAATCGGTCTTAGTGTAGATTCTATTGAATCCCACGAAAACTGGATCAAGGACATTAATGAGACTCAGCACACAACTGTCAACTTTCCCATCATTGATGATTCAGATAAATCTATTGCAGGTCTTTACGACATGCTCGATCAGGAAGACGAAGACAAGACTACGGTCAGGTCAGTTTTCGTCATTGGAACAGACAAAAAAATCAAGTTGATGATCACCTACCCAGCATCCACGGGAAGGAGTTTTAATGAAATTCTGAGGGTAATTGATTCTCTACAGTTAACTGCTGACTACCAGGTGGCGACCCCTGTGAACTGGGAAAATGGTGAAGACTGCATCATTGTCCCAGCCGTGTCAAATGATGAAATACCAGAAAAGTTTCCGTTAGGGCATACTGAAATAAAGCCCTATTTGCGTTATACACCTCAACCTAATAAATAGTACGATTTGGGGAGCTTTTATTTATTCAATCCTCGGCAGTAGCCCGGGGATTGAATAAATCTTTTAGTATTATGATATAATGTTGAAAGGAGTAATCAATGTTTCTGAAACAATTTTGCGATCCGTTTCTGGCTCAGTACTCATATATAATTGGGTGTCAATCTGACAGGTCCGCAATCGTTATAGATCCATTACGGGATGTCGAACAGTATCTGAAAGCGGCAAAACTAGAGGAATACAATCTAATTGCCTGTACGGAAACTCATATTCATGCAGATTTCCTCTCAGGGTGTAAGCAGTTGTCTGAACACGAGAACGTCACAGCCTATCTGTCTGATGAAGGTAATGAGGATTGGAAGTACAATTGGATTCGCAATAGCTCATGTGATTTCAGAATGTTAAGGGATCAGAGCGTTATTAAAATCGGCAACGTTGAGTTGAAAGCTATTCATACTCCAGGCCACACACCCGAACACCTGAGCTTTCTGATAACAGATACAACCAAAGGCCAGGAAATCCCTATGGGAATCGTCACCGGAGATTTTATATTTGTAGGTGATTTGGGCCGACCTGATTTACTGGAATCAGTATTGGGAGCAAAGGGTGAGACTGAAATGTCTGCTGGTCAACTATATGAGTCTGTTAAGAGTTTTCTTGAATTCCCTGAATATCTCCAAATCTGGCCTGGTCATGGTGCAGGAAGTGCCTGTGGAAAAGAGATATCAGCGGTTCCTGAATCATCGGTAGGATACGAAAAACGGATGAATAAGTCTATTCAAGCATTTCACAAAGGCAAAGTTGGATTCATTAAGTCAATAGTAAAAGATCAATCCGATCCGCCTCTCTATTTCAAGAACATGAAAATCGTCAACAGGGATGTCGGAGCTGAAAAACCGTCCAAGTTGAATATGAGCCTACTTGAGCATCAAGATTTAAATGACATATTAAAGGATAGCAGTATCCAAATTATTGATACACGGCAAGATCAGACGAGTTTTATGAAAAAACATTTTTCAGGATCGATACATATTGGATTGAATAAAAGTTTCCCAAAATCTGCAGGATCGTATATTCAACCGGATGATGATTTGGTTATTGTAGTCGATAATTTGGATCAATGTGAAGATGTCTACAATACTCTTATGAGGATTGGATTTGATAATATCAAAGGATTTATGACAATGGAAATTTTTAATCAGATTCCTGAGGATTTTCAGGGATTTTCCAGGATAGAAATGTTAACCTTTGCTGATATTGTCAAGCATACATTGAATGAGGATCAACTCATTCTCGATGTTCGGAACACATTTGAGTTCGAACATGGGCATATAAGGGATGCTGTAAATATCCCCTTTACAAACCTTCCATTAAATCTTGACCAGCTTCCGAAAAACCGGAAACTGATTGTTCACTGTACATCCGGGAATACCGCCTCAGCGGCTTCATCTTTACTCAAGAGTAAGGGATACAACTCTACATATGTTAATGATAAGTGGGAGAATTACAGAGGAATTACTGTTTTTCATACGAGTTAGTGCCTTAATTTGCAATTGAAGTTTTTTCTGGGGTTGAATTATTGTTCCTGAGTTACTTTATCTTTCTCATCCTAACCCAGTCCCATAAGTATTTCAATTGGATATTGTTCATTTTCGCTTGTATTTTGAGGTTTATCTTGCTATTCTTAGTCACATGAGTCAGGAATAGAAACTATGCTGTTGAGTGTAGTTTCTAATCGTGCTTTCAGGACGATGGTCTAAAGGTCATGCTACAGCGTCATATTCTTCATGTGATTTAATTTACAAAGAAATTAACTAAGTGCCACAAAAAACCTGAAAACCGACAATTTGATTTTTATATGAATCGTATTTTTTGTGACTCTGATTTACAGATTCAGAGTCATGAGATTTAAATAATCCTTGTTTTAGACTTGGATTTTACATCGTAATCCCGATTAAGTAATACATTACGGTCAACGAATTGGCACAGATATTTCCAAAGTGGTTTAACAAAGTTCCTCTGCTGATAATCGGCGGTGCTGGCTTTGCCGGCGTTTGTCTGATTGCTGCAATCTGGTATTTCGGTTCGCAGGAATACACAGAAGTTGGTTTTCAGCCTATACAGCCCATCCCCTACAGCCATAAACTTCATGCCGGTGAGCTTGGTATGGACTGTCGCTATTGTCACAGTCAGGTAGAGTATTCCCGGCATGCTCAGATTCCTCCCACAAAAACCTGTATGAACTGTCACGTGATGATCAAGCCGGAGAGTGATAAATTAGCCCTACTTAGAGATAGCTGGGAGAAAGAGGAACCCATCCATTGGGTTAGGGTTCACAATCTCCCTGACTATGCATTTTTCGACCATAGTCCTCATTTACGGGCTGGTGTGGGATGTATCAGTTGTCATGGGGATGTAGCACAAATGGAAGAGGTTAGTCAAGTTAAGAGCCTCAGCATGGGGTGGTGTCTTGATTGTCACAGAGATCCCGATCCACATTTGCGCCCAGTTTCAGAAATCACAAACATGAATTGGAGACCTGAATCCCCCCTCGCTCAAATTAAATGGCTTAATGCGCATAAGGATAGCCTGAAGATAAATCCTCCTGAAAACTGTAGTGGATGTCATAGATGAAAGACATAAACAATAACGATATAATCAACCCCGGGTCCCTGAATAAAGAGGACAAACCTTCGTCAGAATTATCGCGACGATCTTTCCTTAAGATTATGGGCGGTTCAATTGCATATATGGCAGTAACCGGGTGTAGACGTCCTCTTGAAGAAATTGTTCCATATGTTGAAGCGCCTGAAGAAGCAATCCTGGGAAATCCTGAAAAGTACGCAACAAGTATGACTCTTGGAATGGGTGTATATGGATTAGTTGTTACCAGTTTCGAGGGACGACCGACAAAAATTGAGGGCAATGCATTACATTCATCCAGTCGGGGTGGTTCAAACGCCTTCATGCAAGCTGAGATTCTGAATCTCTACGATCCGGATAGATTGAAGAAGTGTTACAAGGGCAATACAATTAATAGCTGGGATGGATTTAAGCAGGACTGGTCTGAAATCCACGAGAAATATACAGAGAATCAAGGTGAAGGTTTGGCTATTCTCAGTCAGAGCTTCTGTTCCCCAACACTGTTCAGACAGTATGAGGCATACAAAAAGGCTTTTCCCAAAGCAACCTGGACTGTTTTCGATCCAGTAAGTGACGAGAATATATTTAAAGGCCTTTCATTAGCAACAGGAAAGTCTCTCCGCCCTAATTACAAATTTGAAAAAGCGAAAGTCATACTCTCTCTCGATAGCGATTTTCTGCATCTGGGAGCGGATAATGTCGCTGCTGCCAGAGGATTTGCAGATGGCAGGCAGGTGAATTCAACTCATGATAAAATGAACAGGCTGTACACAGTTGAGAGTAATGTAACTCTAACTGGCGCGATGGCAGATCACCGGATAAGACTAAAGAGTAGCGAAGTTTTCGCTTTTTCCCTGGCTATTGCGGGTGAGTTAAGTAGATTGGGTCTAAATACAAATGGACTCGATGATAGGAACCTGAATTCTAAATGTTCTGTCGACGGCAAAGTTATAAAAGCCATTGCCGAGGATCTTTTAAGTAATAAAGGTCAGTCGGTTATTATTGCAGGCAGTACCCAACCGTCCGAGCTGCATGCATTGGTGGTAGTTCTCAATGACTTACTTGGCAATACTGGCAAAACAGTAACATATAATAAGATCACTGATGCAGTAGCTGCCAACCTCAATGAACTCAATTCACTCAAGGCTGATTTAACTAACAAAAGTATTGAGACACTTGTTATTCTTGGTGGAGATCCTGCTTTTAATTTCCCGGTAGATTACAACCTGAAAGCCCTTTGTAAGGACGTGAAAAATGTAATTTTTCTGGGAAATCATAAGAACTCAACCTCGGAATTCTGTTCCTGGACTATTCCTCAGAACCACTTCCTCGAATCATGGGGGGATGCAAGATCTTCAGATGGCACACTGAGCATAGTTCAACCTTTGATTGCACCATTGTATAAAGGTCATAGTACTATTGAGTTAATGAACATCATTTTAACCGGTGAGGAAAGAACAGGTTACGAACTGTCCAGAGAAACTTGGGCAGGAATATTTGGTTTGTTAGATAGCGAATCTAAATGGAAGGAAGTACTGCATGAGGGATTCTATAATAGTCCCCAATCTTTAGAAGTCACTTTTAGCATTGATGCAACGAGTATTAAGAAATCGGTCGGTAAATATCTCTCTGATTATAAACCCATACAAAGTGATTTAGAACTAACATTCTCGGCTGATCCTTCCGTATATGATGGAAGATATGCCAATAATGGTTGGCTACAGGAGGCTCCTGATCCCATCACCAAGATAAATTGGACCAACGTTGCTGGAATCAGTCCGGGTACAGCAGATAAAAACAGTCTCATAAATGGTGATGTCGTTGAAATAAAAAATGGAAAATATGCCCTGAACATTCCTGTGTGGATCATCCCAGGTCTGGCAGAAAATTCCCTCGCGCTCACACTTGGAAACGGCAATAAAAAACTAGGAAGGATATCCGAGTTATCCGGTTACAGTTCTTATACGATCCGAACTTCCGAGTCTACGAATATTTGTACTGTCAGAATGACTAGAACTTCCGAAAATCTGGTTATTCCAACGACTCAAAAACATCCATATGTCGAGGATCGTCCGCTGATCCGTGAAACAGAATTGAAGGAATACCAGAAACACCCCGAATTTGCACAGGATATGGTGCATGTTCCAGATACTCAGAGTTTGTGGGAGGAACATCAATATGATGAAGGCAATCAATGGGGAATGACAATTGATCTGAATCTCTGTATTGGTTGTAACTCTTGTGTACTGGCTTGCCAGAGCGAGAATAATGTTCCAATAGTCGGGAGCAAGCCTTCAAATTATGGTCGGGAAATGCATTGGCTGAGAATTGATCGGTATTTCTCGAAAGATGAAGAAAATCCCACTGTGCGTTTCCAACCTGTGGCTTGCCAGCATTGTGAAATGGCTCCTTGTGAGAGTGTCTGCCCGGTTGCAGCCACAAATCATGATCAAGAAGGCCTGAATCTTATGGTGTATAACCGATGTGTGGGGACCCGGTATTGTGCGAACAATTGTCCTTATAAAGTGCGAAGGTTCAATTTCTATAACTACACAAATGAATACCCTGAGATCGTGAAAATGTCACAGAATCCTGATGTAACTGTGCGGTCGCGTGGTGTTATGGAGAAGTGCAGTTATTGTTTACATAGAATTAACCGGATTAAACGGGATACTAAACTGAGCGGTTCAAAAGTTCAAGATGGTGCTGTTGTGACTGCCTGCCAGCAGGCTTGTCCCACCGGGGCTATTCAGTTTGGAAACATAAATGATCCGGATAGTAAAGTTGTTGCTGCAAAGAAAGTAAGAAATTATGAACTTCTGGCTGAATTTAATACTCGTCCCCGGACGAGCTATCAAGCAAAAATCAGAAATCCAAATCCGGATTTGAAGAAATTGATCTGACCAAATTGGTAAAAGTGAAGGGAGATGCGAAAGAGATTTGAAATCTTTTGAAAATACACTGACGGCACAAGAGCCAATTAAGCCACTGATTCTCGGTAATCCAAGCTTTAGTTCTGTCACTGAGACAATCAGCGGGATCTGTGAGAAGAAAGAGACTCCAATATGGTGGTGGATAGCACTTGGAATTTCTGGTCTGCTTAGTTTGAATCTTGCCGCGATGATTGGCTACCTTGTCTGGGAAGGGACAGGAATTTGGGGGCTCAACATTCCTGTTTCCTGGGGATGGGCAATTGTCAACTTCGTGTTCTGGGTTGGTATCGGGCACGCAGGCACATTGATCTCTGCAATATTGTTCCTCATGCGGCAGAAATGGCGGACATCAATTAATAGGTTCGCAGAAGCGATGACCATTTTCGCAGTGCTATGCGCAGCGATTTTCCCTGGCATTCATGTTGGACGGATGTGGGTAATGCACTGGATGTTCCCACTTCCGAACCAGATGGGATTGTGGGTGAACTTTAGAAGCCCGTTGCTCTGGGATGTCTTTGCAGTAGGCACTTATTTCACCTGTTCGGCTCTGTTCTGGTACACAGGGCTTATTCCTGACCTCGCAACTTTCCGAGACAGAGCGAAAAACCGCATTAAAAAGACCATTTTCGGTGTTTTGTCACTCGGATGGCGTGGTGGCAACAAGCAATGGAAACATTACGAATTAGCATATCTGCTTCTCGCAGGTATTTCAACACCATTGGTTTTAAGTGTCCATAGTGTAGTATCCACAGACTTTGCGGTGAGCATAATTCCCGGTTGGCATACAACTATTTTCCCGCCCTACTTTGTTGCTGGTGCTATATTCTCCGGATTTGCAATGGTATTGACTCTGTCAATAATAGCTCGCGCCATTTTTCCGCAGATTAAGAATTTTATAACAATGGACCATCTCGGCAAAATTGCAAAGGTGATTTTGCTTACTGGTACAATGGTTGGTTATGCCTATTCAATGGAGTTCTTTATCGCCTGGTATAGCGGTAATGACTATGAGAGGTTTGCTTTCATCAATCGAGCTCTGGGTCCGTTCGCCTGGGCATACTGGATCATGATCACATGCAATGTACTGACTCCGCAAATATTCTGGTTTAAAAAGCTCCGAAGCTCAATCCCTGTCCTGTTCATAGCTTCAATCATCGTGAACATAGGCATGTGGTTTGAGAGATTTGTAATTGTCATGACACTGCACCGTGATTTCCTCCCGTCCAGTTGGGATTATTACACTCCAACCATGTTTGATATAGGGATATTTGTCGGTTCATTCGGTTTCTTTTTCTTTATGTTCCTCCTGTTTTTAAGATTCCTGCCCATGATCTCAATGACAGAGATCAAAGGAGTTCTGCCACAGGCTGATCCCCATCATGGAGGGAATTCCCATGAGTAAAACCAAATCAAGGACAGCGGGATGCATCGCCGAATTCGCGGGTCCTGGTGAGCTGTTGAAAGCTGCCGAAAAGGTGCGGGATGCTGGCTACAAAGACTTTGACTGTCACAGCCCATTCCCGATTCATGGTATGGATGAGGCGATGGGTGAAAAAGGTTCAATGTTAGGGCCATTAGTTGGTCTGGCGGCGTTCCTCGGTGGTTCGGGTGCTCTTTTAATGCAATGGTGGATGAGTGCCGTTGATTATAAAGTGGTTATTGCCGGAAAACCATTTTTCAGTTATCAGGCGTTTTTCCCGGTTACATTTTCATTGGCAGTTCTATTCTCGGCAGGTATGGCTGTAGTCGGGATGTTAAGTATGATTAAACTGCGATTCCATCATCCGGTTTTTTACTCCGAGCGATTCAAGAAAGCATCAGACGATATGTTTTTTATCAGTGTCCTTTCAGATGATCCCATATTTAGCGAGGAGAAAACTCAATTATTTCTGGAATCTATTGGCGGGGCGTATGTCGAAGCTTTGAGGGTGGATGATGAATAACATTAAACTGTCAGCGATCATGAGTTTGCTTCTCATTATTACGGTTGCATTTACTGGTGGATGTAAACGGGGGACACCTACATCTAAGTCTCCTATTCACCTGAATCCTAACATGGACTATCAACCTAAATATGAAGCTCAGGAGACCAGTGATTTCTTTGATAATGGCGCAAGTAATAGATTACAGGTTGAAGGCACGGTTGGCCGAGGCCGGTTGAATGAAGATATTCCATTTTACACCGGTAAAGAGACTGTGGACGGTGAATTTATCAGTGAAATTCCAATTGCGTTATCCGAACAGGATGAACGCAGAGGAGAAGACCGTTACCGAATTTACTGTGCGATGTGTCATGGAATGAGTGGCAGCGGGAATGGAATTGTCATTGAGAAAGGTTTTTTCCCCCCACCCAAATACTCCGACGATAAACTGTTAAAGATGTCTTCCGGACAGATTTTCCACACCATTACCAATGGTTATAACAATATGCAGTCTTACAAACAGCAGATACCGGTACGGGACAGGTGGCTGATTGTTGATCATGTCAGGAAATTACAGGTTTCGGTCGAAGATACCGGGAGCGGCAAATGAAATTCAACTCCGAATCCTTTGTTATTACTGATACCGGTAAAATTTTGCGTTTATTTCTCATGGTTGGGGTTGCTGGATTGCTGTTAAGTTTGGTTGGAATAATTTTCAATCCATCAGCATTTTTCCACTCCTATCTGACATCAGTAATATTTTGGACATCAATTGGATTGGGCGCACTTTTTATGGTGATGCTGCACTACCTCGTGAATGCGGTCTGGAGCGTTGTAATCAGACGGGTATTAGAGAATATCCTGATTACCCTCCCTGTGATGGGATTGCTGTTTATTCCTGTACTTTTTGGAATTCCATATCTTTATTCCTGGAATGACAATTATGAAAGTCCATCACATTCTGAGAACCATGCAATCAGCATAGTCAGCGATGCTTATGCAGAAGAGACTGTTATAGAAGACGATTCTGAGCATGAGGATGTAGGGACTCACACTGACCCGCATAAAGAGCTTCTCGAGAAGAAAAAAGCTTTCTTGAACACCCCATTCTTTATCATTCGGACAATAATCTATTTCCTGATCTGGTCGCTTATCGCAGTTCGTATCTATAAGAACTCTCTCAAACAGGACAGGGACGGAGCGAGTGATGCTAATGATGGTGCAGGCTTGAGAATTAGTGCTCCGGGCATGATTCTATTTGCATTGACTGTTAGCTTTGCTGGTTTCGATTGGATGATGTCACTCGATCCGTTGTGGTATTCAACCATTTATGGAGTCTATTTCTTCTCAGGCTGCATAGTCAGTGTAATGGCATTTGTATCAGTTTTCTCCACATGGCTCAGAGGCAAGAACATCCTTGCCGATATTATCTCCGAAGAGCATTATCATACAATTGGGAAGTTATTGTTTGGATTTGTGATCTTCTGGGCATATATGGCATTCAGTCAGTATTTGCTAATTTGGTACGCAAATATCCCCGAAGAAACAATTTGGTATCATCACAGGTGGGTTGGAGGCTGGAAGTTTATTTCTGTGTTGATCGCAGTTGCTCATTTTACAATACCCTTCATATTCCTTATGCCGAAAAACATGAAGAGAAACCCCAAAATATTAAGTTTTTGGGCGATATGGATATTAGTCATGCACTGGGTGGATTTGTACTGGAATATTCAGCCAAATCTCTATCCGGATGGGGCGGGATTCTCCTGGATGGACGTCACTTCAATGATAGGAATTGGCTCAATATTCCTCTATTTCTTCTGGAAAAATTTGAGCAAAAACCCAATCCTCACACTTAAGGATCGCAAGTTGGGTAAATCAGTTAACTATGTGAATTGATATCCAATGGATTATAGAGATTGCCCCATCGACGAAATAGAGACAAAAGAAACAGCTCAAGAAATAAGCTGTTTTCACTGTGGTCTCCCATGTCAAGCTGGTGATCCGCACATTGAAGGAAAGTATTTCTGTTGTAATGGTTGCAAAACCGTTTATGAGCTTCTCAGTAAAAATGACCTATGCAGCTATTACAATCTTGAATCCCAACCGGGTGCAACTCCGGATATTGAGGATTCAAATGCGCGATTTGGTTATTTAGACGATGCTAAAATCAGAAGTCAACTTCTTGACTTCAGTGAAAACGACCTGAGCAAAGTAACTTTTTCAATCCAAAATATCCACTGTAGCTCCTGCATTTACCTTTTAGAGAACCTTTTTAAATTCGATATTGGTGTCAAAAATTCAAGGGTGAATTTCCTTAAGAAAGAGATATCTATCACATACTCAGAGGAGGATATTTCTCTTCGGGGTTTGGTAGAATTTCTAACTTCAATTGCTTATGAACCGGAGATTACTCTCGATTCTCTATCAAATAAAAAGTCAGAACAGGATACAAATAGGCTAAAAATAGAGATAGGAGTGGTTGGATTTGTATTTGGAAATGTTATGCTCCTTAGCCTGCCGGAGTATCTATTGCCAGCGGGTGAGCAGCTGAGCCCAGGCATAAACCGATTCTTCGATTTTCTGAAACTGTTTCTCGCACTGCCAGTCATTTTCTACGGCGCAAGACGATATTTTTCATCCGCATATAATGGTCTCAAACGTGGATTCGTCAACATGGACGTGCCGATTTCGCTCGGGATATTAGCACTTTTCCTGACCAGTGTCTATGAAATATTGTCCAGAACTGGTGCTGGATATATGGATTCGCTCAGCGGATTTGTGTTTTTCCTTTTGATTGGTCGAGTATTTCAACAACGGACATACCACTCACTTGCCTTTGAGAGGGACTACAAATCGTATTTTCCCATATCGGTTATGAAGATCACGGGTGAATCCGAGCTTAGCATTCCTGTCAATAATTTGTCTATTGGTGACAAAATCCTCATCAAACAGGGTGAACTTATCCCGGTGGATAGCGTTTTGATGAAGGGATCAAGCCGCATTGACTACAGTTTTGTCACCGGAGAGTCTGATGCTGTTGCTAAAGAAGTCGGTGATGTTATCTACGCAGGAGGGAGGCATATTGGACCGGCAATAGAGCTTGAAGTCATCAAGGAAGTGTCACAGGGCTACCTTGCAAGCCTCTGGGAAAATGATGCTTTCAATGAAGATCCTGAGGCTGACTTGAGTTCCAAAGCAGACAAAATTGCCAAAAACTTCACGATAATTGTTATTGTATTGGCGATAACAGCCGGGTTATTCTGGCTTTCTGTCGATCTGGAAAAAGCCATATTAAGCTTCACTTCTGTTTTAATTGTAGCCTGCCCGTGTGCACTGGCCCTTTCAGCCCCATTCACTTTCGGCACAATAGTCAGAGTAATGAGTCGAAACGGTTTCTTTCTAAAGAATACACATCTCGTTGAAAAACTGACAACCGTCAGAGCAATTGTGTTTGATAAGACGGGCACTTTGACAAAAGCAGGACAGACCGCACTGGAATATGTCGGAACAACTCTTTCTATTGATGAGGAAAGTCTCGTTAGGTCGCTCGTAAGGCAATCAACGCACCCTTTGAGTGTGAAGCTCTACAGTGCATTAAAAGAGCCGGTGACCGAAGAAATCAGTGATTTCGTATCGGAGCCTGGGAGAGGTATTGCAGGCAAAATCGGAAACCATTATGTTAGGGTTGGATCTAATGATTGGGTTGAACTTCCTGATCAAAATGAATTCACTAAAACTGATGTGAATGGTTCAAAAGTATGGATTAGCGTAGATGGGGATGTTAAAGGTTATTATTTAGTTTCCAGTGAATACCGCAGAGGATTGCAGGAAGAGTTTGCAAATTTGAGGAGCAATTTTAGCCTCTATTTGTTGTCGGGTGACAACCGGAAAGATTTGACGATATTAGAACCGATGTTCAACTCTAACGCAAACCTGTATTTCAAACAGTCCCCTCATGACAAGCTCAACCAGATTGAGCACATTAAGCAGAGCGAGAATGTTATGATGATAGGGGATGGGTTGAATGATTCCGGTGCACTGGCTGCAGCTGATGTAGGTGTTGTCGTCTCCGAAGATATTACGGGATTTGCTCCGGCT
>JABGPL010000105.1 GCA_018644935.1 Calditrichota bacterium | reverse complement strand
TTATTTATTAGGTCCCATCGAACTAGAGTTGGATCTTTTTCCTTTGGTCGTAACGATTCATTCACCTTTTGGACAATTGATGGTTGGGAAAAAGATTGGAGAGAATTTTACGCTTGATGTTCGTGGTGAAGATTTGAAATTCACAATTATCGCAATTGAAAAGGTTTCTGCAGAATAATGTTTATCATTAAAAAATAAAGTTTAATTGGTTCAGATTATAGAAAACTAAATAGAATCAAGCTCAATTAAACTTAAAAGAAAAACCCCTGATTTCTACAAGATGAATCAGGTTTTTTTTGTGTAATGGGGGAAGGATTCGAACCTACGTCCGCCGACTGGCGGATATGAGTTTGAGATCGAAATGCTTAAAGTTTGGAAATCAATTTTACCCTGTTTGTTCAAAACCAGCCCAAACTGATATATTATATAAACAAAAAACCCGCCTATAAAGACGGGTTTCTTTTGTGTAGCGGGGGAAGGATTTGAACCTACGACCTTCGGGTTATGAGCCCGACGAGCTACCAGACTGCTCCACCCCGCGGTGTGCAATAATGATAATACAATTTTTTCGGGGAGTCAAGGGTTTTGAAAATTATTCTTGGATCAGGTGGATTTTGGGTGCTCAGGTGATGTGGTTGGGTGTAGCTTGGGTTAACTGTTAACCATGTTTACTTGCGGAACGTCTCCACTTCGAATTGGTTAGGTACGTTTAACTTGTTTTTATGCTCTGTAAGGAAACCCGGGCAATGAATAGCCCGGGGTATACATGTAGATAATGGCGAATTGACTTTGTAATTTTGTAATAAGGATTTGAGAGAGACTAAACCAATCTGCCGCGATCCCGGGCAGCTTTGATTTCTCTCAGTTCTTCAAGGATGCCAGCGAAATCAGGGGGGATGGGTGCGCTGAATTCCATTTCCTCTCCGGTTATGGGATGTGTAAAGCCGAGTGTTCTGGCGTGGAGCATCTGGCGGTCAACCTGTTGGAGATAACCTGCGACTTCTTTACGTTGTGCAGAACTTAATTTTCCCAACTGGCGGTTTCGACCCGCATAGTCGGGATCACCGAAAACGGGATGCTTAATGCTCTGCATATGGACCCGTATCTGATGTGTCCGACCAGTCTCGAGCCGGAGCTTGCACAGTGATAGAAAGTCGAACCTCTCGACCTCCCGCCAATGTGTTATCGCACGCTTCCCTGATGGATTGGTTGTGTACTTCAGTCGGTCTCGTGGATCGCGAGCTAACGCGGCATCTACAATACCGTTTTCTGAGGGCATGTTCCACCAGCATAGAGCAACGTATTCTCTCCGAATAGTCCGTTCGCGGAAAGCTCTTGCCATAGCAGATAATGCTTCGTGGCTTTTACAGATGAGGATAACGCCAGTTGTTGCTTTATCAAGGCGGTGTACGATCCCTGGTCGATTTGGGTCGTCGGACTCTGCCAGCGACTCAATGTGATGCAGCAGTGCATTGACCATTGTTCCGTACCTATTCCCAGACGCAGGATGCATGACCATACCTGCCGGTTTGTTGACAAGTACCAGCCATTCATCCTCGAAGATGATGTCGAGAGGAATGTCTTCGGCTTCAACATCCAGAGGTGGACGTGACAGTACCTCAAACGCGATAAAGTCACCGGGTTTGACTTTGTAAGAAGGCTTGACCTTTTTTTCGCTGACAGTGACCGTACCTGAGGCAATCATTTCCCGCGCTGCTGATCGGGTTATTTCCGCCACCTGGCGGCCAAGAAAGATGTCCAAGCGTTCTGGCCCCTTTTGAGCGGGGATCAGTATTTCTCCCCGCCGCAAAATTTTCGGGAACTGACTCTCAGTGGTTTCCGGTGTTTGATCTACTGGTTTAGCCGACATTTTTGCTCAAATGGATAATTTCTTGCCCTCAGTTAGAAGATTTAGAACAAAATTAGCTTTAAATTGCTCTGTTCGGAACTTTGAACGGTACAATTGAGTTAGTTCAAGAAGACAATTGGTCTTTACTCGAATTTGATAAATCTCAAAAATGCGTCTCACGCATTACATGACTGCGAAGGAAACAGTAATGAATTACGAAAGCATCAGTGCCCTGAGTGAGGAAATCCAAAAGCAGGGACAATTCCTCCAGGATATCGAGCGCGAAGTCAGTAAAGTGGTCGTTGGACAGCGTCAGATGATTCATCATCTGTTGATCGGCTTACTGGCGAATGGTCACATCCTGCTTGAAGGTGTCCCCGGTCTGGCAAAGACAACGGCTGTTAAAGCACTGTCAAAATCTATCGATGCCTCATTCCATAGATTGCAATTTACTCCCGACCTTCTACCTGCGGATTTAATCGGCACTCTAATTTATAACCAACGAGAAGCCACATTCCAAGTAAAGAAGGGACCTATTTTCGCTAATTTCATCCTTGCTGATGAAATTAACCGTGCTGCAGCAAAAGTTCAGTCAGCTTTACTCGAGTCAATGCAGGAGAGTCAGGTGACAATCGGTGATACGACTTACCCATTGGCACCGCCCTTCTTTGTTTTGGCGACACAGAACCCGATTGAGCAAGAGGGAACCTATCCGCTTCCAGAAGCTCAAGTTGACAGGTTTATGTTCAAGGTTTTGATCGATTATCCGGAAAGAGAAGAGGAGATGTTGATCATGCGCAGGGGAGATTCCTCCCATGCCAACCAGGCTTCACCAGTTGCAAAGCCGGAGCAGATTATAGCAGCACAGAATTTGGTTGATCAGATACACCTTGATGAAAAAGTTGAGAACTACATTCTCGATATCGTATTCGCGACTCGTAATCCTGAAAAATATGGTTTAAAGGAACTCAAGAACAAGATCCGATATGGAGCTTCCCCTCGTGCATCGATCTATCTCGTGAAAGCAGCGAAAGCTCACGCCTTCCTCCAAAACCGGGCTTACGTTGTGCCAGAGGATATTCGCGCAATAGGTTACGAGGTTCTCAGGCATCGAGTTATGATTTCGTTCGAGGCTGAAGCAGATGAACAGACTTCGGATGACATCATCAAACTGATCTTCGGACACTTTGAAGTACCATAATGGCGATTTTTAAACCTGATATTCCTTACAAGTGACTCCAATTACAGGAAATAAGAATACAGAAGAGGAAAACTCCTCAAGCCCGATTTCAAGCGAACTACTCAAGAAAGTAAGACTTCTTGAGCTCAGAACTCGTCTCCAGGTTCGGGATGTATTCGGTGGCAGATATCAATCCATTTTTAAAGGTCAGGGAATGGACTTTGATGAAGTCCGTGAATACTTCCCCGGCGATGACGTTCGTTCTATTGATTGGAACGTCTCAGCACGTATGGACAGCCCATACGTCAAGATATACCGTGAAGAACGGGAGCTGACGGTTCTGCTTGTTGTCGATGTATCGGCTTCGGGTGAGTTCGGAACTCATACCCATCTCAAGCGCGAGATCGCAGCTGAGATGACGGCTCTTTTTGCATTGTGTGCGTTAACCAATAACGATAAGGTTGGGCTCATCCTGTTCTCGGACAAAATCGAGCACTTTGTCGCTCCCAAGAAGGGAAGACGACATGTGTTGCGTATGATCCGCGACGTACTTGCATTCAAACCCGAATCGAAAGGCACCTCGGTCAGTGTAGCTATGAAGTATGCCCTTCATGCCATGCGGAAGAGATCTGTCGTTTTCCTGATGAGCGACTTTATGGATCAGGACTATCAAAGCGTGCTTCGGGTAGCTAGTCGGAAGCACGATCTGGTTGCCCTCGAGCTATACGACCCCCGCGAAAGGGAGCTGCCAAATGCCGGTCTGGTTCCGCTCAGGGACAAAGAGACAGGTGAGGTGGTTTGGACAGATACATCATCTGCAAGCATAAGGCAGAAATACTCAGAGGAGATGACCAGGCAGACCCATGACCGGGATATGTTCTTCAAACAAATCAGCGTTGACCGCATTGAGCTCCCAATGGATAAACCGTATTTTATGGAACTCGTGAAGTTCTTCCGAAACCGGGAGAAGAGACGTTAATGGGTAGTTTTAAGTCCTTTTCTTCCAAATGCGGAATGGCTGTTATCGTTGTTTTGCTGAATGCTCCAATGCTTTTCTCCTCTCCGACGGCATCCATTAGCCTTGAACCGCGCAAAATTACCGTTGGTGATCCGATTGAGATAGTCATTGATGTAACAGCTGATGACAATGCGTTAATAATCTGGCCGACCGAAGAGCAGTTTGCTCCTGCAGAAATCATTTCTGTTGATACGCTGGAAACGACAGGCAATAGCCATTCGATCAGATATATGGTATCCCTCTACAAACCGGAACTTACCGAACTTCCAGAGCTGCCCGTTGTCGCCAAATATGACAACCGGATGGACTCGGTTATGGTATTTCTGGGGGATGTTGAAGTTGTCAGCGTAATTGCACCTGAAGATAGTCTTTCAGATCTGAGAGATATCCGACCGCCTGTAAAACTCGGCTGGACGTGGCAAGAGATAATGCCGTTTGTAATTATTGGTATTGCTGTAATACTGCTTAGCGTTCTCGGCTTATATTTCTGGCGGAGATACAAACGAAAAATCGGTGACATCCCGGAATATATCCCACCACTTCCCCCGGCTTATGATGAAGCTATGCGACTGCTTGAGGATCTCAGGGTGAGACGGCTCTGGCAGGATGGATATATAAAGGAATATTACAGCGAGTTGACTGAGATAATAAAGCGATATATGGACGGTAGATTCCATTTCGATGCCCCGGAAATGACGACATACGAACTCATGCTGGTTCAGAAAAAATGGTCGAAAAACGAAAAAGAAGCCGCTTTAATTAAGAAAATTATTACCTGTGCAGATATTGTCAAATTCGCAAAATTCAATCCAACGCGTGAGGATCATTCCTCTTGTATGGACGCAGGTTTTGAATATGTTAAGTTGACAAAGCCATTGTTTGAAGAACATGCTATAGTTGAGAAGAATGACAATGAAAAACCTGTTGCAGTGGAGAATGAATAATGCTGCAATTCGCTTACATATATCTACTTGGACTTGCCGTAGTTGTAATTCCGCTGATCTGGATTTACGTAAAACGTCAGAAACAGGGTTTCCCATCGGTTCCGTATCCGACGATACATACTATCCGTCAAATCAGTGCCGGAAGTTTCAAACCGATGTTACGACATGTGCCATTTGTCACCAAGATATTGTCACTGTTGCTGCTTGCGATAGTCATCGCACGACCCCAATCGATCAGCAAAGGTCAGGACGTTAACACTGAAGGGATTGATATAATCCTCGCAATTGATATTTCCGGTTCAATGCGAGCACAGGACTTTAAACCGGATAGAGCTGAAGCTGCAAAACTTGTGGCAGCCGATTTTATCGATTTGCGACCAAATGACAGGATTGGAGTCGTGCTGTTTGCCAAGCAGGCTTTCACTCAGTGTCCGCTTACAGTTGATCATGCCATTCTACTCGAATTGGTGGAAGGTATTCAAGTTGGATTGGTTGACCCGGACAATACAGCAATTGGTCAGGCGCTCGGCGTGGCATTAAACAGATTGAAGATGACAGATTCCAAATCAAGGGTTGTCATCCTATTGACGGATGGTGAAAATAACTACGGTCAACCTCCGACTACTCTGGCAGAAGCAGCACAGGCAATGGATGTTAGAGTATATACTATTGGGGTGGGTACGAAAGGAACTGCTCCCTATCCGGGAACAGACATTTTTGGAAGGACTCAATATCAGCAGGTAAAAGTATCTATTGATGAGGATCTGTTGACCGAGATTGCAAATGCAACTGGAGGGAAATATTTCCGGGCGACTGATGACAAGAAGCTGCGTGCGATATTCCAGGAAATCGACAAGATGGAGAAGACCAAGGTCGAGGTTCGAGCGTTTCGGAGATATGCTGAACTGTTTTATGACTGGGCAATTGGAGCATTGATCTTGTTGAGTTTCGGGTGGTTGTTGTCGGTTGTAGTGATGAGGCGTCTATCATGATAAGATTCGCACATCCCGAATATCTGCATTTTCTTTGGGCTTTGCCCGTTCTAATGATCCTCGCTCTTCTTGAGTTGCGTTGGCGCAAGGCTGCTATGCTACGTTGGGCAAATCAAACTATGTGGGATACAGCCTTCCCGCATCGCGCTCCCCGGAATGTATTTGTAAAACGGTTGCTTGGACTTTCCGCAATTGGCTTGCTAATACTGGCAATATCTGGTCCTCAGGTTGGAACACGCCAGATTGAAGTCAAACGGGAAGGAACTGACATAGTAATTGCCCTTGATGTCTCACGCTCTATGTATGCAACGGATATTTCTCCCAGCAGGTTGATTAAGGCAAAGCACGAGATCACAAGGTTATTGAAACGTCTTCGCGGTGACCGCGTTGCCCTCGTACCGTTTGCAAATGTTGCGTTCGTACAGATTCCGCTCACGCTCGATTATTCTGCAGTTGTCACGGCTTTGAATGCAATGGACCCGGAGATAATACCATATCCGGGTACATCCTTGTCAGAAGCCATCAAGCAAGGGCAGAGAGCATTCCGGATTGAAAGCAATGCCCAGAAAATTCTGATTCTGATCACAGATAGCGAGGATCACAGTACGGATGCTGCTGAACAAGCAGTTGAAGCCGCAAAAGAGGGTGTTCGTATTTTCACAGTTGGCATGGCAACTCCTCAGGGCGGACCAATTCCAATCACGGATGCAAGGGGTCGGATTACCGGTTACAAAGAGTATCAAGGCAACACTGTTGTTTCAAGATTAAACGAAAATATTCTGATAGAGATTGCTCAGGTGACCGGTGGTGAGTATTTTAGGGCTACGAAGACTGGGACTGAGTTTGAAAAGATTTTCAAAAAAATCTCAGGTATGGAGACTGAAGAGTTTGAATCCAAGCAGTTCACCGACTATGAAGACCGTTTCCAATGGCCAGCGGCTTTGGCGTTTATCTTGATTATTCTGGAAATGATGATCCCGGCGGGGAAAAGGAGAAAAAATGGGTAGATTGCTCCTGATAGTACTATTTGCATTTCTAACCTTTTCAACAGTTCTGGCAGAAAAACCTCGCGAAGCCGTCAGAAAGGGGATTGATCTTTATCACGACAAGGAATACGACAGAGCCTTAGCTGAGTTCATGGCAGCTCGACAAGATGCGCCAGATCGGGAAGAATTGGATTATGACCTTGGAGCCGCTCTCTATAAGCTTGAAAAGTATCCTGAAGCGATGGGTGCTTTTGCGAAAGTTTTAGAAAAAGAGGAACCAGAACTCGCAGCCGATGCATGGTATAATCTTGGAAATACACTCGCTCGATCTGAGAAATTTGAAGAATCCCTTGGGGCGTTTAAAAATTCACTTCGATTACGCAGTGATGATGAAGACACAAAGTACAATCTTGAGACTGTGCTGAAAATGATGCAGATGCAACAGCAGCAGCAACAGCAACAGCAGGAAGGTGGAGAACAGGACTCTACCCAGCAGCAGGAAAAGCAGGATCAGCAGGAGCAACAAAAGCAGGAACAAAACGAAGAACAGAAAGAAGAGGAACAGCAGCAACAACAGGAGCAAGAGGAACAATCACCTCCAGATTCAACCCAGCAGGCTCAACCTCAGGAAGAGGAGAATGAATCTGAAATGACAGAAGAGGAGGCTATGCAATTGTTGCAGGCGATGGAGAATGAAGAATTAGAGGCGATGAAGGAAAAACTCAAACGTCAGTTTGGTAAACCAAAGAGGGCAGAGAAGGATTGGTAGAGCGGATAACAACATATCAGAAAATCGCCATGTTGTTGATTGTATTTGGCTTTTTGTTCACGGTGAATGCATATGCCCAGTTGAAACTAACAGCAACCATTGAACCTTCAACTTGTTCTTATGGAGATAGAGTAACCTATACCGCCACACTCTCAGGTAAATCTTCTTTGCCTGATATTAATCCTCCCACATTTGGAAGCTTTGATGTGATTTCTGGACCATCTTCATCAACCGAAATTCAAATGATAAATGGGCGTGTCAGTCGGACAAAATCCATTTCTTATGTACTCAAACCAAGAAAAACTGGTAGGATAATAATTTCCCCGGCTTCTGCAAAAGATAAACGTAAAGTTCTGAAAAGTAACTCAGTATCTCTTAAAGTGCAAAAAGCGGCCGCTCCTCAGACTACTTCTGCTAAAAGCAACATTAAAGGTGTATCAAAGACAAAGTCCGGCAGTCTTCCAGACGTTTTTCTTGTTGCGAGTGCGGATAAAGATTCGGTTTTTTTACGGGAAATGATTACGGTTACTTATGAGTTGTATTTCAAGGTTAACGTCTCCAATTACGGTTTCCCGAGTTTGCCACGCGCAACCGGATTCTGGCAGGAAGAATTCAAAATCCCGAGTCGACCACCTATACGAGATGCCACAGTTCGCGGAGTTGGTTACAAAGTTGCCACCATCCGGAAGGTCGGTCTCTTCCCAACTCGCAAAGGCAAACTAACTATTGAGCCACTGACAGCTGAGGTTACAGTTGAGGTGCCCAGAAGCAGCAGTAGAAGAAGATCGGTTTTTGATATTTCCCGCAATCGCCAGGAAGTAAAAGACATTACGACGCAGCCACTTGAGTTGGTTGTGAAGCCCTTGCCAGCGATAGGAAGACCAAAGAATTTTCAAGGAGATGTCGGAGATTTTAGAGTTAACGTCGCATATGACAATTACGAAGTTTCCCAGCATGACGCTGTTAATGTAACTGTCAAAATCGATGGTACCGGTTACCTCAAGTCGATTAAACCGCCCAAATTGAAGGTTCCTGATGGCTTTGAAACATTTGACCCAACTGTAACCGAAAACATTACTACGTCCGGTCAGGTAATGCGAGGAAAAAAAACGTTTTCCTACCTCATTATTCCGCGAAGGTCCGGAACATTTAATCTTGATGCGATTGAATTTTCCTTTTTTAACACAATGAAAAAAAAGTATAAAACGGTTAAATCCGGGGCTAAGAGGATTGTAGTAAATCCAGCTGAAGATGATGCATATATTGGTGGAGGTGGATACTCCGCGGAAGAAGTTGCGATTCTTGGTAGTGATATTCGTTTTATAAAAGAGCTTCAGGCACCATTGACACCTATTGAGCATCGGGCATGGGAGTCAAAATGGTTCATATTTGTTCTGCTGCTTACTCCTGGACTTTTTGTGATTGGGCTTGGAGTTGATGTTTATGTTCAACGCCGGAGGTCAGACCCTGCATTAGTCAGGCTTCGGAAGGCTCCTGAAGCAATGAGACGCGACCTTACACAGGCAGCAAAGTTAATTAGCCAGCAACAATTTAAGGAAGCGGTATCAATAGCTTCGCATGGGCTCGCAGAATTGACTGGAGCTACAATACGTGAACCTGCAGCTGGATTAACAGGCGTTATTATCGAGAAGGGACTAAAAGGTACAGGCGCAGAACATGAGCTAATTGCTCAGGTGAAACATCTGCTTAATCAGGTTGATCACATTCGTTTCAGTGGAGCTGAAATTAATCAGCAGAGTGCAGAGGATATGCTCGATAAATTCAGAGAGACATCTGAATTATTGGAGAAACTGAGATGAATAAATTCCATCAAGCGGTTATTTGTTTGCTCCTGATTCTGATAGTGCAAGTTGGATCGTCATTTTCAGCAAGCCCCGATTTGCTTTTTGAAGCGGGAAACCGGGAGTATTTAGACGGTAATTATGTAGAAGCACTTGACCGATGGCTACAGATAGAGAAAGACGAATATCAAGCCGCTGAACTTTACTATAATATTGGCAACGCATATTTTAAGCTTAACGAACTCGGTGAGGCAATTCAATACTGGGAAAAGGCATCTTTGTTGCTCGGCGAAGACGAGGATTTGAAAGCTAACCTCACTATTGCTCGATTGAAGCTGGTTGATAAGCTGGAAGAAGAGGTGAGATTGCCAGTTTGGGATTGGTTTGATCAATTCCGGTCGATGTTGTCTGATACAATGCTCACGACATTCGCGATAATTTTGTGCTTCCTGCTGTTTGCACTTTTGAGCATGCGGAAGTGGATTACGAAACGTTCTAAAGGCAAATCAACGATTGCCATCTTCGCATGGATTTTACTTGTAGTACTTTTTCTTGATCTCGGATTTATCGGTCTCCAGATGAAGGATGACAGTGCAAAGCGAGAAGGGGTAATGATAGCTAAGGAAGTAGAAGTACTCAGTGCTCCAGCAATGGGAACAGGAAAGCTATTATTCAGTCTCCATGAAGGCACTAAAGTCCGAGTAATTCGCAGCATGACTGGCTGGCACGAAATTTCAGTCGGTAAAAAGAAACACGGCTGGGTGCAGAGTAGTCAGGTCGGTTTAATTTGAGGGGATTCAAGTAGCATACCTCAGTCGGTCGGACATCCTGTTCGACGACCCGATGGACCGCGGATTCCATATTTAACAAATGAGGCATATAACCCAATCAGGTCGGGATTGGGGAGTGGTTTTACTGTTTTCACATACGCCTGACCAAAGGGAATTCAAAATCCCCTTTTTTCTCCACAAAAACTTTATCTCATCCCTTAATGACGAAACCTTTTTAACGGCACAACAGTCTAATAATAAAACAACCCGAAGAAATATTTTGAAATACAGCAAATCTCTTTTGGAGGAGAAAATGAAGGCGAGTTTGAGATTGAATTATTCTGTTCTGGCACTGTTCCTGATTCTGGCATTCAGTTTTGCACTTATTCCTGCTGATGGCATCGCAGGTGATAAGAAATCCGAGAAGCCGTTTTTGGGGATTGTCTCCCGCGATTTAGACGATGACACTCGAGAGGCTCTCGATTACAAAGACAAAGTAGGAATCTTGATCATGGAAGTAGTTGATGGTTCAGGTGCTGAGGAGGCGGGTCTGAAGCACGGTGACATACTTATTGAAATGGAAGGTAAAAAGATTACTGAGGTCGGACAACCAGGAGAAATCATCAGTGAAATGAAACCTGGTGACAAAATTAAATTTGTGGTTATCCGCGACAGCAAGAAAGAAAAAATGAAAGCCAAATTGGGCGAAAGACCTGAAAAATCACACAAAATGATGAAGGTCATGAAATCCTGTGAGAAATGTGAAAATCCTGAAATGGGGGGGTATCTCGGAATCACCGGGCATACACTAAATGAAAATCTGTCGAAGTTTTTCGGTGTCAAATCCGGTGTAATCGTTGAAACTGTTGGTGATGATTCTCCTGCTGAAAAATCAGGTTTAATGGTAGGTGACATCCTCGTTAAGATTAACAAAGAGGCTGTCGAAAGCTTTGAAGGTGCATATGAAGTAATCCGAGAGTTTGAACCCAAAACAGAGATCAACCTGTTTGTCAATCGCAAAGGTGAGAGCAAAACTCTGAAATGCACATTAGGGGAAGCAAAGAGATCCCATCAATGCAGCAACATGGATTTCGACTTTGATTTTGACTTTGAAGGTCTCGAAGGTCTCCAAGGATTGCAAGTATTCAAACACCTGGAACACCTCGAGGGTTTAGAAGATCTTGAAATCATTATCAAAGAAGGATTAGAGGGCTGTGATTTTGACGAAATGTGCAAAGATTTTAAACACGAGTGCGGAGAGTTCAAGGAAGACATGGAAGAGATGAAGAAAGAAATGCTAAAGATGAAAAAAGAGATGAAGGAGATGAAGAAGTAATATCTTCTTTTGACTCCTATGCGGACTATTTATGGTGCCGGGTTTTTGCCCGGCACTTTTTTTTGCGAAACCCTAATCAGAAATGCAAAGCTTGCATCACTTTTCAAAGGATCAAGTAACTGAACAGCTTGTTTAATTCTGCTAATGTGTCTATATTAAAGTATTGATTTGATTGATAGTAATTCATGAAGATGTAGTAGCGAAAAAGAAATCAAAGAAGAGAGAATCATGTTAAAGAACACAATTAGTTTAGTAATCCTCACGTTTTGTCTCACTTGTTTTACCAATCTTTTATCCGAACCACACCGAGTTTTTGGTGATGAGGGGACCTTTCTGTACTCCAATCCCATGCATGAGCTGCTTGGAATTCACTCAATCCTGGGTGGTGAAGAGGTCATGGTATTCTGGAGCGAAAATAGACTGGAAGACGGTTTCCGTGGTGTTTATTTGCAAGTCGTAAATGAAACAGGTGAATTCCGATACGAGAATCCCATCAGGTTGACACTCGAGAATATGACCTCAGATGATGGAATGGTCACCAAAGATGGGGAAGGGAATCTATATGTCGCATGGTCTGCCACGATACCAGAGGATGGTGCTGAGAAAATTCTGTTTGTCCAGAAATACGATGGTGATGGAGATCCATTATGGGGTGACGAACCTCGAGGCATCATATCCTTCGAAAGTGAGCTGAATAAGAGAACTCTGATAGGCTTGATTCCTGACGATCATGGTGGAGTATATGCTCTCTCAAACTGGGGTTTTATTGCCCTTGATGAGAACTGTCAGCTTCGCAGAGACTGGGAATGGAATGAGCGAAGACCAGATCCTGAACACGATAGACTACACAGTGCAATCTCAGACGATCATGGTGGTTTTTGGTACATTGCATCAGTTGACCGTTCGATCATGAACAGGATCACTTATGAAGGTGAAAAGCTCTGGGAAGAAATGCGACCCATTGCCAATGATGAATTTCCTGAAGGTGCGGTTGTCAATAATCCACTGTGTGGACTAAACGGTGGATTATTATTAAGGTATAGACAAACGGAGGGCAATCATAGGCGTGTCGGAATATTCCGGATGGATGAGAATGGCGAATTCGTAGGGGAGGAGTTCTCTCATGTTATTCAGGAAATTGATGGACATATAGACATAGACGTAGAAAAACTGCGAGAGGGTAGAATAGCAATTTTGTATAAAAAGAGACCCACAGATGAAGATCCTGAAGTTTGGTTAACCATTTACGATCCAGATGAAAATGAATTTGTGAATTCAAATCAAGGTGTGCAAGTAGTTTCATGGAATTCCTGGGGGATTCGTTTGGTAGGTGTGACAGAGCATACAAATGGTGATCTAACCTTAAAAATAGGGCTTTCAGATAGCGGAAGATACTTAGGTGAATGTTTTCTCTATTCTAATAATTTAGAGCGAAGGAGGAGAGATAGTGTTCTTATTCCTAACCTTGGAAATGCAAAATTTGGGACATACGCTGCTGATAACGGAGTCTGGCTTTTTGGCTATAAAACGAACACTCTACCTCGGCAACCACTTCTCCTTTATCGTTTAAACCAAAATGGCAATTATGAAGATCTCTGGCCTGTTCATCCAGTGCGATCGAACAGGAATTACAGACCGTATGGAGGGATCATTTGGGAATCCGGAAATAATTACCATAATCTTTACGAAGGTACAAGTAATTGGGAGAGGGGGATTTGCCATTTGGCTTTAGATTCCACGGGACAATTTACAGGTGATCCCGAAGGTGTAAATCTGACAGAAACAAATACTACTCGTAATTTAAAAACTAAAATGGCAGGGAACAGAATAATTAGGGGATGGAGGCATCAAACTTCCTATACTCCGGTATTATCATGCTTTACAGATGAACCTGAGCTTGAATGGAATATTGAATTTGACACGCCATTGATCTCACATGATACAGGTTTGGAAATTGATATGGCACCCAATGGTGAGTTTACCTATTTATTTGCAAGATCATCATACGAAGAACCAGTGCATTATTACCTGTATGCAATGAATAGCGAAGATGGAGGGTTGGCATGGTCAGATTCATTTGCGGTGAATATACATCGAAGTGGTACATTAGAGTGGATTTTAGCCGTCGAAGACGGAGTTTATCTGGCCCACATTCTCTTCGGGTCATATATCGAAATCCGAAAGTATGATACCGATGGCAACTTAGTCTGGGAACAACCATATAGGGATGCCCTGGACAGGTTTGATGATGATGTTTTAATTGGAGTTTCCAAACGTTCCGAAGGTGGAATATGGTTTGGAAAGCAGATATTTGAGGAGGGAGGTTCTAACATTGAATTTCATGGAGTTAATGAAAACGGAGAAGAAGTTGGCAATCCGTTGACATTATACGATGAACCTATCAATAGCTTATGGGAAGGTTACACTATGCCCGGTGATTCAGGACCTTTGTGGGTTGTGCATTCGGGTGACCGCTTAATTGATGTTGTTTTAGTTCAGGGAATATCTGAGATTGGAGAACGTCTTCTTAGTGAAGACGGATTCAGACCTCGCGAAATTTACCCGCATCAGACTGTTCACGCGTATTCAGACGGAGATGGAGGGGTTTGGTTCGGATGGGGCAAGAATGATTCAAGGTGTCTTTCTGTGGTTCATTTTAAACCAGATGGTGTAATTATGGAGGGTTGGACTAATGAGGGGATAGATGCTTTTCAAACCCCGTTTAATGCAGGTTTCACCTATACCTACCCAATGGATGATAAACTCGCGATTATTTCTCGAAACAGGGATTATAACCCATTTGATACATCACATGAAGAGAACTATGTAATACAAATTTTGACAGACCGCGAACCGAATGTTATTGGTAATCAAGATCCCAATAACATTCCAGATAACCTAACCTTGTTAGCTCAATACCCCAACCCGTTCAACTCAACAACACGTATTGAATACTACCTGCCTGAGACTGGACAGGTCAGGATTGCCATCTATAACTTGAATGGTTGTCAGATGGACATTTTGACGAATGGAGAATTGGCTGCAGGGATCTATGCTACCTCATGGGATGCTTCGGGTGTACCTACTGGTGTGTACTTGTGCAGGCTGGAGGCGGGAGGGGAAACTGTTACGAGGAAATTGATGGTGTTGCGGTAGGTTTTCAAACTCAGGGAAGGATGCATAGGTGAGTGTTTTGTAGGTTTGAAGTTCTACGACCGCAAGGGTCGCGGCTACTATTATAAATACAAACAGGCACATATTTTCAGCGAAAATATGTGCCTGTTTGTATTTTGCATTAAAATCTTTTAACTATC
>JABGPL010000104.1 GCA_018644935.1 Calditrichota bacterium | reverse complement strand
CGTTATGCCCATCCCACACAACTATATGGCTCCCCACCGGCATGACGCCATCCAGCAGCACATCCACCAATTGACCATGAATGTTATACAGGCTAAGCGAGACATCTGAAGCATACGGCAGGGTATATTCGATTGTGGTTGTTGAATTGAAAGGATTGGGGTAGATATTGCTGAGTCTGAAACCAGATGCTATTTCTCCATCACTCTGCGCAACTAACAAAGTATCCTCTTCATTTTCCCACCAAAGAATAAGACCTTCCTCACCGACAACTCCCAGAACGTCCAAATCACCATCATTGTCCATATCTGCTACTTTTACATCACCCCAAAACTCTTCAAATTCACGTGATAGGCTATGGCGTGTGAAGTTATATTCACCTTCATTTTCATACCAGTTAAATGTAGTCCAACTACGGGAAACTAAATCCACATCTCCGTCACTGTCAATATCACCAGAGTCCAGATACTCTGAACCGGTATTATCAATCGCTCTAATCCTGAAGTTGTTTTCACCGATGTTTTCCCACAACCGTAATTCATCACCTATATCAGTTATCAGATCCTGATCATTATCCCCGTCAATATCAACAGCGTGTACCGCACGACAATCTATGCTTCTATCTATTAACACATGTTCTGTGAAACTCCCATTTCCATTGTTTCTGAAAATTGTTATTGCTTCTGAGGAATTTGCCCCAACAAGGGCATCCATGTATCCGTTATTGTCGAGATCAGACATATACAAAGAGAATGGCCACCAGTACTCTCCTCCTATAAAATGATATGAGAAATCCCGGTCCCCTGTATTTTCGTACCAGAAAGCTGCTCCGCCGAAACAGAATATATCGATATCAGTATCCCCATCCAAATCCATCGCAGAAACAAAAGCGTCCTCCTCATCTATTATGTGTTGCGTGAATTCCTCATTTCCGTTGTTTTCATACCAGCTCACGCAGCGGCCAACAACAACAACTAAATCAATTTCTCCATCACCATTCACATCCGCTGTGTCAGGTGGCCATGAATTTGTATCGAATAACAGGTGTTCCGTGAATTCCTGTTCACCATTGTTTTTCCATAATGATACACCATTATCCCCAGTGGTTAACAGGTCAAGATCCCCATCAAAGTCTATGTCCAATGCCATAATCGAGCTTGCGCCGGAATAATCATCAGATACTACATGTTCGATAAAAGTGATTTCCGCATAGCAGAATTGCACAGAACCCAGGATGAGTGCCAGTAAAATGAAACAAAAATTGTTTGGTGAATCAGCGAATTTCATTTTGAACCTCCTATTTAATTAGGGTAACTTTCTGATATATGAAATTTTCACCTCCTGTCTTGTCACACAATTTCAAAAAATATACTCCCGCGCCAACGTTATGCCCATCCCACACAACTTTATGGCTCCCCACCGGCATGACGCCATCCAGCAGCACATCCACCAATTGACCACGAGTGTTGTAAACAGACACTGACACAGGAGATAAGGTGGGGAGAATAAAGCTGATGGTAGTTGTTGAGTTGAAGGGATTGGGGTAAACATTATGTATTTCAAAATTGTTTGCTAATGCCGGGATTTGTGAAATTGATATTGCCAAAGTATCCGTGTTTGTATTGCAAAGCCACATCTGACGGTTCTCGGTATCATCTTCTAAAACCATAGTTTTAGTCCCGGCGATTATATATGATCCGCTGGAATTTGCCAGTATTGCCCGGGGGGAGCTACTAAATTCTTCAAACGATAAGGTCCATTGATTCTGAAAATTATTGTCAAATCGCTGCAGAAAAGTGTAGGGTAATTCGTTTGGGTTGATGCATCCAATACCACCCAAAATATATGATCCGTCATTTAACTCTGTAATCGACCGAAGATATTCAAACGACCTTCTATAGCGCCAGTTTCTGGTCCATACAACATTGCCACGGTTATCAAATTTAACTGCGGCATTTTCAATTCCTTGTTCGCCCCCATAATATCCAGCACATATAAAACAATCATCAGAGGTTTGAATGATATCCATCATCCCGTAATTAAGCTGCAGATTTCGTGTCCATAATGGATCGCAGTCATTGTCTATTTTAATTAGAATTATGTCGGGATTTAGCGCAGCCAGCAATAGATTGCCGTCTTGAAGCAGCAGTATTCTATCGAATCCATTTCCTTGAATGTCAATGTCCGCATCTATAATAATGTTTCCATCACTATCTGTTTTCGTGAGATACCCACTGGAACCTGCGAGGTAAATATTTCCATCTTCTGATACGACTACATCGTAAAATGCAGAGGGGCCATTTCGGACAATAGAGTACTCCCACTGAATATTACCTTCACCATCTATTTTAATCATATAGCTCTGATAAATCCCGGGATGCGTTGTAAAACGGGTTCCGGCAAGTATATAACATTCGTCTATGGTTTGCGTGCCACATTTAAAATAGCCGCCAAGGCTATCGAGGTTTTCAGCAGCATAATCCTGATTCCAAATTACATTCCCCAGCGAATCCGTTTTAATGACTTTACAATTTGCCCCAGTTGGCCATTCCCTTCCATCATGTTGATATCCAATTAATAAATATCCATTCTCATGAGTACGAATCATATCATAGCATTCATCCGCTATTTCTGAACCATAGTCCTGTTCCCAATCAATGTTTGGTTGAGCAAAGCCGATACTCAAGCAGATTGCGACCATTACTGTAATTATGGCTCTCATTTGAAATCCCAAAATTTATTATTTTATGAAGAGAATTTTTCCTATCTCGTCCCCGCTAACAACAAAATACACCCCTGCACTCACCCCATTAGCCTCCCACACCACACTATGCCTTCCTGCCGGTACAACACCGTTTACAAGCTGTTCAATCAATTGACCGTGGGTGTTATATACAGAAACTTTTACTGGAGAAAAGGTGGGATGGAAAAAGCTGATCGTGGTCGTCGAGTTAAATGGATTCGGAAAAGCCGGATAAAGAACAAACCCCTCAGGATAATCCCCTTGATTTGAGTGGGAGGGAGTATCAAGCAGTGTATTCTCATAAATCCCTACATTAGTATCATCTGCAACGATGATCAGATTCCTACCAACGAGGACATCCCGTGCAAATCCGTCTGTATTGTAAAAGCCGGCAGTTTGTATATCTTCCGGATCAGAGATATCGAGGGCAATAATACCGGTTTCTCCTGCAGCTAAATACAAAAATTCATCCGATGCGGTGATATTGTTTATTTCATCATCTGAATGCCATCCACCAATATGCACTGGGTTTTCGGGATCACTCACATCAAAACAGTAGATATGATTATTACTTGACAGAACTGCGCAATCCCCTGAAACAACAACAAATTGTATGATTCCATATGGAGTATCAATTCTGCTGACGATTCTTAAATCATTGATATCAGTTATGTCTGCGATTATCAGTTCGCAGTTTTCATACCCTCGAACGATATATAAGTAATTATCCACCAACTTAATCGTATGCCCATAGAGTTCATCAAACAGATTATGTTCGAATTCCGTTGGATTATTTATGTCTGAGATGTCAAAAGTGTGTATAATGTGAGTTGCCAAAAAAACAACTTCATCGTCGATTGCGATGTCGTTGATCGCCCCCCCCGCCATATGGACAAATCTGAGACTTTGCGTTTGCTCCGGCTGCAATGGGTCGGAGCAGTCAAAGAAACTGAGGTCGCTACGACTATTGTCGAATCCGCACCCTTTATTTCCGATGACCGACATTTTGCGTAATCTCACATTTGAATTAATCCTGGAAAAATGAGGATTTGCAGGATCTTCGATGTTAATAGTCCGAAATCCCTCACCGGAAGCATAAAGGACATCACCACTGTAAGCGACACAACGGTTGACCCCGACAGATTCGAAAACGCCAACTTCCTCCATCGCAAAAGGATCAGAAATGTCCAAAATATGAAGCCCCACCTGTGTATCCCCAACATAAGCATAATTCTCTGTAACCGCCAATTTTCCAACCGGGTAGTCTAACCGTATTGATTCGGCTACCTCGAATTGCTCGTCGCTGGATATGTCAATAATACTCAAACGTAAATATGATGTCACATAGAGGAAATCATTGCTCGATTCGATATCATTGGGGCTGCCATCCCAGATGATAGAATCTACAAATTCCGGTTGTCCGGGATCGCTGACATCGAGAGAATGAAGTATCCGTGGTATCCTGCCAACCAATCGTCTTATTGCAACATAGGCACGGTCTCCGACAACTTCAAGTTCGCTCTCAAAGCCATCAGTTTCCCAGAAGAAGGTTCGTTCCGGTGCTTCAGGATCTGTGATGTCCATGACATGCATCACTCGATTGCCAATAATGTAAACGTAACTGCCTATTTTCTCGATAATTACTGCATTTCTCGGAACTGTCCATTCAGAAAGGAGAACCGGATTATCCGGACGGGTCGCATCAAGAATGAACAAACCTCCGGAATTACCACGGTCGGGATTTTCAGCAACGAAATATATGATACTATCATCGACGGTCAGATCACTGACAGGTAAGGGGAAGAAGTAGTCTCCGATCAGCTCGGGACGTTCAGGATCGGTCACGTCGACGATACTGATACCAACTTCATGCCCAATATAAATACTATTCCCGGATAGAAACAGACATGTCGCTACTGTCGTAATATTCTCGTAGAATCCAATAATGTGAGGATTGACAGGATCTGATATATCGAGGATCTGTAATCCTGAGGCGTTCGCGGCAATGTAGGCGATATTTTCTGAAATAACAATATCTTCAATATCACTCCAGAATTCGCAGGTTTGACTGACTAACGTAATATTCTCATGATCCTGCGCGAAAAGAGATGCAGAAAAAAACAGGAGAAATACAAGTAGCTGAAGTATTGGGTGAAAGAAACACATCTTACACTCCCTTATCTCGTTAGGATTACCTGTTGCGAAAATGACCTTCCCGAGTTCATTAAAGTGATATAGTAGAGCCCTGACGGTAAATTGCCAGAATTCCAATTGATGGAATGAGCTCCATTTTGCAGATATCCGTTCTTTAATGTAGTAATTATCTGACCAGTTGGATTGTAAACATTTAATGAAACAAAACTCGGTTGTGAAAGTTCGTAGCTGATTGTTGTTGATGAGTTAAACGGATTCGGGAAAGCCGGATATATAGCAAATCCATTCGGTATTTTCGATCCATCTGGTTCGACGGGAACACTCAACAAGGTATTCTCATATATCCCTACATTAGTGTCATCGGCAACAATGATTATGTTGTGCCCTAATTCGATATCCCATGCTTTTCCATCAGTGTTGTAGAAACCCGCTTCTATAAAGTCTTCCGGATCGGAAATATCAAGCATAAGTACGCCATCTTCACTAACAGCTAAATACAGGAATTGTTCTGATAATGCAATATCCCTGATTAGGTCTTCAGTTACATACGCCCCTAAGTACTCCGGATTTTCTGGATCACCCACGTCAAAACGAAAGACATAGCGATCACTACCCAAAACTGCATAATCACCCGAAACCGTTACAAATTTCATTGAACCAAATGGTCCCTCGGTTCTGCTGACAACCTCAAAATTGTTGAGGTCAGATATATCGACAATTATCAATTCAGCGTTATTTCCGGAATTTGCAAGATATGCCATGTTGTTTACTATCTCAACTCCGGTAATATTTCTAAGTTCATCGTTCAGGTTATGTTCAAATTCCCAGGGCTCGTTAATATCCAGAATATCAATAGCAATTAACCTGCCAAATGCCAATAAAGCAACATCATCGCCGACCGCGATGTCGAAAACCCAGCCGCCTCAGTCACCGCCATAGCGTATATAACGGGTCGGTTCAGGCTGCAAAGGATCAGAGCAATCGAAAAAGGTTACACCATACCGATTGTTCCATAATCCACATCCCTTTTCCTCGACTATGGACATTTTACGGAATTCCATTTCCGTGTCTATCCGCGAGTACTCTGGACTTGTCGGATCTTCAATATCAGCTATCCTGAACCCCATGCCGGATATATATATCAGATCTCCGCAAAGGGTGGCACTCCTGTTCGATCCGGCGGTTTCAAATACCCCGGCATCACTCATATCAAACGGATCGGAAATGTCCATAATATGTATTCCTAATTCCGAATCACCTGTATATGCAAATCCATCAATTACCGCCAGCTTTCCGGCATCGTGATCCAGCAATATCGATGCGGCTACTGCAAATTGCTCGTTGTTGAATATATCAACAGCTCTGAGATAAGCTCGATCAGATGTCTGCGATGTTACAAAGAGGTAACCATTGATTGATTCTATATCAGTGATGCGACCACAAACAATAGAATCAACTGCAACCGGACGCCCAGGTTCACTGACATCTATTGAAAAAATCATGGGGTTACACCTGCCATCGCGATTTCTATTGGCTGCGATATAAGCCCGATCTCCGACAACCTCAAAACCGTTCTCAAAGCCGTCAGTCTCCCAGAATCTTACTAGTCTCGGAGCTCTCGGGTCGGTTACGTTTACAACATGCATGCCGATTGTGAAAGGCTGGTCGTCGATTATATAGATGTAATTGCCAATCTTCTCGACGAGAACAGCATCTCTTGGAATTGTCCATTCGGATAAGAATACAGGATCAGCCGGATCGGAGGAATCGTAAATGAACAAACCACCGATCATCATAGGGTTAGGATCTTCGGCGACGAAATAGACAATTCCCTCATCGACTGTCACATCACAAACAAGCAAATCAGAATTGCAGTTACCGATAAATTCCGGATTTTCAGGATCACTCACATCGACCATACAAACTCCAGTTCGATGTCCGATGTAAACTATATTCTCAGATAAGAACAGGCATTTTGCGATCATCCTATCTTGCTTATAGTATCCAATTACAACCGGGCGTAAAGGATCAGACAAATCAAGAATCTGCAATCCGGAGACATTCGCAGCGACATAGGCGAAATTCTCAGAAATAACAATATCTTCTATATCACTCCAGAATTCGCAAGTTTGACTGATTAACTCAATATTCTCATGATTCTGCGCGAAAAGCGAATCAGAAAAAAACAGAAGAAATATAAATGACAGCAAAAGTGGTTGACGGAATCGCATTTCATACTCCCTTATCTCGTTAAGATTAACTGCTGCGAGAATGACCTGCCCGAGCTATTTAAAGTGATATAGTATAGCCCTGAAGGCAAATTGCCAGCATTCCAGATAAAAGAATTGGCACCTTTTGTCAGATATCCATCCTGTAAAGTAGCAATTATCTGACCTGTTGGGCTAATGACATTTAAAGATATAAAACACGATTGTGAAAGGTCGTATCTGATTGTGGTCGATGAGTTAAAGGGATTCGGGAATGCCGGATATAGTGCAAATCCCGTTGGAATCCTTCCAGCATCTGACAAGCCGGGAGAACTCAGTAATGAATTCTCATAAATCCCTATATTTGTGTTATCAGCTACAATCAGCAGATTGCCCATAACATGCACTTCCCATGCTGACCCGGTAGTATTGTAAAATCCTGCTACATGTAAATCCTCAGGATCGGAAATATCAAGGGCAATAATGCCCTCCATGCCGACTGCCAGATATAGATAATCCTCATCGGCTGTGGAGTCCCAGATGCGTATATTTGAATACCAATCTCCGAGGGATACTGGATTTCGTGGGTCACTCACATCATAAGAGAATACATGCCTTTCATTTGCAATGTATGCATAATCTCCCGATGTAGAGATCATCGCCCGCCATGTGTGACCTCCTCCTACATCAGTTCGACTAACGACCTGCGGGTTTTCTAAATCGGATATATCAAGTATAACTATTCCCGGGTCATCTCCTGATCTTGCCAAATAGGCGTAGTCTCCCGCTAGGGCTGTTTCAGTAATAAACCCTAAGTTTTCAGGCATTCCGTTATCAATCTTAACCGGATTTTCAATATCGGAAATGTCCCAATTCTCAAGTCCTTCAAAAGCTACATAAGCAACATCGTCGCCGACCGCGACGTCATGGGCCTGGCCACTTCAGTCACCGCCAAACGATAGTCTTCGAGCAAGTTCTGGTTGCTCAGGATCGCTGCAATCCACAAAACCAACAGAATAATAATTGTTAGTAAGACCGCACAGTTTATCACCTGAGATTGACATCCCGCGGTATTCCATACCTTGATCAATAATTGTGAATTCCGGCTGAAATGGATTTTCCGTGTGGATCACTCGAAATCCGGAACCGGATGAATATATCAGATCTCCGTTCACAATAGCACTGGTATTAGATCCGACTCGCTCAAAGTTCTCAGCCTCATCCATGTCGAACGGATCGGAAATATCAACTATGTGCAACCCAATATCCGCATCGGTCAGATAAGCCATCCCCTCTCGAATTGCTACCTGACCACTTGTGTAGTTCCGGTCGTAAGTTTCAGCCAGCACTGGATGCGCCGAGTCAAAAATGTCGACTGTATTCAAATGTGACTCATGCGAACCCTGATCAGAAACATAGAGATAATCATTAAATTCTGCCAAACCGGTAATCTCACCATCCCATGTGATTGAATCAGTTACAGCGGGACGACTCGGGTCGCTGACATCGAGGGCAAACAGCATCGAATGCACTCTGCGGTCAAAAACCCTCCTGGCAGCAATGTAGGCATAGTCACCGATGACTAATAGTCCTCTGTCAAATCCATCAGTCTCCCAAAATTTGATTCTTCTTGGGGCGTTTGGATTGGTGACATCTATTACGTGCAGTCCTTTGGTGAATGGTTGGTCATCAATTATGTATATGAAATTGCCGATTTTCTCAACCAGAGCCGCATTTCTCGAGACTGTCCAACTGCCCAGTCTGACCGCATCATCCGGTCTGGTGATGTCGAAGATAAATAACCCACCAGCCAGTGATCCATTCGGATCTTCAGTCACGAGATAGACAATGTTCCCATCGACGGTAACGTCAGTTACTGGCTGATTGAAGAGGATGCCACCGAGTAATTCCGGAATTTCGGGATTGGAAACATCAACTATCGTTACACCAGCTGCATGACCATAGTAGAGAGTATTTTCTGTAAGGAACATTCGTTTCGATGAAGTCGTGTTATCATCGTATGTTCCGATAACAATAGGATGTATCGGATCGGCAAGGTCAAGGATTTGAATGCCTGTTAATCCGGTTGACACATAGGCGAGATTTTCAGAAATGATGATGTCTTCCGCGTCATTCCAGAAGCTGCATGTCTGGCTTATCAGCTCAATGTTCTCATTATCTTGAGCAGAGAGATTACTGGTTAATATAAGTGAAACACAAAATAAAATTAGTAATTGACGGAAACACATTTTTAACTCCACGATCTACTTTGGATTACATGCTGCAATAAAGACAGTCCCGAGCATTATAAAGTAATAATATACAAGCAGGAAGGCAAGTGGTTTGATTATATATTCACTTAGAAAGCGTTAACATTAAACTCTTGATAAACATGTACTTTAAAATGTAGGCTGAATCTGGTAATCAAGTTTAAGTGTATGGGTACTTTCAATGCATAAAGGGGCATAGGAATAAGGCAAGTATCGAAAAAGATAAAATATTGTAAGAAACCTGAGTGGTTGAAAGTGATCCCTTTCTTGAAGAATAAATTATCAATGGACACAATTCTGAAGATTTTCAAAGGAACTAAATCCTCCTGTACCAGGCTATTTATTCCAATGTTACGATAGTCTTTTTCGAGATACCCTTGGTAGTTTTGTAATCCTCAGATTTATCTTAAGCGAAAGCAATATTATATTATATAGCAGAGTGAATAAATAAAATATTGCTAATCTATATACAAAAATATAGATTTATCCTCGTTATTTCTTGATATCTGAGGCAGCATGAACCATATTGTATGAAAATTGGGATGATACTATCTACGCACAACGACCTTCCATCCCGAGATCTCTATCGATTTTCCCGCACAGTATCACAGTATCTAAGAAAGAGAAGAAAGTCTGATTAATAAATTTGCAAAAAGGGAAAGCTTATGAAAGTTAAGTTCGTTTTAACTGCTTTGCTACTGTTGTTCATATTAAGTAGTACAGTAACTGCAGATATTGTTTATACTTATGGTGGAACAGGATTTGACGCCAATGTATACTATCAGTTGAACAATCTATCTACAACCTCATTTACACCTAGTTTTAATGGAACCGCTGGTACAGACTGGCGAGTCAGTTGGTGGAACCACTCACGCAATCCCAGATCTTACGATCGTTTCGGTGAAGCTAATCAAGGAGGTGTAGGAAATGATCCTTCTGCAATGGTCCGAGGAGTTGGTCATTGGGTTATCTTTGCGGCTAACACTGCCAACATAACATTCGCGGGATCAGCTTCCTCTAATGAACCAACTATTGTACCCCTCAATCTAAGCACAAGTGGTGAAGCAGCTTATACGTTGATTGGAAATCCTTACGATGCAAGCTATTTAAACGATTATATGCAGCTAACGGATGATGGTACTCCTGTTGATTTTTTAAATACAGCTGCTCTGGCTGGCTTAATCGTTAATAATTTTGCTCAATGGCGTGGATTTGAAGGGGTTTCAGCTTATGAAACGACCAATACATTCAGCCCAGGCACTATGATGACGACAGGAAGGGGAGGGTGGATTACCACTTACAAAACAGGTCAAAACTTTATTGATGATGATAACTATAGTACTTCGAACATAGGTGTATCGTTCAGTAACATTCCCTTTCAGCTAATCCCGGAGGACGGTCCAGACCCCAGGCGAGATGATCCTGTTTCTGGTTGGGACCTGCAGCTATTCATAGCATCTTCAGATGGTGAATTCCTAAGCCAGGACAATAAACTTGGTGTCAGGGAGGACGCAACGGCAGTGTTCGATCATTACGATATCAACGAGATAAATCCACCAACCAGTTCATATATACAACTTTATTTTCCGCACTTTGAATATGATTTTGCTGCGGACAATTTCACCCACGATTTCCGCAGTATGGAATTTGATGGTGCAAAAGAGTGGAACTTCACCGTTAAAACAGTCAACGTCGAGAGCAGGAACTTCACCCTCGATTGGATGGGAGTGGATGAGATTCCAGAGAACTACACTTTAACTTTAACCGATGTTAACAACAACCGTGTAATCGGTGATATGCGCGACATCGGTCAGGTTTCCTTCCGCAATGGAGATGAGAGAGAGCAGGAATTCCACTTCCGCGTATCCTGCGAATATGTACCGGAATGGGTCGGACCAGGATCGAGCTCATTACCGGGTGGTTTCGGCTTGACCAATGCATACCCAAACCCGTTTAACAACGTGGTTAATTTGGATTATACATTGCAGATCAATCAGAGTGCATCTCTGAAGGTGTATGATATGACCGGAAAACTGGTAGATACTATCAGTGGAAACATTCAGGGTGAAGGAACAGTTTCATGGAATGCAAACGGTATGCAGTCGGGCGTATACATGATGCAGCTTGAATCAGGCAACCAAGTTTCGTTAAAGAAAGTCATTTTGATGCAATAAAAGGAACAAAAAACTATGAAAGATACAAAGAAACAAGACAAACTTGTTTACGAAAAACCTGAGCTGACAGAGATTGATCTTCTTAATGAAGAGGATGTGGCGAAAGGCTTCAACTCCGAACCCCCACCAGGTTAAACATTTCTTAGACGAAGAGTTTGGGGTATAATCTGTCAATTTCCATGTCTTTTAGGGTAGACTGTAAAAGTATATCCAGTGTTGTCAGGAGCTCTCACCTGGAGAAGTAATACGATTTAAGTGTCTGGTGAGGACAATTGAAACTACCTTGTGACCAAGGATGTCTTTCAAGGCATCCTTGGTGGTTTTGATGCAAATGTGGGCTACTTAACTAAAAGTGTTTTCCGCAAATAGACTTCATTTTCGGTATTTAACCGCACTAAATATACACCCGAATTTGCAGAACCCGCATTCCATTTCACACTATGCTGTCCAACCGGCATTACTTGATTCAACAGCACATCAACAAGCTGACCGCGTGTATTGTAGATTTGAAGACAAATCTCAGATTGATTATTGATTGAATAATTAATCGAGGTTGTCGAGTTGAAGGGATTGGGAAAGACCGATATTTCCATCTGGTCAGGAAGGATTCCCTCTTGTGCATCAGGAACTTTGGCTGGGTTCCTGTCAACAGCTCCGATCCATATGTCCTCATCTACTTCACCAATGCAAATGATATCGTTTTCTATGAAGATATAGTCATTTAACCAGGCAGCATCTAAGGGTAAAGTAAATCTCACTAATTCTGTGCCGTTGTCTTTATTGATGCCAACAATTCTCAGATCGCCTGGATCAATTGCAAATAACATGTCGTCACTTTCATATAGTCTGAAGAAACCATGAAATACTTGATCAACCATCCACTGTATTTCCCAATTCATGTCGTATTTTGAGATAATTATCGCGTCACAGTCACACCAGGATGAGCGAACCGAATATATTGAATTGTCATCTCCCTTAATCAGGTCGTATGCTCTATCCCAACGAGCAAGGGTATCCTGTATCTCAAGATCGTCATTCATTGCGAAAACGTAACCAAGATCATAAGCTACCACTGCATAGTTTCCATTTTCCATTTCGATCACAGAGCTTAACAACCCATAATCAATATTAGGTTGTGCAAGGACCTCCCCATCTACACTAACGAGTAAACAATCATCGCCAACCATCAAAAAATTTCCATTGGATGTGCGAATTGTTTCTGATACATACGAGGTTTCTGTCTCAAATAGGAAGACATCCTCCATTTCAAGATCTTCATTAATCATAGAAATCCAATAACATGCCATACCTTGTTCATTATCATTGGAACCACCATATCCAATATAATAATCATCGACTTTCATGAAATCCCGAGGATAATCATCTGCACCCATATCATATTGAGCAGAGAACAGACTGTCGCCATTGGCAGCAAACCTCATCAGCAGGATATCACCATCTCCGTTTTCTGTGATTTCTGTCTTACCAATTACTGTAAAAGTCCCATCCTCCTCAGCAATTATCGACCGGCCATATTCCCGCCCCTCTTCAGAGCCGTATTGATGATACCAAAGGAATTCGTCCTGAGCGAATAGACTTGTTACGAACAGAATACATAGCAAAATAATGGTTGTTTTTAACATAATAACTCCTCTTATAAGATTAAGTTATGTCAAGTGCTTTATTTGACTATCCAGCAGGTCGAACATTCCTGTTCGACAATCCGCTGTAATGCAGATTATTCCCTGATTTGGCAACTCACTTTTTCCGCATGCAGGAATGGACAGCCTTGGAAGTCCTATCCTGCTGCTTACAATTAATATAACAGGATCAACCTACTTTTGTAGAACAATCCTCTGACCTCCAATAATACCGTTCCCATCCCCGAGCCTGATAAAATAAGTTCCTGCTGAAATCCCTTTCGCATCCCATACAATTTCATTCTTACCAGACAAGGACATCCCATTCACCAGTGTTGCGACTGACTGCCCCAAATCATTATGAACGGTCAATGAGACCTGACTTGCAATAGGCAGAGTGAAGGAGATTGTTGTTTGAAGATTGAATGGGTTGGGATGGGCGGATAATATGTTATACTTGTCCGGAGAGGCGGGTTCATTCCTTCCCTGAATTAGCAACGGGTCTGGTCCTGTCTTGACAAGCCACATATCGCGGTTACCCTCACCAAAGGACTCGGTGGTTCCAGCCATCACAAAACAGCCATTTTCAAGCTGAACAACTGACGGAGAACCTTCATATCCTTCTCCGCCATATGTACCCGACCACACCTCACGTCCACTGTCATCACATTTGACCAGATATATATCGGAGTTATCCAAACCACTATAAGAATTGCTTTCCCCAGCAAGCAGGTAACACCGATCATTGGTTTCCGTAATAGATAAACCAATATCCGTTTCCCCACCACCAAACTCGCGTCTCCATGACATATCACTTTCAAGGTCAGTCCTTATCAACAGACAATCATAAATGTCCTCAACATGATCCCCGGTCGATCCTGCAAACACATATCCTCCCCGACTAATCTCAATACAGGAATTGAAAGAGTTGTATGGATTATGTACAAATGTGTTGGATTGTTCTTCCTCAAACTCAGAATTGAGCTTCACCGCATAACCACTTAGAATATCGCCACGGAATGAACCGGTAGCTCCGACCAGTAAATAGCCACCATCTGAAGTCCTCTCGACATTTGAAAAGTAATCCATTTCCTCCCCATCCCATGTGCGACTCCATAACGAATCCCCATTCACGGATATCTTGAGAACAACCGCATCCAAATTTGCTTCTCCAAAGCCATTTGTCCATCCGGCCAAGAGAAATCCATCGTTATTTGATTGACAGATTGATAAACAATTACAAGTAGAACCTAAATCATACTCCCCCGACCAGAGTACCTCCCCAAACCCATCGGTTCGAATGACACGGAAACACATCTCCTCAGTTCCAAGCCCCTTAGTCCCAGCAAGAACATACCCACCATCATCCGTCTGAATAATGTCACTACATATTGCGTCTCGCTCATCACCGTAGGTTCGCGACCAGCGTTCCTCACCACGTTCATTGGTTTTTACAAGGTAAAATGCGCTCCTCCCCATTCCAAATGAGTCGCTGCGACCAGCAAGTGCAAACCCACCATCTTCGGTTTGAATCATCGCCTTGCATTCTTCAGTTCCCTCTCGTCCGAATGTTTGCGTCCAGTCAATACCTGGTTGGGCATTTGCCAGGGTAGTCATTAGGCATGTAATGATTAGGAAGCAAAGTGATCTGATGGACATTACCTTTCCTTTTACTTGATTAGCATTATTTTTTGTGTAAGAGTCTCTCCTGCTCCATCAAACTTAACAAAATACAACCCCGAAGGCAAGCCCCCTGCATTCAGGATTGTGCTATGAACTCCAGCCTTGGACCTGCCGTCAAACAATGTCTCGACTCTTTGCCCGGAGAGGTTGTAAAGACAAAGAGTGATATCCGT
>JABGPL010000103.1 GCA_018644935.1 Calditrichota bacterium | reverse complement strand
ACTGTTCACCAGCGGTTATTTCTGCGACAAATTGTAGTTCAACCAGGTCTGGACATGCTGGATCTATATTCGCAACAAAAACACCTTCATCGCTCTCACCAACCTGAGGAAAGTTTTCAAGGTCCAATGGATCACTCACAACTTCTGCCCAGGAGGAAATTGATTCAAGTGAAATTGTACCTCCGCCTTCAGGGACTTCACTACCAAAGTTAGTCCAGCTCAACATGAGCTCAACAGTCTCACCTGGATTTGCAGTTTCATCACCATCACCAACACTTTCACCTTCCTCATCATCATCAACTCGCCAAGTCTCCAATCCGATGTAATATTCTGAATCTTCCACAGAAACCGAAGTTAGAACAGATTTTGTATTGTGCTTTGTAACTGTTACCAACAAATCTCCTTCGGATAATTCGTCAGTGTTAATATGGAAGTTTACAATTCCCTCAGCATTGGTATATTCAAGTATCTGAAACTCATCATCTTCTTTGTAAAGGCAAACGGTAGCATTTTCTATTGGGGTTTCACCATCATCAGACAGCACCTCTATTCTGAAATAGCTTTCACCAGTCGAAATTGTTTCAGGGAAATCAGCGGTAACAATTTCAGGAACACCTGTGTAAATGTGTGTCGCCGGGTCCCCCATAAGATTTGTCCACCGACTGAAATTGTTTACATCGTTATTTTTGAAACCAGTATACTGACGCCAGAGTTCAAGTCGTCCGCGGTTTACAGCTGTCCCAAATGTAAAAATATCTTCTTTAAGGATTCCAACCCAGATACCAGTGGATACAGCATTGTTAAATTGAACATGAGTATTATTCGTGCATAAACCAACAGCACCCGTACCACCACCTCTTGATCTGAAAAATGCTTCGGTGAAACCCAACTCTCTTATGTAGTTTCCAGATGAACATGTTAAGAGGATTACTGTCGGGTACTTGGCGTGAGCTCGAAAGTTCATAACCTGATTGGGATCAAGCTCCTCGATTCCCACCCATCCGCGATAGTTCGAGAATAAAACCCCCCGCGCAAACTCGCTTTCGAAGAACTGCCTTACATTTTGATTCTGGAATCGGGCATTATAATACCATGCATGGATGTCATTAAATCCCCGTGCTTCGAGTTCATATTTTACCCATCGATTTACAAGAATCGTCGAAAGCCCTGAAATTTGATTACCGGCACAGACCATTCCTTCACTGAACCAACCTGTATCATCGTTATTTTCACCCATATATGGATCGGATTCATAGCCAACAATCTTTGCCACAACACGGCCTAATTCCTGAGTACTACTCACGGATAACCGACCAATGATAGCATCTGCGAGTATATCATTACCATCAAGCATGACATAATCATGATCGGTCTGATTATAAGCTTGAATTGCGATGGCACCATCTGCATCTCCAACTAATGCAACCATTTCGGGAGGATTATCCCACTCATCATATGCTGTCTGGATATGTCGTTTAACTGTGCCAGTATTTGCATTGTTTCCCACTTCCTGAAGGTGAACTTCCCATCCTGATCTGGTTCGCCAGTCTATAAGTGGTTGAAGTGCATCAAGTACACCATTAACGTCAGGATAAATCAGAAGATATGAACCACGCTTCGGGTTCGCAAAGTCACGTTGAGGGGAATTAACAACCAATCCATCAAGGATTCGACCCATATTTGAAGATGGTCTATCTCGTTCTGGATCGATTACTGGATTAATTCCACTATTGCCCACGTACTCGAGTTCAAAATCGAAACTGTCATTGAACCTCATTTCGCCAGTTTGAGGATTGTATTGAAAAGGATACATTATAACAGTAACTAATCTGTTCCCGCGGAGGATTGCAGGTTCGCTGAGTTTGATTGCTTCTGGAGGCCAGAAGCCATTAATTGATAGGTATTCATCTGCGGGAGGAACATCTTCTACGACTCCATTTAATTCATGTGGAGCTATTGCAGGTTCCCACCCGTTTTCAATTCTTGAATTGATGGAATGTACAACAAGATTGATGTCGCTCTGAGGCGGGACAAGTACTACTCTGGAGATGAACGGCAGATTTGGCCATCCTTCCTGAAAGAGAGTCGGTTCCGCACCAATTGCAAATTGGTCAAATTCACTATTACGCACTTCAATAGAATTTGCAGCAAAATCTGCTACTGTCAATGAGATCCTTGTAGCATCTTGTGAATCATGAATTAGCCCGACTTCAACCGGGGATGTTGCAGCTTCATTTACCGCAGCTATTGAAAAACCGCAGCTTAAACTGATTAGCAGTGCAGAGAAGAGAGAGAAGAGAAACAAGCGTTGTTTCATTGTAAGAGCCTCCGTGCCGATGTTACCCTGAGGGATTTAAAAAACTGTATCTAAATATGATACGAGATAAATAGGGCAATGTCAAGTTGTCAAGTACCACAGACCACTTTGCAACAAGCGATTATCGGCATTTAAGCCATTAAGTAGGTATTATAACTATGATTTCACTCTGGAGCTTTTCTGCAATTAAAAATGTAGATTCTAAATATTTTTTTCATTATTGAGAAGGCAATCTTAACTAAACTGATATTGTTACATGAAGATAGAGAAAAAAAAGGTCTTGAATTTATGTTCATCTTCTGAAATTCTATTTATAATTTCCAGGTTTTTAACATATTGCATGAGTGAATTGATCTCTCTCTCGTTGTGATTAGTTTTATTGTATCTAATCCGGATTCTTCTAAACAATTCGAAAATTTCTACTTGCATTGAAAGGATTCGGGTGGGCTGAGCGAATACCAAATTTGACAGTTAATTCTGACTGGTGGTTTGAATTCGTGTTGAGTTGGTATGAAAAGGAGTACCTTTCACAACGATGAATAACATCACCTCCATTCGTTGCAATCACCCACCACATATTGCTATCATTTTCAATTGCAGATTGAAGAGAATTTGTGTTTGGTGTTTTTGTGGTTCCTGCGTAAAAAACATCTTAGAATCACCGCTGGATTCCAACCATAGTTAATATTCAAAATTCTCACCTATATTTCGGTCAATTGACGTTTCTCAGGTAATCCCGATCATCGGTCACAGAGTACTTGAAATGAGCTCATGCTGAACAATACAGGTTTAAGTTCGCTAACTCCTAATCGGTACGTTCCATTCCATTTTTTCTTAATCTATTCAGAAGACTTTCATCCTGAGTAAACACCTGTTTATAGAAAACACTCTGAATGAATTTAATCGTTATTTTGTCTATGGAGTGGGATTCTGCATTGTAGGAGTTAGTAGCAGGTTTTTGGAGGAATCCACCTGCTGCTTGTGAAGAATCAATGACGTGGAGTGTCAGGCAAATACAGATGAGTATAATCAGAAGCTTTATATTCCTGGCTCGAACCCGGTTTGAGTTTTCAAACGACACATCCATGCACTCGTGCAGATGATTGAAATTAACAGTCATCTGCACGAGATTGATGGATTTATTACTTAACTAAAATCACCTTTTTGACATCTCTGAAGTTCAAGCTTTCTGCCATCGAAACGGCATTTATCCTCACCATGTAGATACCGGCAGACACATCTTCGGCATTCCATGTTAAATCATGTGATCCCGCAGAGAACTGAGTGTTTACCAGGTTATCAACTAGGCGTCCATTGATGTCGAACACGGTAACACTCACTCTACTGCCCTCGGGTAATCCAAAAGTAAGACGAGTCGTATTATTGAATGGATTAGGGAAACACTCGGAAAGGTAAAAATCTTCAGGTATTAAGTTATCAAGACTGACATTAACAGCTCTGAATCCGTTAGGTTCATAAACAAGTTTATCGTCTTCAAAGTTTTGAACTCTGAAAAGTTCAGATTCAATATTGTTTTTATTGTCCCATATCTTGAAATTAATTAATTCTCCCCGAACCAAACCATCCCTGTTTTCGGTCGATACATCATCTCCCCAAACCGAGATCCCGCAGCGATTGTCTTCTACCGTCCCAGTCCCCACAAGTAAACCTGAGATTGAGAAGGCTGCTACCTGATAGCTCACCTCTTGTGTCAAACCATCGATATGATTTAACAAAACACTCATATTTTCACCGGTGTTAACAGCCAGACCCCAATGCTCAATATCTTGATTCTCTGCCTTTGAATCAGCTAATTCTACCTGTTCCTCAGGATAATTCAGTACAATTGGTTCATCAGAATCAATATTAACCTGGTAACCCTGCCCTGCTCTCCAAGGGTCCATATTTGAAAAACGATGTTCTGGGACCATGAAATGCCCAATAAAGTCTTTTGCGAGCACTACATTGTCAATTATGGGACTCAAGACATAATAATCCGGAGCAGAAGCATCAAGATCAAAGTCCGGAAGATAAGCGATTATATTCCAGCCTTGTTCGAGTGGTACATCAGCACCTGGATCAATTGATATTCCAGTGAATGTTATTTCGGCTTCAGTTACCAGTTTAACCTGATAACCCTGAGTTAACTCCCAGAACGGAATATTGTTAAAATTCCATCCCGGAGTCCAGAAACGACCAATTTCATCTTTTAAAAGCTGTATGGAGTGTTCATTATTGTCACCTTGCAATTCCTCAAACATCGTTGGAACGTCCGGACTTGAATCATTTTCATTTAGGTAGAACTCAAGAGGATCAACATTGATTGAAATCATGTTCCAGCCTTCATGGAAACTCAAAAGTAGATCTGAATCACTTCGATAGCTGAGTGAAACAACAGATATTCTGTTTGAAATCCACATCTCAGGACCATCTGCAAATAGAGCTTCGGCGATATATTCAATGTTTGTGTTTTCATCCCAGATTTGAAATCCGAAACGATCCCCGGCTACAAACCCGGTCACTCGTTCATCCTCTGGATCATCACCAAATGCCTGAAGTTCAAGGTTCTCTCCATCCACCCAGATTGCTCCTCCAGCTATTACTCCCTCGGGGGTGAATACACCAATTTCCCAACCAGATGGAATTGGTTCGAGGTCCAGTGTTACCTCAGTTATATCAATTGTGTGCAATGCATCGTGAACTACCCAGCCGTCAATTTCCTCAGTTTCTGGATCATCCTGCCTGAAGTGTCTCGGTTGAGGTATTCCAAGCATCAGGGAGACTGGAATTTCTACAACCGAATTCTCCGGATCATTTGATTCGATGGATATGTCAGCCTGATAGATATTGTTGTTTTCAAGTCCAGATGGATCAATTGTCAACGTGATATCAGAAGATTCTCCCTCCGCAATTTCACCAATTAAGGGTTCTATTGTAAGCCAACCAGGCAATCCTTCTATTATACCGTCATCAATCACCGACCAAACATTATCAATGCTTCCAATCCAGAAGTTTTCACCATCATGGCATAATCCACGATACGACCAACCCTGCTCTATGTCAATTGTCTGAACATGTTCAGTTTGCCAATCATCGGTGATTCTCGCCTGATATAGTTGATTGAGACCTGCGCCCCACAATTGACCATTTTCATGATCCGGGACAAATTCAATATTTGGAGTCCCTGCATTGAATTCAAATCCAGGTAGTTGGTTTATCACCCGAATTACTTCCCGATCTTCAACCGAGTATGCATATATCCGGTTGTTTTCATTGGCTTTTATGAATAACGTGCCAGCCATATCTGAGGTTATTGAGGTAACATTTATTATGTCAAATTCAATATTCTCCAACAGTTCGCCTTCAAGATCATACCTGAAGAGCCCTGCAGCTCCCCATTGTGTGGTCCAAAGACTGTTCCCATCATAGGCTAAAGCCATTGGCGTCCGGTGTATCGCGACTTCGAGATCAATATCTTGAGTTTCTCTGTTAAACGCAAATATTCTGCTTTGTTCGTAACTACAGCCCCAAATAAGGTTTCCAACGGATACCAGACCAGTTGTTTGAGTCGAGGGAACAACAAATTGTTCCAAGATATCTCCTGCCTCATCTCGCATTGGTCCATGTGCTTCAGAGTTGATTTCTCTGATTTGCCGTTTCAGCTGGTCAACCAACGGGGCTCGTTCCACAGTCTCGGAAGTTATATTGAACATGAGGTCGCTCCTTGGATCACCTTCAGCGTTGGAAATTGTTATTACCCTTTCCAGTGGATCATCATTAACTACCATACCAACGTTTATTGAGTTTTCTCCATCAGGGAGTGCTACATCAATTTCAGGAGGCAAAATCGCGGTTGCACTTGCTTCCCACCAGAAAAAGCCATCTTCTACATTTCTCGCATCTGTTTGCATTCTTATTGCTACCTGATGTTCACCTAACTCAATCGGGTGATATACAATAGACGCAACTACTTCCTGTAATGGATGAATAGTCATTTCATCGTTGGGGAAGATAAAACCCCAATTCTCCGGATCTGTAACCTCTATTTCTTCAATCATTACTGCCTGAGTGCCTGTATTTTCCAACATGACATCAATAGAGTAACTTTGACCGACCCACCTTGGATTATCTAATTCAATGATATCCGCACCTTCCAACGGTTCCGGAATCGGATTCCCGATTAGTTCCGGAATGCCGGTAGTATTAAGATGAATATCAACAATCTGGTCCGGATTTTCAGGATCATTGGATAAAATGTGGAGTTCTATTTCATATTCCCCTCCGATCAAACCACCCGAGTTGACTGTCAACACCAAGTCAGCATCCTCACCTGGATTAAGAGTTCCAAATGATGGTGCCAGACTCAAAGTATCAAGCTCAGCAGATAAGAAATCCATGTACCAGATCACAGCTTCTCCTGTTCTTCCCCATTGTGCTGTTTGAGGCCAATGGTGGTGATAGCCGTCTAAGGCTGTGTTCACGAAACAGTAACCACTTCCGTACCTGTACGTTACTACAACTGGTTCATCGATCTCATTGCCTCTCACCATTACCTCATACCAATCTGAGTTATCGATTTCCTCAAGGTCTTCTGACCTGAAATAGCCATAGGTGAATGGCGCAATGTCACGAAATCCAATTAGCTGCTGACCAGCACGCCAGTTCCATCCTGATGGATCATTTTCATTCATGTAATCTATGAAATAATTTTCTTCAGGATTCAGCTGAATCGGACATCGAGTTTGTCGAACCTGAGCGCTGACTACAGCGACAAGTCCACCCGGATTGGTGGGTATTACATTAAATTGCTGCTGACCGGAACTATGATACAAAACCCCTCCCCCATCCACAAATTCTTCGAGACGCTCCATGAAGTCATTATGATCGGCTGTCCACATATCAGTCTCTGCATTACCAATCCACATAAAATCAAAATCGTTCAGATTGAGTTCATCCAACTCCTCCCAGACATGATATCGCTCGTAGTCGAGTCCTTCAATACTCGCAAAGTATTGTTCAAAATCATGCTCATAGAATCTACAGCTTTCCTGAATTAAAAGACCTCTGCCTTCTGGCTGATCCCGTTGTGGAAACTCACCGTTGGTTAATCCTCTATTCTCTGAAACTGAGCGCATAGACCTTGATTGATCGTCTAATCCCGGTTGAGAAACAATTACAAATGCTGATGTAAAATGAAGATCGCTTTCCCCCTCATTTGTTACATTTACAATTTCCTCTATGATGTCTCCCTGATCCATTTCAATTGCAACCTCTTGAGGTTCGATTACTAACAGAGGAGCTCCAAATGCTCCTGTACTCACAATGCATCGTACAGAATATCCACCCTCCCGATTTGGGTCATTTGTCATAAATACCAGTGTTCCCTCCTGCTCGCCTCCCCGCTCTGGATTGGGATCATACCAAATAGTAAGCTCCATTTCTGAGCTTTCATCTACACCAAAATCAGCAAGATCTTCTTCCAATACATAGAAGTCCGGATTGTCGTTGTCGCGAAGCACTTGATCAATCTGAAGTTCATCAGTACCAATATTTTGAACTGTTACCGTACGTGAAATGGGATAACCGAAATAGGCTATTTCAAAATCAACAGGTTCTTGCTCGTCTCCACCGGGAATTACAACAATATTTGGCACTCCTGTAACGGTTAGATTAATTTCGATTATGTGGTCTGGTCCATCAAGAACAATTGGATCATTTGAGAAAAAGTATAACTCAGCTGAGTAATCACCTGAGATTAACCCTCTTGTGTCTATGTTAACAAATATCACCTGATCATCACCGGGATCAATTTCGCCAGATTGTGCTTCCCAATATAGCCAGCCCTGCTCGTTCAGACCGTCATCAATAATTCTAATATCGGATCTCCACTCCGCTCCATTCGACCAACCCACTGCCCACAGGTTTGTACCATCGTGACTGACGTCATCTAATTCAGTTCCGAAGCCCCCCTCCCATGTGTAAAATGACTGTGCAAGTTCAGCTTCCCAGGATTCTCTGTCTACAGTAAATTGCCATGCGAGATTACCATCTTGTCCACCAGTTCCAATCCACAAGGATCCACCATCATGATCGTCAACCCACTCAAGGTTTCTACCACGGTTGTTGTTTTCGTTGTGACGCAGCATTAGACCATTGTAATTCTCAATATCTCCAACATGTTCCGCAAATTCTCCATCCTCATTAATTGTGTAAACATGTATTGGGCGTTCAAATTGATTTGGCCAGTCCTCCTGTATAAAAGCTAATCCAAGTTCCGCACTTGCAGCAATTCCACCGCCAAACCACCCGTCAAATCGAACATCACCGATATTGTTACCACCTCGGTCATATCTATGGATGACCTGATTGCCTCGATCTGTAATGTAGAATATTCCATTATAGAAGCAGATGTCTATCATCTGGATCGGTCCTGGAAACTGGTCTACAACTTCATAGTTATTATCAAGATCAAGTGCGACAAATGTAGATCGATTCCCATTAATCCCCATATATGCGACCCACATCCAATTATTTTCTTCATCGTAAGAAAAATGCCTGTAGGTGTTAATTATGTCTACTGGATTCTGAATCTCTTCAATTATATCACCAGCTTCATCCCGATGTGGCGCGAAATTATCTTCCTCTAAATCATTTATTGATCTGTTGCAGATTCCCCGGACTGCTCGACCATTCTTGTCACGTTCAGGTTCATCAATAATATCGGCATCAGATCTCCATACAAGTATGCCCTCACCTTCATTACTGACTACAACTTCATGTTTGATAAAAGGTCTTCCACAATTTCATCAGTATCTATGACCAGAATTGGAGTACCAACAGTAATTCCAACTACTGGAATTTCAATAGGAGCAACATCATCCTCTTCATCGAATGTGAGTGTGAAAATGCCTCTTAAATCATCTATCTCATTCGTACTTAAGATGAAGTTAAATGTAATCTCTTCATCTCCCTGTACGATATCCTGATTTTCAGCATCCCAATCTGTCAAGAAATTTTCATTGTCGCTTACAATTTCCTGTATGTGGAGGTCATCAGTACCAATATTTGCTAATGTGATCTGCACCGGATATTCACCACGATTGTAAAGTGGTTCATATGCTAGGTTAAAATCTACTTCGTTATCAAAACCAAATTCTTCGTCCCATTCTATATCGGCAATTGGAAATCCAGTTACGTTTAGAATGATTTCGACAATTTGATCGCGATTTTCAGGGTCGTTTGAAAGGAAATGCAATTCGGCATTGTACTCACCAGTAAATAAACCTTCAGAATCAAGATTAATAATCACATCAAAATCTTCACCGGGACGCAACGTCCCTTCATCAGGTCTAAGTGAAGCCCATGGTGTACCACCACCAAGTCTGAGTAAGTATTCCAACAGTACTACACCACAAGACCCCCAGGCTCCTTCTTCATCCCACATGTTCCATTGTCGACCGCAGGTTATCCCCGAAACAATAACATTACCATCACCATAGCTATATTGGGCGATTACCGGAAACTCGTTTCGACTACCGACAACTATTACCTGATACCCCTCGCTGTTATTTATATCCTCAAGAGCTTCAACGGGATATACTACATGACCAAATGAATGTCCATCCGGAAAAACTTGCCTTTCCTCCCATCCCATCTGATCAACTAACCAGTTATCTCCCGGGCCAACATTTAGAATTCCTTCCGGTTGGGGATCACTTTCATGCATCAAACCACCGGGAGCTACATGTCCTGGTGCAACTCCGGGATACATGCCCTGCTCAAGATACATAGAGTACCCGGCAGAAATATATTCTTCAAAATTTTCTATATTTGCATTCCAAAACAGGTCAAATGCTTCTCCCTGTCCACCACTCTCAATCCATATGGCATCATAATCAAAAAGATCAACATTACTAATCCCCTCAATTGTGTTGACCCAGTCGTAATCCAAATCTTCTACTCTTGCAAATACGTTATCTGCAACCCATCCATGGCCCATTCCCCTCTGAAAGATTAAAAACCGACCATTGGGAATGTCTCTTCTTGGTCCTGATCTTGGATTATTGCGATTATTTACAGACCTTACAGAACGAACTGTGTTTTCGTCTCTTTCATCCTCATTATCATTCAGAAAAACAAAATCAGACACCCACCTTAAATCGGTCTCGCCTTCATTAGCAATATTTATCGGAATCTGAGATACTTCTCCTGAAACCAGGTTATCATCCACCGCCACTGGTTCAACAATTATAAATGGAGGCAAAGAAGTTTCAGCTACCAATGGTATCTCATAATCCTCACGATTTGGATCGTTGCTTTGGAACACCATTCCCGATTCAAAAACGCCATTTTCTTCTGACCTGAAAGTTAAAACCACCTCACGGATTCCTCTTGGTTCGAGATTAAACTCTGTTGGTTCAGCTGAAAAGCTTTCACTTTCAGAGAAGATATCTGTAATCACAAGCTCACGATGACCCAGATTTTGGACTTTAACCGGTATCACATAGGATTGACCAACAAAAATATTATCTGAGTACATATTCCAATCAACTATCGGTGGTTCTTCATCAAAGCCAGCTCCTGTGGGCCAGTTTATTGAAATGAATGGGGCTGCCTCAATATTTAGGATTACAGGTACAATTACCTCAGGAGTACCCGGATCGTTATGAACAATATGGATTTCAGCCTCATAATCTCCGGGAAGCTGGTTTCTGCTGTCAAGAGTTACTGTTAATATTATCTCATTTTCTGCATCAACCTCACCCGCAATCGGATCAACGGTTATCCAAATTTCATTTATCCCGTCATCAATAATTTCACAAGTATTTGTTTCTGTAGAAGTAATCCAGAAATTTTCCCCATCATGCGCAAATCCATCTGCGAAATGTAAGCCCATTGTATGAAAATGCTGTACAACACCATTTACTTCCCAGTTTTCAGTGTCAATGTCTAACTGCCATAACTGTTCGCTTGTATGAACCCACAGTTTTCCAAAATCATGAGTGGGGACCCACTCGATGCTAAGTGACATATTATTATCAAAATGGTGCTTAATACAATCCAAACTTGCCACTTGCTCGCCCTCAATTGTAAAAACAAATAGTGGATGAGTGCGCCCAACAATACGATGCCCGAGAACGATTATCAACTCATTGACCGGGTCAAATGCTAAACCATAAATGATTGCACCCTCGCAATCAAGATTCAATCTTCCGAGATTGTGCCCATCCATATCCCACATTACCAACCAGGTATTATATGATTCCAATGTATATAATGTGCCATCATGGTAAATCATATCCCAGGGACGTGATATATCCATCATCCAGAAGTCTTCAGTTCGATAATTTTCATTGGGATTTATCGCAATCATTCTGTTATCAAGTGTATTAACTGCCCACATCCATTCATTTTCTGTATCCCAGGCAAGTGCATGCGTAATTGTTGAAATAACACGATCATCAGGATTATCAACCATATCATTCTCAAGCTGAAACTCATGAATAATATCACCGGCATCATCACGTTCGGGTGATACCCTATCCTCCGGGTCCAGCCTTTCTGCATATATACTGCGCATTTCTCTTGCGCTTAAATCACGTGCAGGCTCTTGTAAAATATCAATATCAGTGGTGAAACGTAGATTGCCACCACCGTTATTTCGAAGTGTTAATTCATGCTCAACGACATCAGCACCCAGCAGCACATCCTCAATCAGTTCCGGGTCAACAATAACTTCTGGTTGACCGGATACATCAAATACAATCGAAAAATCGTATTCATCCTCATCCGGATCATTGGAGAATAAAGTCATCATAACCTCAAATTCACCCTCTTCTTCCGGAGCAAGTATTATATCGAGAATAAGATCACTTCGCCCTGGTATAGGATCGAGACGATCCTCCATAACAATAGTCAGAAATTCAGATCCTGCGCCATCTATCTGTATTTCGTCAATTTCTAAAGCACCAGAACCGTTGTTTACAATTCCGAACGATGTTTCGTACTCATTACCAACATAAATGCCTTCGATGGGAAGATTCCAGTTCATTTCCTCCGGAAAACCATAACTGTTTGCCCATTCTACCGATATGTCAGGAGTTTCGGACACAAATAATTCAATAGAGACTATGATTTCTGCATTATTATCATCGTTGGAGTTGATGTGTAGATTAGCTGCGTATTCTCCGGTCACCAGACCATTACCGTTAAATGTGATATCGATTTCAACGGACTCTTCAGGATCAATCTCCGTTTGGTGGTCTCCAAGTGTCGCCCAGTATGGATTCACAATCCAATCTGCCCAGATGAGCTCATTTCGAGCCATCAAATCCGCACCGTTGTCATTCCATTGGTGATACCATAAACCGGACAGGTTCAGGGTTGAACCGCAAACATAACCCGAACCGAAGCCATAGGTGATCATTGTTGCGCATCTTTCATCACGGTTCTCAGAATAAATTATCTGAAGGTCTTCAACGTTCTCGTTTGCTATAATGAATTCCCGCCAGAAGAAAGTCCGGTTGCATTCGTCACCAATAATTTCATTTGGAACATCATCCTCATCATTACGATAAAATCCGTTGATAAGGGGATTTTCCGGAGCAACTCCAACTTCTCGAACGTTCACCTGATCAAATCCAAAGGCTCCATTTGCCCATTGATGAATAACTCCAGGCAATTCCACAGGTGGATTTGTAAAAACTGATTTCAAATTCAGAATGAGTATCCCCCCTGCATCAACCCATTCCTCGAAACGATCACCCCACCAGTTATAGTTTTGATAAAAGACATTCTCGTGCGAATCGGACCAAACTATCACATCCCATTCATAAATATCTATATCCGAAATCTCCCGACCCCCCACCTCAAGAACATTTTCTTCTGCAATACCAGCTGCCTCAGCAGCTTCTAGCATGACATGTTCACCTCCATCACCATCTCCTTCGGTAACAATCAGAACAGTCATCCTTCCAAGGTCATTAACTTCCGGTTGATCTGTAAAAAAGAGCTCTGTTTCAATTCTAAGGAGTTCGTCACCAGCATTTGTGATGGTGATGGTCCTCGAGTCTATTTGTCCGGCATGAATTTCAAGTTCCATTTCATTTACGTCAACTTCGATTCTTGGATCATCCCGTCGTGGGACTTCACCAACTTCAGGATCATCCTGCGCAACGGAAATCTGTATGCAAAAGATGAAAAGCAATACTGTAAGCAAGAGGAATGTACGGTTCTGTTTCATTAGATACTCCTGATCGTTGAACGCCTTATCTGGCGCGGGTAAAAACCTTACTGGCGAAAAATAAATCAACGACTTACGTCCTCTGAGATGAATATTATTAGGATGTATTTCGTTGTGAATTGTGCTTCTGTTCTATTTTCTTCTGGCTGCATTTGGCCACTTACTTCTATCAAGAAGTAGACCATCCAGAGTCGCTTTTAGCATAATCTCTCCTTGTTCTGTAACGACCCGGATTAGTCCCTCTTCTGAGTCATCCAGCCAATACTTGTTGCAAACCATAATGGCAAGACCATACAAATAAACCTGCATATGCCGGTAAAAAGCATGGGTGATGTTGATGTCAAGTCCTTTAAATTCCAAAGTATCGCACATAATGTTGAAAGTTTCTCGGTTCACATCCAAAAAAAGATCTTCATGATCATTTCTTTCAACAAATAAGGCGAAATAAAGCTTTGAGTACTTTTTAGCAAATAGTATTTCACCAATCCAGGGATTCAAGTATTTGCGCTCGCTGTAATCCGCGAGAACAAAACTGCGAAATATTGCCTGTGTACGTACTGCAACTACGCGTTTGAGTGCGTCAATGTTCTCAAATTGGCTGTATAATGGCTGAACTGATGAGTTAAGCCTATCCGCGACTTTCTGTGTTGACATCCCGTTGAAGCCATTCTCTTCAACAATACTAAATGCCGCTTTAATAACATCTTCTTTGGTAAATCTAACTTTTGGAGGCATAATGCCCTCGTTTTGACAATCATATTGCCTTAGTTATATAATAGGTTTAATATAATAAGCTTTATATATAATGTCAAGAGGGAATTGACATTTTGAAATCAGACATTACCTATCAACTCGTGTAAATCACCTGTGCGAACTGCTTGCAGTTATTTTTTGATATTTAATAAATAATTGACACTGTTGCCTAATGGTAACTTCGTATGTGTGAAGTATTTGGTTTATTCCGCGTAGAGACCAATTTATTGTGCCCTCATATCTTAGCGAGCATAAAGGGCTTGATAATCTTGTCCTCGACTCCGATCTGGGATTAGTCCAACGCGAAATTATTTCTATAACGGTGCTTGAAAGTCTTTTCGCATATTGAATTACCGATAAGCAACTTTTTGTCTTTCCTGCGAACGCAGGAATCCAGAGAAATAGCCTAATCTGAACCCTTTCCAATATTTGTCTTGTCTCACTTATGCACAGAATTTTAATATATTAATTTGTCTTATAAGGCCGTTTTTGAATAGTGTTAGCTTCTCTGGATTATGGCGTCCGCCAAAATGACCTCGTCTTTGACATCACCATATACAGACGAAATTGTTTCTATGCGTTGCTATAAGCAGTGTTATATACTCAATAAAAAACCCGCTCAAAAAAATCGAGCGGGTTTTGAACAATCCAATTACAAATATATCCTACCTGAGTAACACAATCTTTCTCGTTGCGCTGTATTCACCAACCTTTACGCTAACTATATATGTACCGGCAGATACTGACCCGGCTTCCCATACCAGATTGTGGTATCCCGCAGTATAATTTCCCTTT
>JABGPL010000102.1 GCA_018644935.1 Calditrichota bacterium | reverse complement strand
TACGATTCCTGAACCACCTCGAGCATGTGCTTCGATATAAGCAAGTTCTTTTTCGGAGACGAAACCGTCACTATAGTTATAGTTTGTCTCGGTAGATGCGTACTTAATCCTGTTCTTAGCCCACACATTCCCGATTTTTATCGGACTAAAAATGTGAGGATACTTCTTCTCTCCTGGTAACATGCTGTTCCTCTTTATGTATGTAAATCAAGATTTTATAAATTACCCAACCCTACAAAATACAACAAATTCACACTAAATACAAGAATGCTCTAATTGTGTGGCGACGTCAAAAATAAATCGGTTCGTCATACTCACCATAAGCATCTTTCAAGGTCTGAGTTATCTCGCCAACAGTAGCATAGACTTTGACAGCTTCAATTACCGAGGGCATCAGATTGACATTTGCAGCAGCGTCTGTTTTAATCTGATTAAGACACTTTTCAACTGCGTCATCATCTCTTTCATTCTTTACTTTCTGAAGTCTTGAAATTGCCTTTTTCGCATTTTCCTCGTCATAAGGGTGAAACTCGACCGTTTTTACTTCTTCTTCCTTTTTGAAACAATTGACACCTACTTTGGGAACTTCTCCCTTCTGGATAGCGGATTCTCTTGCATATGCTTGTCGGGAAATTGATTCCTGGATTTTTCCAGTTGCAATGGCATTTACAATCCCACCCTCTGCGTCAACGGTTTCCATGACCTTTACAATCTCGGACTCAAATTGATTGGAGAGAGTCTCGACGTAATAGGAACCACCCAGTGGATCAACAGTGTCACATAGCCCCATTTCATGGGTGAGTATCTGCATAGTTCGCAGGGATATCTCTGCCGCCTTTTCTGTTGGGATTGTAAAAGCTTCGTCGTAAGAGCACAATGCCATTGTTTGGGTGCCGGAAAGTGCACTGATCAGGGCGTAATAGGCACTGCGAATGATGTTGTTTTCAGGTTGTTCTTTTGTGAGACCACCACCTCCACCACCGGCGATCATTCGGAGCCAGCTCGATTTGTCGCTCGAAGCGTTGTATTGTTCTTTGACGATTTTCGCCCATAACCTGCGTCCGCCTCGGAACTTTGCTATCTGCTCAAAGAAATTTCCGTAGATGTCAAAATTGAAGGATAATCGCGAAGCAAATTCGTCAATAGTTAGACCGCGTTTTAGAGTTTCGTCAATATATGCTTTAGCAATGCAAAAGGCGTAAGCCATTTCCTGAATGGGGTTGGCACCGGATTCGCGGATGTGATAACCGCAGACGCTGACTGCACTGTATTTTGGAACTTCTCGAGCACAATAGTCAATTACATCGACGACCATTTTCACCGAAGCATCTACCGGAAATATCCAGGTTCCACGCCCGATGAATTCTTTCAGGATGTCATTTTGTGCCGTGCCGCGCAGTTTACTGATGTCGAAGCCGCGTTTCTGAGCCATAGCCAGATACATTGCGACTAAAATTATCGCCGAACCGTTGATTGTCAGAGACACTGTAATTTTGTCAAGATCAATATCATCAAATACCTCTTCAAAATCGGCGAGAGTATCGACCGACATCCCGACACGTCCGATTTCCCCGGCGGCGCGTGGGTCGTCTGAATCAAGACCGGTTTGAGTTGGCAAATCGAATGCGACATTTAATCCGGTTTGCCCGTTCTTAATCAAGTAGAGAAATCGCTCGTGAGTCTCGGTTGGTGTACCGAATCCGGCATATTGACGAATAGTGAATGGACGTTTACGGTACATCAGGTCATGGATGCCCCGTGTGAACGGGTACTCACCGGGATTACTTTTGTCAATTGTCGTTGCACTTTTCTCGACGTCTTCTTGTGTATACAGAGGATCAACATCGATTCCTGATTCGAGTTTCACCTTCGGGATTTCTTTGTTAATTTTCATTTCTCGTTTCTTCTAAATTCTTGACTCAAATTGCTAATCTGTGGAAACAGAGCTGAAGAAATCGACAACTTCTTCAATCGTTGTTCCTGTTGCGAAGGCAGCCTTAGCTCCAATCATAACAATGGCATCAACATCTCCATCCGGGATGTTTCCTCCGACAACCCACGGAATTGTTAGGCCTGATTTTTTCATCTCGGAATCCATCTGTTCACTCAGAACCAAATGTGTCCCTGAGAGGATGGATAGTCCTATTATGTCAACTTCATTTTCTCTGGCCTTTGCAACAATCTGCTCAATAGTTTTCCTTAGTCCTGTATATACCACCTCAAAACCAGCATCTACCAAGGCATGTCCGAGTACCTTGACACCGACATCATGTCCATCTAATCCTGGTTTTCCGAGCAGTATTTTTAGTTTTTTTGTATTCACAGTTATGCCTCGATTTAACTTCGACCTGCCAGTAGCGCAGGCGTCCCTGCCTGCTGACTTGTTTACTATGACATAAAATCGCAGGCAGGGACGCCTACGCTACTTAATCTTGCTTAGATTCTACAACCCCAACTCACGAGCAATATTGATCTTCAGAATTTCCGAAGTCCCACCCCCGATCAGCGTAAACCGAGCATCTCGCCAATACCGCTGCACCGGATATTCCATCGCGTAACCGTAACTCGCCATTATTCGGCATGCATCATCGCAGATTGAATTGGCTGCCTCAGATGCATACAGTTTAACCATTTGAGCTTCTTTGGAGCGAGGTTTATTTTGATCGCATAGCCAGGCGGTATACATAACCATTTGCCTTGATGTCTCAAGTTTAACTGCCATTTCTGAGACTTTCATTTTAATCGCCTGCTGCTTGCCGATAGGTTTACCAAATTGAACTCTGGTCTTAGCATATTCAATCGAATCCTCTAGTGCTGCTGTACCTACTCCGACAGCAAGAGCAGCGGTCATGATCCTGATTTCAGCGAGAATTTCGATCAGGCACTTGGTGCCTTCTCCTATTTTGCCAAGTAGATATTTTTTTGGCAGTCGGACCTCATCAAAAGAGACTTCATTTGTAACGGATGCTCGAACTCCTACCTTTGGGATGTTCTTGCCAATTGTGACACCTTCAAGATTAGTTGGCACGAAGAAAATCGACAACTTGTCATGATTATCTGTTCGCGCAAGTACCGTGAAAAAGTCGGAGACAGTTGCGGATGTGATCCATGTCTTTTGACCACTTAAAATGAAGTGATCGTCGAAGACCTTTGCTGTTGTCGAGATGTTCATCAGATCGCTGCCGGCATTTGGTTCTGTCATGCAGATAGAGCCGATCTTTTCACCGAGTAGAGCCGGACGGAAATAATCTTCCCGAATCTCATCATTTCCGAAACGATATAGGAAATATGTCCCCATAAGTGATTGCATCATACAGGCTGCAGCAAGTGAAAGCGATCCACGAGCCAGTTCAGTCAGAGCCAGACCATACGAGATAGTATCCATGCCATTGCCACCGACCTCCTCCGGGTACCTCATCCCAAAGAAACCGAGGTTTCCCACTTCGCGGAAAAGCTCGTATGGGTATTCTTTTTTCTCGTCGATCTCAGCTGCGACAGGTTTGACTTTCTCGTCGACAAACTTTTTGAAAGTCTCCTGCACCGCCAACTGTATTTCGTTTAGTTCAAAGTCCATTAATTGTTCCCAAAAGTGTCCTTACACTTAACATTAAGCATCCACTGTTTTAACATCCCAAATTCCCAACAGTAGGTTTTCCACTGAAATATCCTCATCAAGTTCGTCCCAATGAAGACCTGTTCCACCGCCACTGATTACAAATTGATCTCTCTGAACTTGAGTAGCATTCAATAAGCGCGGAAAATATGCTAATGGAATACCTAAATGTCTGCCGTCAGCTAGTTCTAACCACATTTCATCAACCCTAAATCGCAACCGCATCGCCAGTGGTTTACTGACTAAAGTGTTCATCCCAAAATCTCCTGATTTTGTCTTTGTTCTTTAGAGCGACTGTTAAAAGCTCTTTTAATTCCGATGAGGTTAAAGCATATGATTCAGCAATCATCGGTTCAGGTTCTAACCAAAATTTCGCTACAGATTCACCTTTCCTAACGTGAACATGAAGAGGTTCTTGAGGATTTCCCTCGTTAGAATAAAAGAAGAAACGAAATCCTTTGTATTTAAATATTGAAGGCACTCATTTCGACCTTGTTAAACCACCGCACCACAGACCACCCGATGAAACATATTCATCATCACCTTGGAAGTCTTATAATCAACATCATTATCAGGGTTGTACTCAAGCAGTTCGAGCAACTTTAACTTTTCCGAGCTGTGAGCATATTCCGCGATAATCATAGCTTCACGATAAGTCAATCCTCCCGGTTCCGGATAATCAACCCCCGGAGCATAGACCGTATCAACTCCATCAACATCAAATGAGATTACAAATCCGTCAGTGTTCTCGTTCATGTGCCGGAATGTGTCTTCACAAATCTTATGGATACCCAGTCGATCAACCTCACTGGCTGTGTAACATGTTATTCCGAGGTCACGTATTGACTGTCGCTCTTCTTCAACGGTATCACGGATGCCGATAAAAACTAAGTTATCTGGTTTTATCCTTGAATTGAACTTGCGTAACTTCTGTAATTCTGACTGCCAACTATCTATCAGGAACGCTGCCGACATGGCGTGCAGATCATTTGTGCAATTCTTGCCCGGTATCTCCAGGTCAGGATGTGCATCTATCCAAATCAATCCCAACTCGGCATCTTTTCCCACGGTTTCAAGGAGATGATCATTCACGGCTGTTACAGTCGGGACTGAGAGGGAATGATCACCTCCGAGAATGATCGGAAAAGCTTTGTCCATCAGAATGGAATCAATCCGTTTCATCAACTGTGGAGCATAAATCTTCATCTCCTCAAATCCATGAGGCAGCACGTCTGTCTTCGGCATTTCAGGCACCACAACATCACCGAGGTCTTCAATGTCATAGCCCTGAGTTAAAAGCCACTTAATTCTCCGTGTCAGTCTGTTCTCACGGATAACATCCGGAGCTTTTGCGCCGCCTCGGTATCCTGAACCGAGGTCGAAAGGGGCACCTAATATTTTGTATTTTCTTTTGATACTTTCTTAAACCAGTGTAAAACGTCTAAACACCTTGCATTGCATTTACAAATTCCCTGCCGGAAAGAGGTTCTGGTAATATCTTCCCATCCTGTTCGTATAGTTCAACTGTTTCAGCGACAAGACTGCACAATTCCTTAAACACTTCGTGTTCGTTTTTTCCGTGGCAACCACCGTAGAAAAGCTCAGGACAACTTCCTATGTAGCAACCATCTTTATCAGACCATTCCACAAGTTTGATGTATTTAGTACTTTTTTTCATTTTTCTGCCTCCATTAAAGCAAGTTGCACTGCTTTTTCTTGGCATTTTCTGACCTACACATCAGAATTAGTTCCATAATCTCTTTGAGTCATATCTTCAGAAACAACCCCATTCTTCACATCCATCTCAATCTTCGCATTATCCCTATCCTTAGGATCACCAAACCCACCACCTCCCGACGCAACCTGATAATACATCGTCCCCTTCGGAATTCCCTCTATCAAATCTTTGCTCATGGGTACAACTTCCTTTCCATCCGGGTATTTCAGTGTAATGTTGTTGAGGATGCTTCCCTTTCCACCGAACAGACCGTATGGACCAACCTTGTCGCCGTCACCGAATACGACCATTGTCGTGTCATCTGAGCCAATTTCGATTTCGGTTTCTACTCCAAGACCACCGCGCCATTTTCCGGCTCCGCCGGAATCTGGGATATACTCGTTCTTGATGATTCTGTGTGGTGTTTGTTGTTCATACATCTCGTAGTCCTGATCGAGAACTCCCCCGGAAGCATCAATCATTCCGATATGGTCATATCCGTCGTCGCCCTGTAATGCGCCCGATCCGCCTTTCATACCTAAAAAGCAGATATCGACGTACTTCCGCCCAGTTCGTGGATGAATTCCGGTGAACAACGAGCAGAGCAGGTGATTCCAACCCGCTGTTACCCGATCTGGAATAGCAGGGGAGAGGGCTTTGAATATCGCATCTGCGACCTGAGGGCAAAGGTGATTGCCGAATGTTGTCGCTTTCGGATATGAAGCATTCAGTATCGTGCCTTCCGGGACGACATACCTGAGCGGTTTTATCATCCCTTCATTGTGAGGAATGTCCGGGTTGATCATCTGCAGGAATGTCAGGGTTATGGCTGAACATGTAGACGCGTATGTGCCATTTACAAAGCCATTTGTCTGAGGCGAAGAATTGGAAAAATCAAATTCGATGGAATCATCTTCGACCGTTACTGTCACATGAATAGGGAACTCGGAATCGGGGTGCTTGCCATCGTAATAAACCATGCTGTCCCCGTCATAAACTCCATTGGGGATACTCGCGATTTCAGCCTTCATCATTGTTTCAGTGGCATTGAACAACTCGCTTTTGTGTTCCTCGAAGCACTCAATGCCATACTTTTCGACCAGTACCTGCAAACGTCGCTCACCGAGAGTACACGCTCCGATTTGGGCTTTGATATCCTCTGCCACCATTGAGAGTCTAATATTGGCAAATATCAAATCCCAGACATCCCTGCGCAATTTGCCTTTTTCATAGAGCTTGCACGCTGGAATCCGCAATGCTTCCTGCCAGACCTCAGTTGCGTTCGGATTGTATCCACCCTGAACTGCTCCGCCAATATCTGCCTGATGACCCTTTGCTGCTGCCCAGCCGATGAGGTTGTCACCGTGAAAAATCGGCTTGAAAATCGCAACGTCGTTGTTCTGATTTCCCATTGAGAATACATCGTTGTGGATGATCACGTCACCCGGATATATCTCATCTCCGTATATCTCAAGCAGTTTCTTGCAAACCGGACTCAGCGAGAAAGATAGAATCGGTAGATTCTCAGTCTGCTCGAGCATTTGACCTTTCGCGTCGTACAAACCCGTCACAAAGTCTTTCGCCTCGCACAAAATCGGCGAGCGAGTGGTCTTGGTCAGCGAGATACTCATCTCGTCGGTCACGGCTTTGAAGGCACGTTGGAATATTGACAGTAGTATTTTATCGATCAATTTATTTTTCTCCACAGATTACACAGATTACGCAGATAAATTTGGTCTTTGAAAAATCTGCTTAATCCGCTTAATCTGCTGTGAATAAAATCTTTCTAGCAGACTGGGGCGTCTACCAGCGTGGTTATGGACGAAATCCCTCCGGATAAACATCCTTTGAATAGACTATATACGATCCGAAATCATCAACCTCGCACGAGTAGCACTCACTTACAAACACCGATGTATTAACCTTTTCAATGACCGCAGGGCCAATAATTGTGTTCCCGGAAAGTGGTTTGTCACCGTCATATACCGGCACTTCACGCATTTCGTTTGATTCGGGAATGTAGACCTGTCGTTTTTCTTTTAATGCTTCATCAAGTGAAACTGCGCTCTCTGTTCCGCTCAGGAATTTCGGTTTTTCGGTTTTGCCGAGGGTGCGCAGGCGGACGTTTATCATCTCGATTTCGGTTCCCTCGTCTTCGAGGGAATATCCGAACAGCCGGTTGTGTTCCTTGTGGAAAGCATCTTTTATCTTATCGAGATTGAATGACTCGATATCTTCCATGCTTGCTGGCAACTGTACTTCATGGTATTGGCCGACGTACCGGAGGTCGAGAATAGGGTAGAAGTCGATATTTTCTTCTGTTACGCCCTCTTTCTTTAATGTATCTGTTCCGGTTTCCTTCATCTGGCTGTACAGCTTCAGGAAATATTCCCGGTCAATTTCTGATAAAGCAGTTATGTAGGAACGGATATAGTCATGCTTCAGGTCACCGAGTAACATTCCTGCTGCGCAGAAAATCGAAGCGACGTTTGGAACGAGGAACATTGATATCTCGAGCTCTTTGCATATCTCGCCAGCATGTATTGCACCCGCACCTCCTGCGACGATAATCAGGAATTCACGTGGGTCGTAGCCTTTCTCAACAGAGACCTGGCGAACGCCCTGCGCCATGTTGGAGTTGATGATGCGGTACATTCCGGTGACTGTTTCAAGAACTGATAATCCTAACTTTGGTGCATAATTGTCAGATATGATCTGTTTTGTTTTCTCGACGTTAAGCCTGATCCGTCCACCTGCGAAGAAATCAGGATTCAGATATCCCAAGATAACATTAGCGTCTGTGCAAGTCGGTTGCTCCCCACCTCGGTCATAACAAATCGGGCCTGGCATAGCTCCCGCACTCTGCGGGCCCATTTGCAATAATCCACCTTTATCAATCCAGCCAATACTCCCGCCTCCGGCTCCAATCGTAGCAATATCAAGTGACGGAAGTGCAATCTTGTAGCGGTTTATCGAGCCGTCGGTGCTGGTTATACATTGGTTCTCAATGACCAGACTGGCGTCGAAACTCGTCCCGCCCATATCAATTGTGATGCAATCCTTATATCCGAGCATGTTAGCGTAGAACACTCCTGCTGTTGGTGCAGCAGCAGGACCGGATAAAACGGTAACCGCTGGTGAGGTTCTGACGACATCGGGCGTAACAACTCCCCCGTTGGATTGCATTATCAGCAATGTGCCGTTGAAGTTAATCTCGTCCAATTTATCTGTCAGGTTACCGAGGTAGTTTGCGACGACAGGACCGATATAGGCGTTCACTGCTGTAGTGCTGACCCTTTCGTAGAATCTGATAGATGGAAGAACTTCCGTTGAAGCCGTTATGAAGCAATCCGGGAGGTTTGCTCTGAGGTATTTCACAGTCTGCTCTTCGTGGCTGCTGTTCTTAAAGGCATTCATGTAACAGACCGCAACAGATTCGACTGCCTCTGCTTTCAGGAATTCTATTATTGGGATCAGTTCGGATTCGTCGAATGGAGTTAGGATATTCCCTTGAGCATTGACACGTTCATCAACTGTCAGTCGCAGGTATCGGGGAATAAGTGGAACGACGTTCCGGTAATGATTATTGTACTGTTCTTCGCGGATGCCACGACGCATTTCGAGGGCATCGCGGAGGCCTTTAGTGGTGATAAGAGCAGTCTTAGCACCTCTCAGAGTCAGGAGTGCGTTGGTTGCAACGGTGGTTCCATGTACAATAGTATCAACGGACTGGACAAATGAATCTATATCTGTGTTTATTATCTTAGCTAAGTCGTGGATGCCGCTGAGGACACCTATGGAAGGGTCTTCCGGAGTGGAGAGAGTTTTATGGACAGAGGTTTCACCCGTTTGGGAAATCAGGATAAAATCTGTAAATGTACCGCCTACATCAATACCGAGTTTGTATTTCATTTCAAGCTGTATCTCAAGGTTAAACTTAGTTTACGTCTTGATGTTGAACAGTGATATCAGACCGTCATATGCCTGAACCGTTCAACACGCTTGTTAATGTATTTCCCTCATCAATCAAATTTTAAGGCTTATATATTACAAAAAGTCAGACTCTTAAAAATCAGAGAAGCAGTTATCGAAAGAGCGGGTTGTATATTCGGGTGGAAGCAATCTTTAAGTTTCCAGAAAAGAATTTCCAACTATCATAAGATAGTCTCTCTAGCAAAATAAGTCAAGGTTTTTGGGGTTTTGTAGGAGGGGCAGATGGAAGTTTTGGTGACACACGTTTCTAAAATGCATTGTTATGTATAGTTGAGAATGAATGCAAACAGCGTTCCCATACACCCAATCCTATAACTGAAAGAGTCAGTTTGAAACAATGTTTGTATGAACGTATTGTTGAATCTGTGGTTAAGATTCAACAAGGCACCGATTTCGCATATATTTACCAAAAATGCCAGGATTGGTTCGTTATACTTGCTGAGAGACAGATATTTCGAAACAGAAAACAAGTTCACCATCTGGAACTGGAGTAGTAAATGCCAGAAAAGACGTTAGACATCACCCCATCAGTCACAGTTCACGAGATGCTGGAGACTTACCCGCATCTTGAGGATGTGCTAATTGGGATCGCGCCTCCATTTAAGAAACTGAAGAATCCTCTTCTCAGAAGATCAGTTGCCAGAGTAGCGACCATAAAACATATTTCAGCGGTTGGCAAAGTTCCACTAGATGAACTAATCAATAAGCTCAGAAAAGCTGTCGGGCAGTCAACCAGTGATCAGGTATATCAAGAAGAAAACTACTTTGGGGATAAACCAGACTGGTTTTCCGAAGATAAGATAGTTGTTTCCGTTGATGAGGCAAAGGTCGAAGATAGGGATAAAATGACTCTTGTTGCCGTCATGAATGAAGCAAAGAAGGTGGAAAAAGGTGAAATAATTGAGCTCATTACTACATTTCTCCCTGCACCTGGAATTGACATACTCAAATCTAAAGGTTATCTTGTGTGGACGGTGAAAGGAGAAGGCAGTCAGGTACGATCCTACTTTCTCATGGATGATTAGTTAAACATCAAATACTTTTCTGGCAGGAAACGCATCTGCCAGCACGACACGGGAATGACCCATGGGTGATAAGATTGACTTCAGCTTTGATGATAAGATCTGCGGGTACTTGATTTCTATGCCCGATTTTGTCAGGTTATCAGATATTGAAAGCTGGATTATCAACTTTGACCTAGAGCTGAAAACGTTCCAGAGCTTAAAACCAATCTCAATATTGTTAGACTCAAACAAACATAAGTTTGAGTCTATTCAATGCCTTAAAGCCCTTCGGGATTACCTGACCCATATTCAAGAGCACATTGCGAAAGCTGCGTTTGTTGCACCTACAAGCTTCATAGAACCGGAAATAGTCTCAGGAAGAGAAGCGTATTTCGATAAATTTGAAGATGCATATTTATGGTTAGAAAACAAATGAAATCGAAATTACCAAATTCTCGCAAACGAGTTGTTTTAGTTGTGCCGTATGATGAGGAATGGCAGGTACAATTTGAACAAATCAGGGATTTACTGGCGACTTATCTCGGTTCGCTAATTCTCAGTATCGAACACGTCGGAAGCACATCAGTTCCTGGACTGGCGGCGAAACCGATACTGGATATTGATGTGATTATTCGAAGTCGTGACGATCTTGATGAGACGATTAATGAACTATCCAAGTTAGGTTATGACCATAAAGGCGATCTCGGAATTGTTGGGCGTGAAGCGTTTTCACGACGGGATGAAAAGGTTCCTTGGGATGGAACGGGTTATGTCTGGCAGACTCTTCATCATCTGTATGTCTGTGCACAAACATCTGGTGAGCTCGTCAGGCATCTCATCTTCAGAGATTATTTACGGGAACACCCACTTGATGTGAGCGAGTATGCAGAAGTGAAAATTACTGCTGCGAGTAACCACCGACAAGATATTGAAGGCTATATGGCCGAAAAAGCCGAATGTATTGAAAAAATCCTTTGCAAAGCCAAAGTTGTTGAAAATGAAGTTGTCCAGTATTTAGATTCGTTAGGCAAGGGGAAGTAATGAAACAATCCATAATTCATGTGGCTCTTGTCGTCCGCGATTATGACGAGGCTATTGACTTCTACACTAAAAAGCTGCATTTTACATTAGTCGAGGATACCTACATCCCTGAACAGGACAAACGTTGGGTGATGATTGCACCTCCCGGATCAAAGGGTACGACTCTACTACTGGCAAGGTCATCCCGTCCTGAACAAGTAGCCTCTATTGGAAAACAAACTGGAGGTCGGGTGTTTCTTTTCCTCAGCACCGACGATTTCTGGCGTGATTATAAAGAAATGGTTTCGCTTGGAATTCAATTTGTTAGAGAACCGAAAGAAGAACCTTATGGCACAGTAGCGGTTTTCGAAGACTTGTATGGGAATTTGTGGGATTTGATTGAGTTGTCTGATTCATAAATATGACATCCCTTTTGCCTCAGGACATTTTGACATTACACGAGCGCGGAGTTAACTTGTAATATGAAGTGTCTGATAACGCAGGATGACCAATTGGTTTCCAATGTAGAATCATATAATTAACAACGTAGTCTCAGAGCTGCATGAAGGGACTATCATACCTGCTTTACAATAAATGTTGGTTGGTTTTAAAGCTACATATATTAATTTGAAAATACTGACTTAAGCATTATCAGATTTGTTTAACGTGCAGATGATAATACCCTGAGTCAGGCGAAACGATATTTTATAGGTTTAGAGTTCATTTTTTTAGGAGATTATCATGACAAGGTTAGTTTTAATGTTCGTATTTACTCTGTTGGTTTGTAGTATCAGTTTTATTGCATGTGAGGAAGACAGCACACCAACAAGTCCAACCCCTACTATACCCCAAGAGCTTTCAGTTACAGACTTTTCTGAAAATTCGATTTCACTTTCATGGAAATTAAACGATGATTTTATTGCAGGATTCAGAATATTCCGAGCTGAGGCTGATGGGGAGTTTTCGCAAATAATACAATTGGATGATTCTGAAAGTCGGATATTTGCAGATTTAAATTTGACAGAAGGTACATTGTACCGATACAAATTGAAGACCTTTCAAGGAGATGCTGAATCCGGTTTTTCCAATATTATATCAGCAACAACCCTTCCTGCTGCACCATCAGACCTTGTGGTCAACAGAATTTCTGAGTCAGAGTTAAAGATAATCTGGATTGAGAACTCTTTAAATGAAGACAATTATGAAATTCAAAGACGAGAAGACTCAATTGAAGAGTTCACCACACGTGTTACTTTGGGAGCGAACCTTAATGAATATAGTGACATAGATCTAACTACCAATACTACATATCATTATCGAGCTCGAGCTCTTCAGGGAGAAGCCAGCTCCAATTGGTCTAATATTGCTACTGGATTTACCAAAACTGATACACCGATTCGACCGGAAAACCTTACTGCTGAATTGCGTTCCGGGAAAAACGTCGAATTGAAGTGGACGGATGTATCTGATAATGAAATTGGATTTGTTGTTGAGATGAGCCCCTCAGATATTCAAGGCTGGCGGGGTCTCGATTCTCTTGGAACAGATACCGAGGAGATGCAGGTTAATAATCTGGTTTCTTCAAGGGAGTATAATTTCCGAGTTTATGCATATAATAGTTTTGGAAATTCCGATTACTCCGAATTTGTTACCGTTATGACAGATCCAGGACCACCTTTACCCCCGAGTAATTTCAATGTTGAAATCCCCGAATTCTCCCACACCAGACTGACTTGGGAGGATGAATCTACCGATGAGCAAGGATTCATAATTGAGAAAAAGGAATCCCATGAGGATATTGAAGCTTGGGAAGAAATAGCTTCTGTCGAAAATAATGTTTCCGAACACAGTGATTTTAATCTGACCGCAGGCGCATCATACGATTACAGAATCGCATCCTTTAATGAGATCGGAAACTCAGTATGGGTTACAATTCTTGGCGTACAAATCTCAGACGGACCTCCGGATGCGCCAGTTGACCTATCCGCACAGGGAATTTCAAGTTCAGAAATCCAGTTAAACTGGACGGACAATTCATTCAATGAGAATGGATTTATAGTTGAATTGGGTCAAACTGATTCCGGAGAATGGATAGAGGTTGATTCAATGGGTGCAAATTTCACAACTCTGATTATTGACATGCTTGATCCAGAAACTGAATATAATTTCAGAGTATGCGCATTTAATACGGACGGAAACTCTGCATTCTCCAATGAAGCTGATGGATCCACGCTACCTGCACCGCCAACTGCTCCCTCTGATTTGACAGCAAGAGTAGTGGGATTTGTCAATGTTGAGTTAAACTGGGTAGATAATTCAAATGATGAGACGGAATTCCTAATTGAAATGAGTAGGGAGGAGGAGAACGAATTTAATGTGGTATCATCAACGGAGCCGAACGTTAACGTTTATCTTGATGCTGGTTTAGAAGAAGAAACCATTTATCAATATCGGGTTAAGGCTCTTAGCAGCGAGACAGGTTTGGAATCAGGATATTCAAATGTCGCGATTACTCAAACCGAAATTAATCTGATTGTCTTTTCAGATGATTTCGAAGATTACGACGTAGGCGCACCACCTCCAGAGAATTCTGGTTGGGATGTAAGATTGGGTGGAGAAGCTGGCTTAACTGTATCTGATCAATTTGTTCTATCGGGTGAAAAAAGTATTCACTTTATGGATCCCATAAACCGAAATGATAATTCAATACTGTTTCGTCATGAATTCGAACCATCAACGGGAACACGAACAAATTTTTCATTGTACTTTCCTGAGCATGGTACACATTTTGCCATACGTGGGGGTAACGAAAGGAGTAACATTGCCTGGGAAATTTGGTTTATTGATAATGGAGATATAGCTATTAGAAACTCAAATCAGTTCCATTTGTTTGATGGTGTTCCAGCCGAACGTTGGTTTAACATTGAAATCATTGCTACTGTCGAATCAAATTCCTTCGAGGTTTTTCTGGACGGGCACCAAGTTGGGGATCAATTCTCCTTTACTGAAGCAAGTGAATCGTTAGGCAGCATTGTTTTCGTATGCTTTTCGACTGGGGAGCCACAGAATATATACTGGGAAAATGCCTTTTTGGATGATTTAGTCATCGAGGAGGTAGAGGGTGAAGACAATATATTTCAGAATTCAAGCTCCACCGGACAGGGAATTAGCATATTTGACATGACGGTTGGACCAGTGAGATAAAACAACTGGATGTAAACAGTGAGAACACAAAAGCAAGAGCTGTCGTCCTGTTTCGGCTTATTCGATTAGTTATATATACGGGCAAGGGGAAGTTTCTTTAACGGGTTATTCTAGTTACTCTTTGGAGGTTTGATTTCTGGAAAAGCTATACCGGGATGATTATGCATCGTATTAGAACTATAAGAGAACAAGAAGTGGAGCCATACTGCACATTAACGGTTGTCGAAGACCTTTTGAAGATTTGGGGTATGTGCTTGAGTTATTTAATTTGGTGATCAATGGCATTTAAGGATAAACACGCTCCGTCAATATTTTTCAAGTTCCTACTGTCAACAGGCATTCTGTTGGGTACTCTGATTCCATTCCTTCAAATGTCAGGACACGGTGAATTTCTAACTCAATTCTTGAACCTAAAGAGAATAGATGGTGATCCTTGCCGTCAAATTCTAATTGTGATGTTTTCGTTGATCTATCTGCTCAGGTTTGTGCTATGTATGTTCGTTTTTGTCAAACGAAAAATTGGTTGGATTGAGGGCAGCCTGGTTTCAATACTCTTTTTCATGATGTT
>JABGPL010000101.1 GCA_018644935.1 Calditrichota bacterium | reverse complement strand
GTTTGCACCATATTCATGTAACAGAGATGCTAACTGAATATTATTAAACTTTGCACTAAAGTGAAAAGGAGAATACCCCGAGTACATTTCTCCACCATCAACGAAGAAATCATAAAGGGGAAGTCGAAAATTCTTATCTGCTCCAAATTCCAACAGCAGTCTGATAAATGGCATGTTTTGATTCTTACAGGCAATGATAAGAGGAGATCCGCTCCAGTAACCTCCATCATCTATCGGAATTTCTTCTTGAAGCAAGTACTCCGCAACACGAATGGCGTTGAACCTCGTTGCCTGCGCTAACAAAGTTTCTCCTCGAGAATCTGTTACGTTTAGGTCCGCTCCGTTTTCAACCATTATTTCGAGCAAATCCAGGCTATCACTTTTTATTGCTGGAAGAAAAACTTGCTGGTGGGTATAATCAAGTAGCTTATATTCTGCACCGTTATTTAAAAGGTAATTAATAACTTGCCAGTTATCTGTTTGAATTTTGTTAAATGTATTGAAAATTCTTGAATGGCAAAGTGCATGGTGGAGTACTGTAAAACCATTCTCATCGGTTTCATTGATGTCCATGTCGAGGTCAATAAAATATTTTAAGACTTCAAGACTGCCATTTTTCGCTGCAAGATGAATTGGCAGGTATCCATCGCTATCAGGTAAATAGATATCAGCACCATATTCAATCAGCAGCTCTACTACTGGCAAGTTTTTATCTGAACATGCCACTTGATGAAGGGCAGTTTGCCCTCGCCAACCCCTTGTAGAGAGATCAACATTATATTCAAGAAAGACTTTGAGTACTTCCGGACGGTCAATCCTTAAGCTATGTAGAAATGGTGAACCATATTTTGTTGGAAAACTCGCATCACCCCCCCGTTCAAGTACCAATCGAGCGACATCTACGGCATTTCCCCCTGCAGCACAAAAGAGAAGGGAAGTTTGTGCTTTACCCACGGCATTAACATTCCCACCAGCATCCAACCATATTCTGATGGTTTCCACATCATTGTGATAGGCGGAGGTAATAATCGCCTCGGTCAGCGAATCTTTATAGACGGTATCTCTGAGTGCGACTACACGCAGTGAATCATCTGCAAAACAAAGGTTAGATAAAACTATTAGGACAATAATTATGGGGACAGTATACTTAATTATCATTTGCCTTCCTTTGAGTCCTCTTTAGTCCGAGCTTCTTGTCTTGTGGAATCTTCTGTGTTCTTTCAATTCTTCTAAAAACTTAACCTTGCTTTTGAGAAGGTATCTGATTTGATTCGTGATGTCAAGAGATAAGTATACTGTCACCTTAATTATATAAATGCAAAAGGGTAGAAAATTCTACCCTTTTGTTTTAAAGCGGATTCTGTGTTGAGGGTTATTTTGTTGCGTTAGAGGCAGCTTTTACAATAGCTGCAAATTGCTCAGCTTTCAGGCTGGCGCCACCTATCAACCCTCCGTCAACATCAGACATTTCCATTAGGGTCCCGGCATTTTTTTCATTCATGCTGCCACCGTAGAGAATAGTCGTCAGATCAGCAGTCTCACGCGAGAACATTTGAGACAGTTTGTCTCGGATAAACTTATGTGCTTCTTGAGCCTGATCTGTTGTGGCGGTTACTCCCGTTCCAATCGCCCAGACGGGTTCATATGCAATTATCATACCGCCTGTGCCTTTTAATTCAACACCATCTAAACCGAGTTCAAGCTGTTTCTCCAGCACCTGGAATGTTCTGCCAGACTCACGTTCAGGTAATGTTTCACCAATGCATACTATCGGTCGGAGGTTCATTTCCAGAGATTTTTTCAAGCGTTTATTTACAGACCTATCGGTCTCACCAAAGTAAGATCGTCTTTCACTGTGCCCAATTATCACCCAGGTACATCCGGATTTCAACAGCATTCCCGCTGAAAGCTCACCCGTATAGGCTCCTGAACTTTCCCAATGAACATTTTGCGCTCCCAATCCAATAGAGCCCATTTTGAGAGTTTGAGAGATCGCAACAAGATGAGTTGCAGGGGGACAGACAACCACGGTCACATCGTTTATTCCAGCGACAAGGTTAGACAAATTTTTCGCAAGTTCAATACCCTCAGATGGAAGAGTATTCATCTTCCAGTTACCTGCAATAATTTTTTCACGCATTGTTCACCTTTCGATCTGACAAAACCTTTACTCCTGATAATACATTACCTTCCATAAATTCTAACAGTGACCCCCCACCAGTTGAGATATGAGTCATTGGAGCCATCAGGTTGAATTTATTTAAGGCAGCAGTGGTATCTCCACCTCCGACGACAACAGTTCCACCTTTACTTGTTACATTTGACATGGCACGTGCCACAGCTCTTGTTCCCGGTGCGAATGATTCTCTTTCAAACATTCCCATTGGTCCATTCCACAAAACGGTCGCCGCTCCATTGGTAGCATTTACAAATTCCTCACGTGCTTCACGCCCAAGATCAAGTCCTCGCCAGCCATCAGGGATAGCGTCAGATGAATATGTTCTTCTTTCACTGCCGTACTCGAGATCTTGAGCGACAATGGAATCTACTGGAAGTAAAATCTTTTCCTCGGCATTGGGCAAACTTAGTATGTCCCGTGCAATTTGTAGTTGATCATCTTCAACAAGTGAGCTACCAATTTTTCCACCTTTTGCTTTAATCAGTGTATAGGCCATTCCACCACCAATTAGCAGTTTTTCTACTTTCGGCAGCAGTTTAGCAATCGTCTTAATTTTGCTGGAAATCTTGGCTCCGCCAACAATTCCGATAAAAGGATGAACAGGATTGATGAGTGTCCGTTCCAGAAACCTGAGCTCTCGCATCATTAGCCTGCCAGCTGCGGCATGACCGGGAAAATACTGCGTTATTGCATTTACAGAAGCTTGATTTCTATGAACTGCACCAAAAGCATCATTAATGAATATCTCACCTAACTTTGCAAGCTGTCCTGCAAAAACCGGATCATTCGTCCCCTCGCCTGGATGAAAACGTACATTTTCAACAAGCATTATCTCACCAGGTTTGAGTGCATGTGCAATCTCCTCTACTTCTTCACCAACACAATCTGAGACGAATAAGACTTTGTGACCAAGGAATTTTTCGAGCGCACTGACAACAGGAACCAAACTTAAAGCCGGATTCTTTTTTCCATTTGGACGACCAAAATGGCTCATTAGAACTGCAGAACCATCGTAATCAAGAATATTATGTATTGTCGGAAGCGCAGCTTTTATTCTTGTATACTCTCTAACATTGCCCATATCATCAAGAGGAACGTTAAAATCTACCCGAATTAAAGCTCTCTTTCCGGTGATGTTAATATCATCTAACGTAAGTTTATTATGCAAATCTTGCCTCCAAATGGCGAGAATTATAGTTTAAAGGCTTTTTCAATCAAATCTACAACACGACAAGAATAACCCCATTCGTTATCGTACCACCCGACGACTTTAATGAGATGTTTGTCTATCTGCATTGTAAGGGGTGCATCAAAAATGCATGAATGAATATTCCCAATGATATCAGCAGAAACTATCGGATCTTCAGTATATTCCAAAATCCCTTTCAACTCACCCTCAGCCGCTGATTTCATCGCAGAATTAATATCCTCAATGCTTGCTTCTTTCTGAATCTCTGCGGTTAGATCGACAATTGAACCATCTGGAATAGGAACTCGGACTGCAAAACCATCAAGTTTTCCAGCAAGTTCGGGTATTATCTTCCCAACTGTTCTGGCAGCTCCAGTAGTGGTTGGAATCGAAGACAAAGCGGCTGCACGGGAACGACGCAGGTCTTTATGTGGGAAATCGAGGAGCCGTTGATCGTTGGTGTAACCATGAATCGTGTTCATTAATCCTCTGACCAGTCCAAAATTGTCATTTAATACCTTAACCATTGGCGAAAGACAATTTGTTGTGCAGGATGCATTTGAAATAACTCGATGTTCAGCCTTCAGAACATGATCATTAACTCCAAGTACTATTGTTGCGTCAATTTCGTCCTTTGCCGGAACTGTAAGTAGTACTTTTTTTGCGCCTGCCTGGAGGTGTAATGCACATTGACTTCTCTTTGTGAAGACACCTGTGGATTCGACTACAAAATCTACATCAAGCTCTCCCCATGGAAGATTCACGGGATCTCGCTCAGATAGAATCTGAATTCTATTGCCATCAACAATTAACGAATCTCCGTCTACTTCAACTACACCGGAGTAACGCCCGTGGGTTGAGTCATATTTTAGAAGATGGGCAAGTGTTGCTGCATCAGTCAAATCATTTATCGCCTTGACAGCAAAACCTCCACGTTGCATCATCACACGAAAAACTAATCGCCCGATTCTTCCAAAACCGTTAATTCCTACATTTACAAGCATATGAGCTCCAACTAAGTTCCACAAAGAAAAAAAACCGAAACATCATTTGCGCAGTCTCGGTATATTCAATTATGTTGATTCATTTTGCCATTTAAAAGGATGAACGTTGAGTTTTTTTTAGTTGGGCGAATTATGTGCGAATTATTTAAAAAAACTCAAATGATCCTAAAGAAAATTCAATTGAATTTTTCCTGATATCCCGCCGCCAATTGGCCGCAAGCTCCGGAAATACTTTCACCCTTGCTGGTTCTCATTGTTACCGTTATTCCTGCATTACCAACAATTTCGACAAATCGTTCAACAGATTTAGAAGTCGAAGGCTTCACTTCAGCATCTATCTCGTTGTATTCCATAAGATTTACCTTCGCATCACGGCCATTTAAAAGCTTAACCAACCGACGCGCATCTTCTTCGCTGTCGTTCTTACCTGCCAGAAGCAAGTATCCTACTGTCAAGGGATAACCGGAGATTCGAGCATATTGAGCTGAAACAGAAATGAGATCGCGGATTGGGTACCTGGCCACTATTGGCATAAGTTCTGCGTGAAATTTGTCAGTTGTCGCATTAAGAGAGAGTGCTAATTTGACTCGCGGATTCACATTGATTAGTTCTTTTATTCCGGGCAGCCAACCGGATGTGGAAATTGATATTTTCCGCTTGGAAAAACCAATTCCATCCGGATCCGCCATTAACCTAATCGCCTTGAACAGCGCTTCGCAATTCATAAGTGGTTCGCCCATGCCCATCATCACAACATTTGTCATTTTTTTTCCAACGACCGATTCGAGACAAAATAGCTGAGCTACTATTTCTCCACACGACAAATTGCGTTTAAAACCGATCTTTCCAGTTGCACAATAAACACATTTTAGAGCACAGCCAACTTGTGAAGATAGACATGCTGTGTGACGATCTCCATCGGGGATATAAACCGTCTCAATTCGTTGACCATCACTCATCTCCAGCAATAGCTTTATTGTTCCATCGCCAGATCTTTCCTTTTTAGCAATGATCGGCAGACATACGGACGCCTTTTGTTTCAGATTTTCCCTGAGGTTTTTACTCAGGTTACCCATCTGCGCAAAGTCAAAGATACGCTGTTTGTATATCCAGTTATAGATTTGCCTGCCATGAAAGGGCTTTTCACCTATGGACGCAACAAACGACACAAGGTCTTCAATTTCTAAACCGAAGAGATTTCCTGAAAGCATGTCGCTCTCAACAGAATCGATTTGAGATTGGATGGGTAAAGGGATTTTCAGAACAATCCAGAATTAATGGAACTTCTTGCTTTAAATTTAATTTAATTAAGTAATACACATGCTGCAAGCAATCCTCATTAGAACATTGCAAAGTAAAGCCAAGAGGTGTATTTTGATTAACAGTATTTTTGATGCACCGATAACATTTTTAACATTAAACCCAATTTAACCTGAAACCGGGATTCATGATAGATAAAACACACATCCCAGACAACGATGTCGAAGCAGTTGCTGAGCTTAAAATTGCCCGTGACCTGATCGTTGCTGAACTTGGAAAAGCGATTATTGGACAGCGGGAAATTATTGATCAGTTATTGATTTCAATGCTGTCACGTGGGCATTGCCTGTTGGTCGGAGTACCGGGCCTCGCGAAAACATTGATGATCAGTACAATTGCAAAAATCCTCGATCTGGACTTCAGTCGCATCCAGTTCACACCGGATCTGATGCCATCTGATATTACTGGTACAGAAATAATCGAAGACGATATATCAACAGGTAAAAAAGCTTTTCGATTCATCAAGGGTCCCATATTCGGTCAGATCATCCTCGCTGATGAAATCAACCGAACACCTCCGAAGACACAAGCAGCACTTCTGCAGGCAATGCAGGAACATGAAGTAACGACTGGAGGTCGGACATACAAACTCGAACAACCGTTCTTCGTCCTCGCGACCCAGAATCCAATTGAGCAAGAGGGAACCTACCCCCTGCCGGAAGCTCAACTTGACAGGTTTATGTTCAGTTTGTACCTCGACTATCCATCTCAGGAAGAAGAGTTGGAAATAGTTAGGTCGACAACGTCTGAGTATGTACCAGATCTTAGTGTTGTGATTGATGCTCAGAAAATAATTCAACTTCAGAATTTAGCAAGACGAGTCCCTGTTTCTGATCACGTAGTCTCCTATGCTGTTAAGTTGGTGGGTATGACACGACCTGGCAATGAGAGCAGCCCTGATTACATAAGCCAATGGCTGACATGGGGAGCCGGACCTCGAGCATCACAGTATCTGACTATCGGTGCAAAGACAAGAGCCATTCTCGACGGACGACCAACCCCGGAAATTGAAGACATCAGATTTGTCGCCCGATCCGTGTTGCGTCATCGCATTGTAACCAGCTTTAATGCCGCAGCTGAAGGGATAACGGCAGTAGATGTGATTGACAGGTTGCTTGAGGATGTTGGGGAAGGTAAGTAGGGTGACCAACCCCCAAACCCTACTCGACCCCTCAGCTGTTGCGAGGTTGTCAAATCTCCAGATCCGCGCCAATGCTATCGTTGAGGGTTTCCTGACCGGACTGCATCAGAGCCCTTATCATGGTTTCTCGGTTGAGTTCAGTCAGCATCGGCAGTATATGCCCGGTGATTCGTTGAAGCATCTCGATTACAAAGTCCTCGCCAAAACCGGCAGGTATTACATCAAGCAATATGAAGAAGAAACTAATCTCAAGTCATACATCCTGCTCGATCACTCGGGATCGATGGGCTACGGTTCAGGGGATGTGACGAAGTTAGATTATGGAGAAGCACTTGCAGCAGCTTTGAGTCTGATGTTGCTGAAGCAACGAGATGCAGTTGGTCTTGTTACCTTCGATCAAAAAGTCTCAACCATCATGCCGCCTCATTCAGCTATGGGCTGGCTCCACCCCCTGTTGACCCAACTCGCAGGATTGGAACCATCCGGGGAGACTAAAGTCGCCTCCGCCCTCTTCGACATTGCTGAACGCGTCAAACGCAAAGGCTTGATCGTCCTGATCTCAGACATGCTCGATGACCCCGACGAAGTAATGGCAGGCTTGCGAGCCCTGCGTCATATTGGTCACGAAGTCCTTGTCTTCCAAATCCTCGACCCAATGGAGCTCTCATTCGCCTTCCCTCGCGATTCCCGTTTCAAAGACCTGGAAACCGGAGAAGTATTAGCGAGTCGTCCATGGCATATCCGCGAAGAGTACAAAAAGCTTATCCGGGAGTTCGTAGATAACTACAAAAACCGCTGCCGTTCCGAGCGGATAGATTACCAGATGTTCTCGACGGATTCACCCTATGGTATTGCACTGTTTGAGTTTTTGGATCGCAGACGGCGGATGTTGTAGAATTCGGGAAACGCAAGAACGGTGAAAAGGAGTACTCAAGCCATGCTTGAGTTTTCGTAGGTGACGTCTACTTTACTCCTTTACTAGGAAACGCTCAAGCATGGCTTGAGCACTCCGTGGCCTCGTGGGGCGGATTCTTATTCCGCCAATCTACATCATAGTTTACCATCCTTCAGAATTTGATACGGACAACATGTAATGCGTCTGCTCAGGGTGAACTTTTCAATCCGAAAGAACTAAAACAACCTTGACTTTCACAATTTCAAGTATTTGATTCCACTATGTGAAAACATTACATCTACTCAAACCTCAGGAATTCCATATGAGTCCTAACCGTTGCTCTCCTTTAAACTTTGTAATCCTGCTGATTCTGATCCTAAGCTCCTTCTCCAACGCCGACCCGTGGGAACCTGTGGGTGTTCTTCCTTATGGACCATTTAACATCATTCTGGAAGCTGAGGGACGAATCTGGGTTGCTGGTGGGGGGACTGTGTTTGAGTTTGATCCTGATGCTGGGAATGCTGTGGCTGTGGATACGATCTTTGTTAATGGGGCGCGACGGGGAATGGCTGTTAATGATGGGAAATTGTATCTCTCTACGGATGCAAATGGTGTATTCACGTTTGATATATCGGAGCGTCCTATCACTCAGATTTCACACTGGACACCACCGAATGCTGAACGTCTCGAGGATTGTGTCGTGCTTCCGGATGGTAATCTCGCAGTTTCCAGTAAGACTACAAACATCTTTTTCCTAAATTCGACTGGTGACCAACTTCTGGGTACTTACACCGATGGTGGTGAAGGCTGGTTTGGAAATATGGAGATAATGGACGACCTGCTTCTTGCTGTTCGAGCACCTTATCCGCTGCGGATGATGTTGCTGGATGTGTCCAATGTTGCTGAACCTGAATCGCTCAATGTGCATGCATTCAGGGATTGGGTCAATGATTTTCTCCCGGTAAACGATACACTCTGTTATGTTTCTGCTGGCACAGATGGAATCTATTTAATGAATCTTGCAAACCCCATGGTTCCTGAACAGATTGGACATGCAAACTCAATGTATGGTAACAGCAAAGCCGGTCCGATGTCGTTTGATGGAGAAACTCTGCTCGTTTCGCACATCGGTGGAAGAGGTTCTCCTGAAGGCGGTCTTGGGATATATTCGGCTGACCTGGATTCGATTCGCTGGTTCAGATGGACTGGTGGTGATGTTCAGGCTCCTCTCATGCGGGAAAATGAAGCCTGGGTGTTGAAAGCCAGAGAGGGCATCTACAGCGTCAATCTGCAAAATTTACAAAATCCGAGCATTAATTATCTGCATCGACTGCCACATCAGGTTGAAGGTGTTTATGTACGGGATAACCTCGCCTATCTCGCTGAAGGTCACGGTGGGCTCAGGATCATCGACTATTCCGACCCGACAATCCCTCATGAAATTGGCTGGTGCGATAATATTGGACTAATGGAGGATATCTGGGTTGACGACAATTCGGCTTATGTCGCCGATGGAAATGGGCTTCTGATTTTTGATGTTAGTAATCCAACCGAGCCGGAACAAATCGCACATGTATCAATCGATGCTCTTCAAACGAGATGGGTTGAAGGTGTTGCAGTTGAAAATGATGTTATGTACATTGCCTCTCATTTTGGACTGATTATCGCTGACGTATCAGATCCTTCCACACCAACTGGAGTAGGCTCTGTCGAGACATCTCTGTTGAAAGATCTGGCTGTAAGGGACGGGATTGCTTATATAGCTGATGACGATTTCCTCCGTATTATTGACTGTAACATTCCCCGAGAACCAGTCGAACTATCCCGTCTGCAGATGTTAGGCGGAGGTGCGTGGGATGTTGCACTAAGGGACACACTTGCCCTTGTTTCTGATCGCGAATATGGATTGCTGGTCGTCTCGGTTGCTGATCCAGAGAACCCAGAACTGGTTGGTAGCCTCGAGCTTGAATCATGTCAGGGACTTGACGATGACGGGTTTTTCACTTATGTTGGTATGGTCTGGGATGGTCTTGTAGCTGTCGACATCAATGATCCGACAAATCCGGAGATAGTAGCTTTCTATAACACTCCGGGGGGCGTGTTAAATGTCAAATCTGATGGTAATATCGTTGTTGCTGCTGATTACAACAACGGCACCAGCTATTTTCCTGTCCCGGAAATTCAATCCATTCGGAACAACAGCCAGGTGATATTCCCGAATCAACTTTCATTATCTAATTATCCCAATCCATTCAATTCGTCAACGTCGATAAATTTTGCACTATTTAAACCAGGATTTTTAACCATAACTATTTTTGAGCCCTCCGGACGAGAAATCGGTGAAATTGGAGCAGGATGGTACACTACAGGAAGGCACAGTATTAACTGGAATGCAGGAACAATTCCATCTGGTATATATTATCTCTCTATCAAGAGCGGTATTGCCCTTGCAACCCAAAGGATAACTTTAATTCGTTAGTGATATCCATATTCAAATTTTGTCTTGTATTGAACCAGGAGCGGAAATGTACCGAGTAACATCTCAAATTATCAAGCGACTTCTCCTGCTGTATGTTTGCCTCATCCAGTCCGGCTGCACGGGTGTATACTACCTTGCAACCAAAGACCTCGAAAAGGAATATGAGTCCAAGACCAAGATAAAAGCCGCAAATATTTCTCAGGGAACAGAAATTCGGCTTGAGTTAAGAGATAAAAGGCTATTCGAAGGAAAATTCAGAGGCATTGTCGATTTCACTTCTGATGAATACCTCGAACGGTATAAAAACTTTTTAGCTATAGAATCAGACTTACAACCATTGCCCTTCCCAAGAGATACCATAACCGTTATTAAATACCCGGAAAAAGAATATACAGGCAATTTTCAGGGGTTTGATCACGGGTACACCGGTAAAATATGCATCCGTCAATTTCCAGATGGAGTCTCTCGTAAACTCCGGCTGGATGACGTGAAAGAGATACATTTCAACGGGAATTCCATGTCAGGAACAGCATTGCGAACAGTCCTTTCCAGGGATATCATTCCTCATCTGTCCACTGTTAAAATCGAAAGTGGTGGTGTTCAACGTCAGTTCGGAATGGCAGAAGTTAGAGATATTTCGGTCTTAAAGGGTGTGGGTATGCGGAGATATCTACTCTTTTACGCAATTTTATCTGATCTCGCTTCATTCGGATTAGTATCTGGTATAATCGATCCTGAGGTTTCCTTTAAACGGAAATAGAAAACTTAACCGATGAACGCAAAGTGGCTCAGTAAATGAACTGAGCCACTCTATATTTTCTATTGAATTATCTGCTGCTTATTAAAAGCTATTCACCGCGTCTGCTGCATTCTGCAGAGATAATTCATATTGAGGATCAAGGATCTGAAACTCTCAAATCGTCAAACCACGCCGGTCCCGAACCTTCAAGACTATATACTGCAACTCCAAGACTTGTTGCCATTGTGAAGGGAGCTGCAACACTACCACTCCAAAGAACGTTTCCGTCAAGTTCAATCTGGACCTCGTTCTCAGCCTGACGATAAGAGACAAGGTAGTCTTTATCCTGCACAAACTCACCCCAATCCGAAGCTAAGTACTCAATCTCCCCGTTAACGCAGCGAAGCACTGTCCATTGCTGTATGAAAAAGTTTACACCAATCAAAATGTAATTTGATTCACCGAGAAATTTTGGTAGAAAGCCAATCATACCGAACTGTGTGCTTGGTGCTTGAAATTTGATTTTCAACGTTCCATCACCAAATACATGCTGCCTTAGACGAAACCCGGAAGTGCTGTAGTCGCTCTGAGCGGTAACCGCCATTTTCTCGTTAACCTCGTCCCATTCAATTTGATGATTCGGTACTGCATCTCCCAACCCGGCCAGTATCCCCTCATAATTCCAAATGTTCGTCACATCGTCAAAAGAAAAATCCGACTCGAAAAAGATTGTTGTATCGGGAACCACGTTGACCGTAGTATATCCTCGAGTAGCCATTAAGCCATCAGAGACTTCAACTCGGAGGGTGCATATTGTCACGATGCCTGGGGCAGTCCAGGTCACTCTACTCCCGCCACCGGAAAAGCTACCGTTCGATGCTGACCAGGAAAAAAATATTGGATCACCATCTGGGTCAGTTGCGCTACATATTACCTGAGTAGTATCTCCGACAACAATCCTGCTTTGACCTGCAGATACCCGTTCGATCTCGGGCGGATTATTAAAAGAGCCGGTCTCCGCAACATAAACATATTGTGTATCTCTGACGGTTGTGTGTTCGTCGGAAACTTCTATTGTAAACATAAAATTTCCAACCCTTATAGGTGCAATCCATCGCATTTGGTTACGAGTGTTAGAAATTAAATACCCACCGCTATAAGTCCACTCGACGTCAAGCGAAGCATCGTTGTCATCCTCATCTGTGAATTCAGCAAACAACATCACCGTATCAAGAGGAGCGACTGTATCCCGGTTTGCAATGAAGCTGAGTATTTGTGGGGGTTTGTCGAGGCTTACGTCGGAAAAAACGTGAATGGTGTCAGTATATCCTCCAGATGCATACCAGTAATCGGTAACCGTCACTGAGATTGGATATGATCCAGGAATCGAGTCCGCCTTCCACCTGACCTCTGACCCTACGGTTTCAATTAGCTCACCATGCAGGGAACTCCAGGAATAGCTTAGTGGATCAGCATCAGGGTCTTCAGCATTACAGACAACAGTAACGGTATCGGTTACCGTAATAGAATCATTTGGAGTAAAACTGAATCCATGAATTACAGGACCAGTGTTATTTACATCAGGTGCAGTAGTTTCCTCAGGAACACACGATACAATAAGCAGTAGAAGTGCTACAGTAAACACAAATCCCAAATAGACGAAATACTCTTTAAGCATCCAAAACCCCAGATTAAAGCGAAATCCAATCAAATCTTAACCTCATAATATACTAAATATTATCTAACATTCCAATTTCACAGCTAAATTTCCAACTATTGTTTTTCCTCAGACATAAATCAATTTGTGATACTCACCCTTGTAACTGCGAATTTCCATTATTATTTTGCTCTTAAGTTGAAAAATCAAATTCATTTAACTAAACATAAGGAGCGTAATATGTCAAATCATAATAATATCACGAAAGAAATGTTGAACCAATTCAGCAGTGAATTTAACAGCGATCCTTCTCGAATTGTCATCAAGAATGCCATCATTAAAAATGGGATAAAAAATATTGCTCTGAACCATTCATCCTTAATCAGCAATCAAAAAACATTCTCTAACGAAATCGCTACAGGAAAAATAACATCTCAGAACAAAAGTGGGAGGTGCTGGATATTTGCAGGAATGAACACTCTTCGCCACAGAATATCAGAAGACTTTAAAATGAAGGATTTCGAGCTCTCCCAAGTTCAGCCTTTCTTCTATGATAAACTTGAGAAGGCAAATTACTTTTTAGATAATATTATTGAAACAATTGAGGAGGATACTGACAGCCGGATCGTAATGTGGTTGCTGGATTCCCCGATGAACGACGGTGGACAGTGGGAGATGTTCTCAAATCTTGTACTGAAATTTGGTTTGATGCCCAAACATGTAATGCCTGAAACGTTTCACAGTAGTGACGCCATGATTATGAACCAGCTTCTGACCGTAAAACTCCGTGAAGATGCGTCCATCATCCGAAACCTAAACCGGGAAGGTGAAAACACTTCTAACCTGCATGCTCTTAAAACAGAGATGTTGAGCGATATCTATAAGATGCTGACATTTTTTATGGGAGAACCACCGACGACTTTCGATTTTGAATATCGAGATACTGATGGAGACTTTCACCGTATAACCGATCTGACCCCACAAACCTTCCGGGATAGATACCTGAAGCTCAACATTCGGGACTATGTTAGTCTGATAAATGCTCCGACAGCAGACAAACCGTTCGACCGCACATTCACAGTTCAATACTTAGGCAACGTTCGAGACGGTAAAGCTGTGCGCTACCTGAACCTCGAAAACAACGTATTAAAGAAAATTGCTCTGGCTCAGCTTACCAACGGAGAACCAGTCTGGTTTGGTTGTGATGTAGGAAAAATGCTGGATCGTGATAAAGGTGTAATTGACCCAGACTTGTTCCTATACGATGGAGCACTAGGTGTCAATTTCGGACTTGACAAAGCCGCACGTCTTGATTATGGTGAAACCCGGATGACTCACGCAATGGTGTTCACAGGTGTCAATATCGTTGACGGCAAACCGGATCGCTGGAAAGTCGAGAACTCATGGGGTGAAAAAGCCGGCAGTGAAGGATTCCTAATCATGAGCGACAAATGGTTCGACGAATACAACTTCCAGGTTGTGGTCAACAAGAAGTATTTACCGCAGGAATTGAAAGATGCGTATAAGCTTGAACCTATTGTGCTGAAGCCATGGGACCCAATGGGATCGTTGGCTTTGATGAGGTAGATTATTGTGATTAGTACATCCGGCGTAGCGACTGTCTAAAAAAGTCAAGGACTAACCTCGAAATTTTCGTTCCAAGGTGTATTATTTTTTGCCATCGCATTTAGGGTAATCAGAATTTTGCGCATGCAGGCGACCAATGCAACTTTTTTCTTTTTTCCCTTAGCTAACAATCTTTCATAAAAGGCAGCTATTTCAGGATTGTGCTTTTTAGCAACCAATGCCGACATGTATAAGCAATGTCTCACATCACCACGTCCACCCTTGATAGATCGACGTCCGTGGAACTTGCCACTGTCGTGGTCGAAAGGAGCAACGCCAACAATACTGGCTGCCTGACGACGGTTCATATCCCCAAGTTCAGGTAGCGAGGCTATCAGCTTACTTGCTACAACAGGACCGACACCTTTGAAGGATTGCAGTAAGTTATCTTTCTCTCGCCAAACTGGACTGGCATGAATTGTGTCTTTAATTTGGCGATTAATGTCCTTGAGTTGGCTCTGAATGCTTGCTATCATTGTGTCCAGACTGTTTCTGGTCAGTTGGCTATGGACCCGGCTTCGACGGTTTCTTTCTGCCTGGAGCATTTTCATCAACTGGTTCCTTCTACTGACCAGCTCTTCTAATTCGACAAGGGTTTCATCAGGTATGAAACGTGGTTCAGTAACAACAGTTGCGGCAAAACGTGCCAGAACAAAAGCATCTATGGCATCGTTTTTAGCCATTCTCCCGATCCCTTTGGCGAAATCGCGTACTTGTCTTGGATTAACAATAGCTAACGGGAGTTTTGCTTTACCAATTGCTATCGCAATTGATTTTTCTAATCCGCCAGTGCCTTCCATGACGATCTGGTTGGGATTGCATTTTGTTAGGATTTTTATTAGTTTAGTATGTCCTTTTGAATTATTTGCGACTTGTAACTTCGTGTTTTCAGGCGAGATGTGAACATCAAGTTT
>JABGPL010000100.1 GCA_018644935.1 Calditrichota bacterium | reverse complement strand
CCGAAGCTCTTCAACTCTATTGGCAAAATCTTCTTCGTTAACCATACCGACGCGTGAATGACGCTCGAATTCCTTGAAGGATCCTTTCTCGAAAGCTGCAATAACGTCAGGATTAGTTGGATCAGGTAACACCACGTATCCACGTTTATGAAGGAGTTGTGCTTTCTTAAGGTCTTTAACCTTAACTTCACCACCGATATCCTTTGCACCCTGACCCCATTTAAGCTCGACAATATCAACTCCGAGCTCGTTGATTGCGTATTCTTGTACTCCAAGGCGTGTATCTTCAACGTTTGATTGTACAATTGTTGCACCCCATCCGTCGATCTGGTTGTCCTGGAACAACTTCACACGACGTTTCAAGTCGTCAGTGTCGACGACATGACCATCTTTCATGATGGATTTTGGGTCCATGCCAACAACGTTCTCACCAATGGTGAGTCCTGTACCAGCCAGTGCTGTACCAATTGCGAGACCTTCCCAATTGTTTTTGGCAACATCAGTTGATCCGATTCCGGGGATAATCCAGGGGTACTTGAATTTAATGCCCTTATCATGACCAAAATGAACTTCAAGATTTACGTTCGGGAAAATTGCTTTATCGCTATCAGCTTCAATTCCTATGGCACCTACTGCTGTTCCCATAATGTTGAAATGTGAATAATCAACAGGGTAATCCTTTTCCGAAGCAGTGGTAATTACACCGAATGGTTGCGGATAGATAACTTCGTGCCCACGATACGCGGATTTACCAATTTCGCACATTCCAATGCAGCCATCGACACACGTTACACACATTCCCGAAATCGGGGTAATCGATCCGTCAGTCCTGTTCTTTGTTAATGTGGCAGCGGAACGATTTACTGCAGAAAAACTCTGAGACATTTATTACTCCTATGGTTCTTTTAATCTTTCTTTATTTCGCATGCCACACATGGACTCATGTAGCACATCATATCTTCAAACGGGTCTTTTTCGACACAGGGTGGAGCTAAGTTTGCGCAGCCACCACAGATTGCCTTATCCGGTTCGGTAAAAGTACACCTCAGTGTACAGGCGGGGCAAACATAAATGCAGCCACCACATAATCGACACTCTTCGGATTTCATATCAAAAGGTGTTCCGATGCTTCTTTCCTGTCCTCGACCTCTAAAGCCAATAGCACCAGCCACCATTTGCTCCTTGCACATGCGCACGCACAATCCACACAAGATGCAGTCTTCATGCTCCTGTCTGAAACGTTGTTGCTGTACATGATGTTCTGAGGCAAGGTCCTGGATAATCTTTGATTGCGGACTTGAAGCAAGCAGCAACTCTAGAATCATTTTCCGTGCACGAACCACTCTTCTTGAAGCGGTCCGAACAAACAAACCTTCTTCAGCCTTATAGGTGCATGAAGTGACTAATTTGGTTCGGGTACCCTCACCTATCTCTACAACACAAAGTCTGCATGCTCCATATGGAGTAAGACCTTCCATATCGCAAAGTGTAGGAATGGGAAATCCCAGAAATTTGGCGGCTTCCAGCACCGTTGATCCATTCTCAACGGAAACATCTAAGCCATTTATAGTGAGATTAATCATTTTGAATTCCCGCTGTTACAGATGCCTCAGGCTGTTGAATATTTATTTCAACTGGCATTTTTTTAGTGAATTCAAGGTCACACCTCAGGCATCGTAAAGCTTCATGCTCTGCATCAGCCTCAGACATTGCCCTTTCAACCTCGATGAAACTCTTGCTTCGCCTATTTACCGGGACACGAGGTAAGTCAATCCGTTCTAAGGCACTCATTTCTTCCTCAGTAACAGAACAAGGTTCGATATATTTGTTTGGAAGCCTGGGTTTCTCAACCTGTCTTAGTTCTTCACCGAGAATATATCGATCTATCATGTTCGCAACTCGTTTCCCAGCAGCGATTGCTGCGATAACTGTGTTCGGACCGGTTACAACATCACCACCTGCAAATACTCCAGAGCGATTACTCGAGAGCGTGTTCTCGTCCACCTGGATTGTATTCCATTTGGTGATTTCTAGACCACCCTCAGCATCTGGAGAAATTGAGTTAACATCCGGTTGTTCACTGATTGCGACGATTAATGTATCCAAGTCGATCGTGAAATTGGAGTTGGGGATTTCGACCGGTCTTCTACGACCGCTGTCGTCCATTTTACCAACCTTATTTTGAACACATTCTAAACTTGTCAGCCGTCCATCTTGAACATTAACCTTAACAGGCGTGGTGAGAAGTTTAATGTCAATGCCTTCCTGAATTGCGGCTTCAATCTCTTCCTCGAATGCTGGCATTTCTCCCCGGGTGCGCCGGTATAAAATTGTGACCTTGTCAACACCATCTTGACGAAGAGCATTACGGGCCGCATCAACTGCTGAATTTCCACCTCCGACAACGCCAACATGTCCCTTGGCTAACTGCTTTCCTTCTTGATTAAAAGCTTTAAGGAATTCGATAGATGGAAGAACACCGTCTGCATCTTCATTTTCAAGTTGGAGTTTGCGTCCCTTCTGAGCGCCAACAGCGATAAAGACAGCCTTATAGCCATCATTATCAAGCAGTTGATTGACCGTGAAGTCTGTTCCAAGAGATTTATTACACACAAGTGTAATGTTTTCATCAAGAAGTGAATCAATCTCTTTGTCCAGAACTTCCGAAGGTAAGCGATAGGCGGGTATACAGCTATGCAACATTCCGCCAGGTTTTGCGTCCGATTCAAACACTGTTACAGAATATCCTTTTAGTGACAGATAATGTGCGGCAGTTAGACCACCAGGTCCCGCACCAACAACAGCGATTTTTTCATCCTTTTTGTCTTTTGCGCGAAAAGGATTATAAATAGCTGGATCTACGTTGTCGGCAACAAAACGTTTAAGTGCTCTGATTGCAACAGGATCATCACCGGATTGTCCCAAACGGCATTTGCTTTCGCAGACGTGATCGCAAACTCTTGCGCAAACTGAAGGGAATGGATTCTCTTCACGTATTGCCCTGTAGGCATCTTCATATTCTCCGCGTGAGATATGAGCAACATAGCGCCATGCTTCTGTACCAATCGGGCATGCGGATTGACAGGGAGCTCCCACCAAATCTTTGCACACTCCAGCACGGCATTTTTTCTCGATAATATGTTCGATGTACTCATCGCGGAAATATTTAAGGGTGGAAAGCACTGGATTTGAAGCAGTTTGACCTAACCCGCACATTGTGGTATCTGCAACAACATGTGCAAGTTCTTCTAATAAATCGATATGTTCAAGTGTGCCATTTCCCATTGTAATATCTTCGAGGATTTCGTACATCCTCTGGGTTCCTTTACGGCACGTGTAGCATTTTCCACAAGATTCGTCCTTCAGGAAATTCATATAGTATTTGGCGAGATCAACCATACAGGTTTTTCCGTCGACTACAATCATGCCACCCGATCCCATAATAGAACCGGCCTTTGCAAGACTATCATAGTCAATTGGAAGATCAAACATACTTGCCGGAATACAACCTCCGGAAGGACCGCCCGTTTGTACAGCTTTTATAGATTCATTTCCAATGGCTCCTCCACCGATGTCGTAGACAACTTCACCGATCGTTATTCCCATTGGAACTTCTACTAAACCTGTATTTTTGACTTTACCGACTAGACTGAATATTTTCGTTCCGCTATTTCCGGGTACACCAATTTTAGCGTACTCAGCAGCACCCAGCCGGATGATATGAGCGATATTGCTGAGGGTTTCGACATTATTTATTGCGGTTGGACAACCCCAAAGACCTCTTTCGATGGGGAATGGAGGTCTCTGACGAGGCTCACCCATTTTTCCTTCAACCGAGTGGATTAGTGCAGTTTCCTCACCACATACAAACGCGCCAGCTCCTTTAACAATTTCTATATCAAAAGAAAAATCGGTTTCAAGAACCTTATCACCCAGTACACCAAGCTCTTTCGCCTGCCTAAGTGCAATAACCAGATGTTTGATTGCCAATGGATATTCTCCACGGACATAAACTACGCCATTTGTTGCACCCGTAGCATAGGCACCGATAAGCATGCCTTCGATTATGCTGTGTGGATTACCTTCAAGGACACTGCGGTCCATGTAAGCTCCTGGGTCGCCTTCATCAGCGTTACAAATCAGGTATTTTTTACTGCTGTTTTTCCTGGCAGCTAGTAATTCCCATTTAACTCCTGTTGGGAATCCTGCTCCTCCGCGACCTCGTAAACCGGATGTTTTGATTTCTTCAATAACATGTTCAGGTTTACCAATCTCAAGTACTTTTGCCAGGCTTGCATATCCGCCTGATAAAATGTAGTTATAGATTCTGATTGGGTCGACTTTTTCACTTCCTGAGAGAATGGTACGGACCTGCTCTTGGAAGAAGGGGATATCCTGCTGTTTCTGAACGGGTTCTCCAGATTCGGGTGCCTTCCATAAAAGGTCTTCTACCACCTCATCACTGAGTAGCGCATCGATAATTCGAGGGACATCCTTAGGACTGAGTTTTGGGTAGAATGTGTCATGTGGCTCGATCAATATCGATGGCTCTAATTCACAAAAACCATGACACCCGGTAATTCGCAGGTTTATCTTATCTGAAAGATTTCTATTAAGCATTTCCCGCTTGGCTGCCCGGATCAAGTCGTTTGCACCACTTGCCTGACCGCAAGTTCCCGCGGTAATAATTAAGGTAGGAATCCCTTCAGATCGGTCATCTTTCAGACGACCTTGAAGTCCATAAAATTCATCAATTGATGTAAGTCTTCGCATCGAGGTTTCCAAATATTTCAATGTTGATTACAGTTGTCATCCGGTGACTCAATTGTTAATTGTTTACGCCATTGAGATCTAACATATGACCTCGACATCCTCTACGTGAACAAATACTGACAATACCACCACCTTGGACGATCATCGGCAGCGTAGGAGCGCCGCATTCGGAGCAATCAGAAGCACCAAGTAATTCTGATTTGCAATGAGGACAGAAGAAATGAACAATCTCGTTATCTGGATAATCATATTCTGTATCAGCGGTATAGCTCCCATAGAGACTTGAAAATCTAATGGCTCCGTGATTGCGACCATAGGAAGCTGTAAATCGAATTGATGGATGACCTTCGATTAGATGTTTTCCATCCATAAGAGTATGATTGCAACGCGAGCAGCTTACTTCGACCGGGAATACTTTTTCGTCTGTTTCTGCCTCGAAGTTGTCTAAACCACTTCTTGTTTCCTGTAATATTTCTTTAACTTTAGCTGTTTTAACATTAGAAAAATAATGTCCGTCCGCAACGACTATTGGCCCAAGCGCACAAGCTCCGAGACAATTCACCGTTTCAAGGGTAAACTCCTCGTCTTCAGTTGTTTGCCCGGCTTTGATATTTAGTTGTTTTTCAAATTCCTCAGCGATTGCTGGTGCATTTCGAACATGGCAGGCAGTACCTTTGCAAACAGAACACACATGTTTACCACGTGGTTCTAAACTGAATGATTTGTAGAAGGTTGCAACACCATAGATATCAACCATAGAGTACTTTGTTTGTTCTGCAACTGTGTTTAAAGCTTCCTGTGGCAGATATCTATATCGAGCTTGAATCTCATCTAACATTCCAATGAGTCCGCCTCGAATTTGGTTGTACTTTTCAACGATATCTTGAATATCGACTGAATCCATTAGCTCCTCTGCATTTGTTACTCGTTAAAAATTAACGAGTATTCAAGATTTCAAATTAGTTTATTCCAAATGACTGTAAGTACTATTTGCACTGTACTATCTTGATAAAAGTACCTAACAGTTCAAAAATTTGTGGTGCTCACAAATAAAGCAAAAACTACATTTTTCGATATAGAGTAATACATTGGACTATAAAGGTTTGACTCTGGGTACTGAAACTTCTTTACAGATTATTCCAATGAGTATCAAACCTGAAACATCTAGTGATAATCACATTGATGTGCAGTAATTCACAAGCAAAAACGGTTGTGTTGAAGCTCTGATACCACAACCCCGCTTAAAACAAAGCCCCACTTAATTAAGATAGATTAAAAGCTTGAAATTTTCAATTAGTTTTAATAAAACTTTTGTTCGAGAAATCAAAACTTTCCCAACTAAGAATAAAAATGTAAAAAATCCCCGTAAAATAATTGTCGCAGTTAACGATCAAGTTTATTTACATACTTTAAGTGAGTTTTCCAAATATTGGTTTTTAGATTTTAACTATTCGGTAAACATCAGAAATTATTAGTTATCAAACAAAAAATGCGGTGATTCTGTAGGAGGTTTCCTTCATAGTTGTAAGTAAGAATGGAAAAAGTTGATTAGAATGCAATTTCTGTACTCAAAAATGTAGTTCCATTAACTAGAATATGATGGATCTACACTCGTGAAACTAAATAGAATGATTATCATAAAATTGCTTTTTCCATGAAAGGGCAGTTGATTTACAATCGCATAAGTATTCAGGTCTGAGACAATGAAAACAGAAGTAAAACCAAAACCAAACAAGCCCAACTAATCCAGTTGGGCTTGTTCAAAATCTACGGGCTTGAATAGTTTCAACCCTGATAATCTCCATGAATGTTCTCTATCAGGGCATCGGTATTTCCCTCGTCCACCCATATTTATCTTTTAGTACTCCATTCTGAATAGAGGTCAGGTTATTATAAAGAGACATGCAGGTCTCACCAACTTCATCAGTTTCGCAGTATGTAATAACTTTGTCACCGTGAGTGATGCTCCCAATCGGGGTTATGACCGCTGCAGTTCCACAGCACCCAGCTTCCTTTAAATATGGGAGTTCATTTACGTGAATTGGTCTCTTTTCTACAATCATACCCATATCTGCCGCCAAGGTCTGTAAACTCATATTCGTGATACTGGGAAGAATAGAATCTGAAGCTGGTGTTATGAATTTGTTGTCATGTGTTATGCCGAAGAAATTTGCTGGACCTGATTCGTCAATGAATTCCTTTCGAAGAGCGTCGAGATACAGTACTTCCGTATAACCAGCCTTTTTGGCTCTTACCGATGCACGCAGTCCGGCTGCATAGTTCCCACCGACTTTGACATCTCCAACTCCGTTTGGTGCAGCCCGGTCATATTGGTCCTCGACAATCAGCTTCACCGGTTTAATGCCACTTTTAAAATATGGTCCCACTGGCGAACAGAACATCATGAACGCATAATCTGTCGCTGGAGTCACACCGATTAATCCGGAAATTCCCAGAAGCAATGGGCGTAGATACAGACTCGCACCGCTTCCATAAGGTGGAATAAACCGTTGATTTAGTTGAACAAGTTTCTCTACGGCATTTATGAACATATCTTCAGGAAATGGAACCATGTGTATTTTTTCAGCCGAACGGACCATCCGTTTGGCATTTTCTTCAATCCTAAATACTCGGACACGGCCATCTTTATCTTCAAAAGCCTTCGCGCCTTCAAAACACTCCTGACCATAATGCAGGCAGGTTGAAGCTATATTAAGGTCAATCCTGTCATCGTTAATGATCTTTCCTTCATCCCATTCACCATCCTTGAAATAATATTCAAGATGGCAATCCGTTTTCATGTAAGCAAACGTGAGCTCAGACCAGTTTAGATTTGCCTTTTCCATATCTATCTCTCCTTAAAGCTGGATTCAGCCAGCTCTATTCTATGAGTTAAAGTTGTAAAAAGTTAAGAAACACAAGTAATTAAAGCGAAAGGGATGGAGTTGGATCATCCCGCTCGAAAGGATTATATTTTATCTATCAAATATTTCATCCAATCTAATAACCTGTAATCAAGGTAGCCTTTAAGGGGATAGAATGCAACTTACAGCAGTTTGATGTAGTATTTAGAGAATTTTTAAGATCCATCGAGGAGTGAAATTTCTTGCAGGAAATGCCCGTATTTAAATGAGCATTTTCGGAGGATTAACAGTTGTGGTCATCCGATTTGAAAATGGTCTTATTTTGATATAGAAATTACTTTTTTGAATTCTATGGTTCAATCTCCAGGTCAAGGATAGAAAACTGTGGTGGTTCATACAAGTGTAAAAATGCTGGAATTGTAACATAAAAAATAGTACCTTCAGCTCTTGAAGTATTAAAGTAAACCCGTCCTTTTAAATACTTTTCTGCAATTAATTTCATGCTGTACGTCCCAATCCCTCTACCAATACCTTTTGTTGAAAATGACCTGTTGAAAATTTGTAGTTGATTATCAGGTGAAATGGATTGAAAATTTTGAATCCAGAAGCTGATCTCCATGTCCTTTTCCATCCTACATCCCATCAAAACAACCTCGTCAGCAGTTGTTGCTTCGATGGCATTTTTCAGCATATTCCCGATAATCCTCGATAGTAATGTCTTGTCTGAAAATACCATCATATCAATTGAGTCTTCAGCAATAAAAATCTGTAATGTTTCGATCAGCTCACTTTTACTATATACCGATTGCATCTCCTGAAGAAAGGCGTGAGAACTGAAGTGAACCGGCTTTACAGCCAGTATTCCATTCTCTGCATCTATAAGCTCTTTATGTGAGTTAATTTCTTCCAATAGACGATTAGCACAATTAGCTAAACTATCGAGATTGTCATTTTGAACTTCAGGTGATAAGGTGAGGAGATCTGTATGAAGGATCAGGCTGGAAATAGTGTTTGTGATGTCGTGGAGAAAAGCTTGCTCCAGCACGTTTCGCCTCTTTTCTTGACTTATATCCGTTGCAGCGAAAATCACACATGGTTCACCATTGGGTTGAAATGGAGTTGTACGTACGCGAAAATCAAAATTCCTTCCAGTAGATATTTGAGATATTCGACAGTCTCCGATAGACTTTTCTCCCTTAAGTCCTGCTCGGACAGCTTTAACCGCACAGCAGTTCTGGCAAGCTGATCCTGTTCCACAACCATGCTCAGCCTCAACTGTATTAACACAATTTATGGCTTCACCAGGAAGAAGTCCATAAATGTCAACCCGATCCTGTGCCTGAAAAACCTCAGCGCACCTTTTATTTGCGAAGACAATTTGCCTGTAACGGTTGAGAATGAACACGACATCTGGCATTGCATCAAGGAGTTCCCTTAATAAACTCTTTGTGCTCAACTCATCTGCTTCTATTTGTACTTCCACCTCAGACGCTCGGTCTCCAGGCGCAAATTCAAATGTATGTGATTCGCTAATCATTTTCCCCGAAATTATACTGATTGGCTTGCCTACAAAATGTCGGTATCAAGCTCGCAATTCCACTCATTATATCAAAGTATAATCCTCAGGGAATTAACATGTTGTTACGCAGATCACATTTTTCAATTTTTTTCATATTGTTCCGAAAAATTTGTCAGGAAAACCAATCGCTCTAACCGTCATGGGATTTTTAGACTCATCACAATTACCCTACTTTACAGTAGTGATTGGACCTTAATTTCAATCTAAGCAAGGATATAACCATCTATAGTTAGTGCTTCGATGACAAGTCTAATCTGAAGTTTTATCCAAAATGCATCTGATGTATGAGTCCAGCAATTGAAAGGATAATTTGAAAAAGATATATCACAACATCACAGAAAAATTGCAAAAAACATTACTTATCTTGAAAAAATTGTGCTTCATGGGTTTCTGGTAGGACGATATGATTTAAGTAAGTGTTCAACAACAAAGTGTGCGTATCTATAATACCTTAACCTGCGAGGTGAATAACCTGGTGTCTCCCGAATCCGGATCCGGGGATAGATCTCAGGGATACTTTGTTACTAAATGTTGCTCAACAAGTTTACAATTCTCTGATTTGTATCAAATTAATTCTATACATCCAACCCCCACAAAATGCATACTCGCACCTGAAAGAGAATGTCCTCTACTGTTTTCTCTGGTTATATTCAGATCATTTTCCCAAAAAAATCTTGTCTATATCATCCAAAACCTTTTCGTTACCTGATCCTGTTCTATTAAACAAAATTACACTTGCGATGTTTAGCCCCGGATATAAACGGATTTCGCAATAATATCCGCCACCTCCACCGGGATGTGCAAAGTATACTTCGTCTCCCAGTTTTCCCGTAAACCACCCCAAACACATTTCGGAAGTTTTCCCATTGGTTGTTTGCTGACTGTTAAATAGTTTTGCCTTTGATGGATCACTAAGAAGCAGTGTGTCGCTTAATAATGACTGCAGGTAAATCGCAAATCCCGTTGCATTTCCGATTAAACCACCATACGAATCACCGTTTACGTAAAGAAATCTGAATTGTGACCAGCCATAACGGGACTCCTCCAGGAATTTGTCTTTATCAAAGATAAAGTTCAGCCAGAAATTCATAAAACTCGTTTTCCTGATATAGCCTCGAGCATGTTCAGTTGTATCCAGTATTTCAAATCCAAGATAGGCGTTCTCCGGGAGCATTAACTTGTCTATTATGTTTTCTAGAATGTAGGTTCGATATTCTTGACCTGAAGCGGTCTCAATTATCTCTCCGAGTAGCAGGTAGCCGATATTTGAATACGAATACTTCTTGCCAGGTGTATTCTTCAGCTTATCATACTTATAAACAATCATCCTTCTAAATGCTCGATAGTCAAATTCTTCGTGTTCTTCTATCAGGTGTATCCACTTTAAAGGGATCGGATTAGGTAAACCGCTGGTGTGATTGAGAAGTTCGTTAATTGTGAAGTTTCTTGAGTATGGAAGATACCCCAAATAGAGTTTTGCATTATCTTCAATGTTTAACTTGCCAGCTTCCGCCAACTGGAGGATTGCTAATGCAGTAAAAGTTTTAGTCACTGAATAAGCAGTAAAAGTGGTTCTTTGTCTTATTCGAGCTTTATCTCCCAGATCAGACATGCCGCCATTATATTCAAAGAGAATCGAATCTGAATTAAAGATCATATACTGTAAACCAGGAGTTTTCGAGTCGATCCGCATTTTATTGAGGAATTCAACTGCCATAGCATTTGGATCCTTGCTCGCCTCGCCAAATGTTATGGATGCAATCAGAAAAACAAATACGGTACATTTCCAAAAAGAAATTTCGGACAATGAGTGTGATTTTTTTAACTGGCGGTTCATATTTCTGCTTTTGGGACTAATGATGCATGATTAAGAATTGATAATGGCAAATCTTCAGGTCTGTCAACCACATCAGTTGCCAATGCGTACTCGCTTTCATCACCGTATCCCCATCTAACAGCAATTGAAGGCATATTCACCTCAGAGGCAGCAATATAATCGGTAGCCCTGTCTCCGATCATGACGATCGGTCGAGATCCGAGGATATTGTCAGATAGGATATCTCTTAACAGTTCTGATTTTGGTTGGAGCAGATCACAACCAAGAATTTGAGTAAAAAAGTGTTTTATATGGAGGAACTCCGCTACTTTTACAGCTATGTCCTGGCGTTTCTGAGTGGCAATACATAACCGTGAACCTCCGGCGTGAAGTTGCGAGAGGACTTCGGAGATACCATCGTATATTTGATTCTGTGCATATGCTACTGAGAAAATTCTCCCTCGAAAAAGCTCAACAGCTCGCGAAAGCGTTGTCTTATCGTTAATTCCAGCCAATTTATAAAAGCTCACATTTAAAGGTGGTCCTATAAACTCTAACAGCTCTTCTCGCGGACGTGGATTGAATCCGAGTTCACTTAAAGTGTGGTTAAATGACTGGACAATCCCCTCTGCCGGATCGGTGATTGTTCCATCTAAATCAAAGATTACAGTGTTCATTCCCTTCCTCATTTAAATAGATTCAAACGCAACCGTTCTCTTATTAGCAACGATGGCGATAGTCTCATACAGCCTTTCAACTTGCCCGCCAAAGTCCATAATTATCTCGCTGATCTCCGAGAAAAACGCACTCTTTTGAGGCTCTGGCAAGGAGATATGGTCCGAATATGTATTTAGAAGCATTATGTAATCATCATGTGAATATACCATATTCCACTGCTCGGTAATCTCAACCGGGTCCTCAAAAAGAATGGAATCATCAAGAGCCTTTCTGTAGGCTTCAATACTCCATTCCAGTGGTTTATGTCCTGCGGTCGAAGCCTGACGGTATTTCTCATAAACAGGATCTGTAGCTCGCCAAAAATCAGTATCCCTGGATCTGTTCTGAACATTCCAGATCAGGGCAATAGAGCCTGTATGTTTCAATGAACTTGATGCGTGTTGAATTCCGTAGTTCGGATCGAACCAGTGATATGCTTGAGCTGAGGTGACGAGATCAAAACTATGCAGCACACCCTCCCATTCTTCAAAAGTTGAGTTAATGATCCGAGTCTTTGAAAAAGCGCTACAGTTTTGGCTTGCAACATGTGCTAGATCGGGACCGCGATCGATAGCTGTAATCTCATATCCTCTCTTGGCTAACGGTACTGTGAGTTGCCCGGTACCACAGCCGACCTCAAGAATCTTTCCATCTTCTGGAACAGAAGCACATGCGAGAACTCTCTCTACCACAGAGTCTGGATAACCGGGGCGCACTCTATCATATAATTCTGCCACATCATTAAAAAGAACGGAGCATTTTTTAGAATATGACATTTGGTTTAACCTTTCAACAGTTATTGGAGTATTCATACGGATGAATCTCTTTGCGCTAGTTTGGACTCCATGAGGATAAACCATAGTCCCCAAACTGCCCAGGCGGTTATCAGGCTGAGTACTATCCAAAATGGAGCCTCATTACCCATATTCCATCCAGCAGCTCCTCTTGCATCAACCAGAGCAGCAAGGCAGACAACCGGCCAATATATAGTTATGCCTAAAGCCGCTGCAAGTAGGATCCGTCCGTAGTATTTACCGAGAAAATGGCCGAGCAATCCAAAAAACAAGATAGGAATATAGGTCAGGAGATCACCCACCGCGAATCCGTAAAAGAACGCTGTACCGACTTCGGTGATTCGCTCAGCAGGTTCCTGTGTTCCCATTGCAACACCAATTTCATACCCGAAAGCTGTTATTCCCTGTGCGTAAATCAGATATATCAACAGCAGCCATCCGGGGATGTGCAGTGCCCAGAATGCTCCTCCTCGTCTTTTTGAAGTCATTGAATCATCCGGAATAATTAGTCAAATAGTTGTTAGGTACTTCGAGTAAATTACAATTTTAATTCCTCAAATTCAAATAACTCGTCGAATATTTTATTCTGAGGGTGTTTGATATCTACAGAGTTTCCACTGTTTAGTTCCAAAATCCGAATCCTGAACTTGTCTCTCTAATATAACATACGTATCATTAGTTGTAACTTAAGGTGATCTTCCACCAACAGCCTCATTTTCACAGTAGAGCTTTACAACCAAATGAAATTTCCAAAACAGACTTCCCTGATACTCTTTATAGCAATTATCATATTGATAAACGGCTGTGCTTCAACTGGGTTGCTGAGGGACACATATGATCCAGAGTTCTATCAAATACCATCACTGATGCCGGAAAATAAGCTCGATCATAACCCTGAATTCATAGTGTATGGAGATTCCCAACCTGCCTGGAGGTTGCAAGTTAAGTTCGCAACGGCAGGGATATGGACTTCAAAAAAAATGTGGTTCTTTCCCTTTTATCAGCTTTACGCTTTTGGACAGGGTATTTATGGTCTTGGAAATTTCATTTTGAATAGGCCGGATTATGGATCTGATACGCGAGAGATGATGCGTGATGTGGTATATTCGGCATGCAAAAAAAACAACTATGATTTCATTCTCAACACTGGTGATATCATGGGGCAGGATGGGCGAGTACCGGAGCACTGGAAATATTTACTTGATGATTATAATCTGGAACATCCGATTCTGAAGGAGATTCCATATTTACCCACAGTTGGTAACCACGAACGCAAACACGACAAGAAATACGGCAGCCAGAATTATGAAGCCGTCTGGGATTATCCCTCGTTCTATACAGTTGAATTCCCAGATGCAGAGTTGTTTGTCATTGATTCAAACGTCATGATTGATTTTAGGAATGATCTGAAAAACGCTGAGCAGGATTCCTTATATCGGGTATGGCTTTTCTCCGGAAATCCGAATAAACCAGCATGGTTGGAAACGGAATTAGTGGATTGCAATAAAAAGTTCAAGATCGTTTCCATGCACCAATGTCCCTTTTCATACAACTGGCACTGGAAGGATTGGTACAAGAGGAGATACGGACCAGATCTGTTAACAAAAAAAGCTGAATTGGTGAACCTCTTCAAAGAAAATGGGGTGCAGGTAGTCTTCTCTGGCCATGATCACATTTATCAGCGAAACGTGTTACACTATGAAAAGAATGAGAATTTCCCAAGAGATAACATTCAATTTTTAGTGAGTAGTGGAGCCGGTACGACAATCAGACCTGCTAACTCATTCAGAAAAAGAGAAAAACTTCGCAAAATGTATTCAGAAGATGGTTACAATGTTACCCACGATTCACACGTAAGTGCCTATCATTATACAGTTGTCTCGATTGATCCGAACAAAATGGCGATCAGGACATTTGGCATCCCGATAGACAATCCCGAAGAAGAATATTTGATTGATGAGGTTGTTTTTTCTGACTGAGCCTATACCGCCAATAGTAGCGTAGGCGTCCCTGCCTGCGGATTGTTGATAGGATCAGGGGGACATCTAACGACAATTTTACTAACCATCTTCTACCAGCAAAAAAAACACCCCCAGCATAACCGAAGGTGTTTTAAATTCAGAATTGAATTGCAGTGTAGCCCCAGGGGGAATCGAACCCCCGTTGCAGGGTCGAAAACCCTGTGTCCTAACCACTGGACGATGGAGCCATCATAGTTTCACTGAGCAGTTCTTACACCGTCAATTTCATACAATAAAACATTGTCGAACCTGAATAACCACGCTTACGAAGATTTCAAATACGATTTTGGACTAAATAATATTGGTCTGGTTGGTACATTCAAAACCGGAAATAAAAATGGATGGATAAGTACAAGCATTGCTTTCGGATATAATCGTATAAGAAATTTCGATTTTAATACTCTCGTAAAAACAGATGAAGCAACAAGCTCTATGCTCGACGAATTTGTCTATAATGCAAATAATGGAGATATTCGAAATTTTTACGAAAAGATGGCAATCAATACGGGTGCAATATATTTCGATTCTTTATCGAATATTTACACAAACGATTTCATAAAATATAACAATTCCGAATATGGACAT
>JABGPL010000010.1:40039-66834 GCA_018644935.1 Calditrichota bacterium | reverse complement strand
GTATGACGGTGAAACTAACGAAGGCAGCCTGACTCCTTGTGGGACGAAGGTCTCCTTAAGAGGGGAGGGAGGTGTGAATGGCTACTTTGATTCCATTCAAGCCGGAATAGACGCCTCGGAGGATGGGGATACAGTATTGGTTGCTCCGGGTGAATATCCCGTCAATTTGGTGTTAGATAACAGAAACATTACGCTTGCAAGTTGGTTTCTTACGACCGGTGACCGGGAATTTATTGAACAGACGATACTCAATGGGAGCTCTCGTAGTCAGGTAATAAACTTAACAGGAGAGAATAACCAGAGTTTACTTTGCGGATTGACCCTGCGTAATGGTTTAGCTCCTGAAAGATTACAGGGGAGCGGCATAGATATCCGAGATGGGGCGTCACCAATTCTAAGAGCATTAATAATCAGTGAAAACCAGGGTGGGAATGGAGCGATATGGTGTCAGGGAGTTCAGGATGTGGTTTGGGATGACTTGAGAATTATTAACAATTCGGGGGGACAATACTGTTCAGGTCTCATTTTATGGGAGTCGGTAGTTACTGTAAATGACGCCCTGTTCCTGGGAAACGATGGAGGTCTGGCGGGAGCACTCTACCTGACGCGACCGGAGGAGTGCATTCTCACTCTTAACCGATGCGAATTTGATGGGAATTCTTCCAACACCAGCGGAGTTGCTGAGGTTCAGCGTGGCAGCACACTTAACCTAAATCATTGTTACGCCCACGATAACATTGTCCGCGATGAACGAGGTGATTGGATAAGATCATCCGAAAGCGTGGTCAACGCGAATTTCTGTTTATTTGAGTGTACGGATGATAATGAAACAGTTGCAATAAGAACAAGAACAGCACCTCAAGATCAGCGGATAGTTAATTGCACATTTGTCGGTTTTGGTGGTTATGCAATTTTGTGTCAAGAGGGTGGAGTTCAAGTAATCAATTCAGTCCTGTGGGGTAATGGTATTCAGCAGAATGGTGTTCAAATAGATGGAGATGTGGATGTCACGTTCAGCCTTGTGGAAAATATGGAGCGCGAGGGCATACTCAATGAAGATCCTCTGTTCGTCAATCCCGGTGAAGGTGATTACCACTTGACTGAAAACTCACCCTGCATAGACACAGGTGACCCGGATTCAGATCCCGATCCGGATGGCACACGGGCTGACATGGGTGCTTATTATTTTCACCAGGATGTGGCACCAGAAGGTTTTAATTATGCAGGTACTTTTGAAAGTCATGATTATTTCTTAAGTGAAAACACTACTCGTTGGCTGAATGCACGTGATGCCTGCGAAAATGCGGGGGGATATCTCGTTTGTATTGGTTCTGAGGAGGAAAATGTTTTCATTCATCAAATTGTAGAGAACTTCGAGATAGAATCAGGGTTGCTGATAGGATTCAATGATTTAGAGGAAGAGGATAGCTGGCTGTGGGTCAATGGTGAGGAAACTATCTATACGAACTGGACCGACGGGGCACCCAATAACGATGGAGGTGAAGACTATGGGCGTATGGAGTTTCCAAATGGTGAATGGCAGGATGTACGCAACGCGGTTACCCACTTTGTATTAGAGATTCCTGATGATAGAGTTTTGAATGTTCCGGATGACTATGAGACCATTCAAGCAGCCATTAATGCCTCAGAGGACGGCGACACTGTTCTAGTTGCTGCAGGTAGATATTTTGAAAATATAGATTTTTCTGGCAAGAACATCTCTGTCATCGGTAACCCGGATAATCCCGAAGAGGTTATGATTGATGGAAGTGAAAATGGGAGTGTTGTGACGTTTGCCAACGAAGAAACAGAGACTGCGATTATATCAGGATTCACAATTCGAAATGGGAGTGCAAGATTTGGTGGCGGAATTTATTGCCATAATTCAAATCCACAGTTGATTGATGTGATAATTTCTGGAAACACTGCAATTGATAATGGTGGCGGAATTTACTGTCTAGATAATTCGAGTCCTACGTTAACAAATGTAAATATCAGCAATAACACAGCGGCTAAGGGTGGTGGGATTTTCATGTACTATGAGTCATGCCCAGCCCTGACCAGTGTATCGATCAAGGGGAATATCGCCAGCAATCAGGGTGGGGGTATTTTCTGTAATGATGGTTGCGATGCCGTACTGACTCATGTGACCATCAGCGGTAATGCAGCAGAAAATGGTGGTGGTGGTTTAGTTCTGCATGAAAGATCTGAACCTGTAATAATCAATTCCATCTTCTGGGACAACGAACCACAAGAATGTTATTTCACAGAAAATGGAAATCCTAACATCTTAACTATTTCCTATTCTGATTTTGAAGGTGGACAAGACGGCATCATCACCAATAACAACGGTGAAGTTGGTTGGCGAGAAGGCAACATCAATGCCGATCCCATGTTTGTCGATCCGGAAAATGGAGATTTTAACCTGTCAGGGGACTCTCCCTGCATAGACACAGGAACAGCTTTTTTCGTCTTTGAGGAAGATACTCTGCTCGACATTTCTGAGGATAATTATATTGGCGATGCACCGGATATGGGCACTATGGAATATGATCCGGCTGATGTAAGAGAGAAAGAGGGAAATTTACCGTCTTCATTCATCCTTTATCCATGTTACCCCAATCCCTTCAATTCAACAACTACAATCAAATACAACCTGCCATTTGCGTCGCAAGTCCGTCTGAACCTCTACAACTTGTCCGGACAGAGGATCGAAACGTTGGTTAACAGAAGATTGCAGGCTGGAGTTCACCGAACACAGATGTACGCAGGAGATTTAGCATCGGGCCTGTATTTCGTCCGATTGGAAGCTGGAGGTTTGATCAACATTCAGAAGGTAATGTTGGTCAAATAAACCCCTTCGCGAAACTGAATATTTTTTTCAAAACATTCCTTTAGATAGCAAAATGGCACGGAGACCCGTGCCATTTTGCGTTTGCACCATCGATCAAAAATCCAGACATCAATTGTGTGTGTGGGGTTCTGGGATTTTCCATTCAAAATTTGAGTTTCAATCAGTCGGTATAGCGGATTAATAATCCACAATGCCGGGCAGTATTTACATTGTCAACATTGAGCCTTCGATTTCCTCAATATCCGGTTTTGGAATTCCTCGGCGTTTGTCCGCTTCCCAGATTGCCTCTTTAATCCCCGCCAGGACTTCCTGATCAATTCGCTCATACAGGAAATATTTACTTCCCCAGTATCCGACTTTACGATGAGCAGTCAACGCCCAGATAACATCCTTTTCTGATGGAAGTCTCCGGCTGACTCGTCCAACTACATGGACCATTTGCGCGAATTCGTTTCGCTTAATTATGTAATCTGCTCCCATTAGCGTAACATAATCGTTTGGGCGGACGAATATCGGTTTGGGTAAATTCTTAGGTATTGCCATTTTTCCTCCAAATTCAAAAAATCTTAACTACCAGTAATACTCGTCCCACTTGAACTTCAATTGTTTACCGGTTTCTCTAAGCAGCAACTTCACATGGTCGACGTTGGTAGTACCCAGGTGAATTTCATACTTTTTATTCAGGAAATACCACGAATACTCAATACCATGTTGTTCAAAAAGATCAACTCCTTTTTTGAGCTCTTTCATGTTTTCAAAAACCAATTTCTTCATCGCAGTTTCTCCGTTTTATTTATTTTCACTTTTGGATCTGATTGTTTCCGTTTCTTTTTTTTCTGATTTTGCAGGCTTTTCACTATTAGCAGGACTCGTCTTTTCTTCGGATGATTCCTTTTTAGTCACATGTCTGCCATTGCCGTTATTCTTTCCAGTTCCAGAATCGCGTCGTTTATAATCTGTTTCGTAAAATCCAGTGCCTTTGAAAATGATTCCCGCACCTTTTGTGACCATGCGGTTCAATTTCCCCTGACATTGGGGACAAACAGTTTTGGCTGGTTCTTTCATGGATTGAAAATAATCGACTTGATACCTGCAAACTTCGCATTGGTATTCATAAGTCGGCATGAATTTTCTCCATTTATCTCAATCTTTTTTTACATTGTGTGCTGGCAGACGCCATCGTCCGCTAGTAAATCGTTGTTTTTGTTCTTATTACCGTCACGCGAAGGCGTGTGACGGCACTTCACTGGATTCCCGCTTTCGCGGGAATGACAAATGAATTATTACTGCGCTTGAATTGCAGTTATCGCAATTGTGTAAACGATGTCTTCAACGAGGCAACCTCGGGAAAGATCGTTTACCGGTTTGTTTAGTCCTTGCAACACCGGCCCGACTGCAATTGCATGGGCGGATCGTTGAACTGCTTTATAGGCAGTGTTCCCTGAGTTCAAATCAGGGAAAATAAAGATGTTTGCTTTTCCTGCAACAAGGCTGTCAGGTAATTTGGTCCGGGCGGTACCTGGGTCCATTGCTGCGTCATACTGAATTGGTCCTTCGACCTTTAAATCAGGCATTTTTTCCTGAACCAGACGCGTGGCAGTTTTAATGTGTTCGACCTCCGGACCTACGCCAGATGCCCCGGTCGAATACGAAAGCATCGCAATCATCGGATCAAAGTCGAATGCAGCGGCTGTTTTCGACGATGAAATTGCTATTTCAGCAAGTTGATCTGCCGTTGGATTCGGGTTTACGGCACAATCACCGTAGACTAAAACTCTGTCCTCAAGACACATGAAAAATACACTCGAAACAAGTGAAATTCCGGGTGCGGTCTTGATAATTTGAAAAGCCGGGCTGATTGTGTGCCTTGTCGTGTGTTCGGCTCCGGAAACGAGACCGTCGGCATCGCCTAAATGAACCATCATCGTTCCGTAAAAAATCGGATCGGTCATGGTGTCACGTGCCTGCATTTCAACGGTGCCTTTGTGTTTTCGCAGCTCGAAATATTCCTTTCCATACCTGTCAAGTTCAGAACTTTCAACAGGGTTAATTATCGTTGCGCCATCTATCTTAGCGTCAGATCGGTTCGCAGCTTCGATAATTGCAGCTTCTTCACCGAGCAGAATGACATCCGCGATGCCTTGTGAGAGTACCCTTGAGGCTGCCTTCAGCGTCCGCTCTTCACTGCCTTCAGGAAGCACAATTCGCTTACGGTTCGAGCCTGCTCTCTCAAGCAGATTATTCAGGAAAACAATCGGCGTTGTTTTAGGTGTCCGCTTCAAATCGAGGAGTCTGTAAACCTCATCACGTTGCATATATGTCTGAATATCCTTTTGCAGTGATTTGGTTTTTTCAGTATCCCCTGCGTACAGCGAGATAGGCATCTGCTTGACGAGCATTACTGTTTCAATCGTATCCGCTGGAACCTGAAGAATAGGGATGTTGAATCCGCTGAGTCCACCGATTAACTTTTTAATCGCATCGCTCGGTTCAAATCCACCGCAAAGCACGAGTCCGCTGATGTTGGGGTACGTTGTCGCCACACGAGATATCATCGCCGCAAGAATCATGTCTTCACGGTCACCGGGGGTGATGAGCAATGTGCCATCATCAAATCTCATGAGCGCGTTACCAATCGTCATTGCTGCCACACGAGGTTCATTGGCAAGATTATTCAAATACTCTTTGCCGTACATAACATTAGCATTCAAATTCCTCGCGATTTCCCCCAATCTGGGACGCGCCAAAATATCGTTGTAAGGGATGGCTCCTAATAGATCAATTTTGTGTTGTTTTAGTTTTGTCCTGAGCTTTTCAGTTGTTTCGTAAATATCTGATCTGTCAAGTTTTGTGACAACAACTCCAATAAAATCACAACCTTTCTCATCGAATGATTCTTTTGCAGCTGTTATCTGATCGATGATTTCAGCTGTTTTTCTACCCTGGCCACTTGCAACCATCAGAACCGGGGCATCGAGAGTATTGGAAATGTCCGCATTTATGTCCAGTTCAAGTGCAGTTAAAGTTCCGGTGTAGTCGGTACCTTCGATTACAACAACATCAGAGTTTGTTGCAATTTTATTAAAAGATCTCAGGATGCGTGTCAGGAGATCATCTTCAGCCCCTGAAGCGAGGAGTCTGCCGGCATCGTTCATTTTAAGTGGATTCATGTCTTCGGGAGCTGCATCAATCTTGAACATCTTCCGGACCATCGTTACGTCACCATCCACTGTGTCGGTTTCGGCATTACTGATTGGTTTGTAAAAACCGACTCTATCTGCGCGTCGATTTAGCAGGTTCATCAATCCGAGGGCGATTGTGCTCTTTCCGCTACGGGGTTCGGTTGCTGATATGTATATACTTTTCATCTTTCTAAGTTGAGTCTTCTTCAGCCTCTGTTATCCCTCTATACCTTTCGGGAGTTGGAATTTTTCTTTAAGTTTGGCTGCAACATCAGGAGCAACAAAACAATCTACATTTCCACCATGCCGAGCGATTTCTCGGACAATGCTGGAGCTTAAATAGGTGTACTTGACATCGGGCATTAGAAATACTGTATCTATGCCCTGCCATAATTTGCGGTTCATCAAGGCGATCTGGAATTCATATTCAAAATCACTTACCGCTCGCAATCCGCGAACAATGGCTTTAGCTCCGACATCTTGAGCATACTGAACTATCAATCCATCAAAATGGGTAACTTCAACGCAGTCTATCCCTTTAACAGATTCCCGGATCATCTGCAGACGTTCATCAGTCGAAAAAAGCGGACTTTTATCGCTGTTAAGAGCGAGTGTCACAAAGACCTTATCAAACAGGGGTGTGGCACGCTGTATAATATCCAGGTGACCGAGGGTTATCGGGTCAAACGTACCCGGATAAATTGCAAATCGTTGTTCGTCAGGCATTAGAAGCCAATCCTAAACAAAATATTTTCCTATTCAGCCAACATATAATTTACGAACAAAAACGGATCAAAAGCAAGTTTTTGATCCTGCATGAGATTAATGCAAGAAATAGAGGTTTTTTTTTCAAAGGTTAAATTTCTGTGATATAGCTCTATTTTTTTGCTGCAATTTCGTAATATATTTAAATTAGACTTAAAAACTTAGTTTAAGGAAAATACAAAATGATAACAATTACAGATAGCGCAGCAGAGCAGGTTCGCAGTATCATCTCGCAGGAAGATAAAGAAGGTCACCATTTGCGGATGGGAATTGCTGGTGGGGGATGTTCCGGTTTTCAGTACTTCCTCGGACTTGACCTTGATGTTAATGATGGAGACGAAGCTCTTGAGTATGAAGGATTCAAACTCCTTATCAGCGCAAAGGACGCTCCGCTATTAAAGGGTTCGACTTTGGATTATTCATCTGATCCCGCTAACACCGGTTTCATATTTAACAATCCCAACGCACCAAAACCACCCGAATGTGGTGGCTCATGCCATTGCTAATCCAAGTGTGAGATTTACTCGCTTTTGTTTTTTAACGCTGTTAGACTTTGTAGTCTTTCAGCGTTTTTTTATTTTAAAAGTCATTTTGATTAATAGATTTGCTAAGACCGCGTAACTTTCCCGGAGGGCTCAAGCCATGCTTGAGATTTTCACTTCCCTTATCACTTTCATTTATGTTTCAAACAAAACGGTACCCGACTATCTTATTCCACTCGGCAAGAGCCTGATTTCCCAACAGGATAAATACACCAACATACAGAACGACCAGTATGGTTTTTACATTGTTATCGCCCATAATTCATCACTTTATTTTTAACATCCTCGTTCCCGCCCTGGAGCACTGGCGAGAGAAAGTATTACCCGTACAGACGCAATGCCTTGCGTCTCTTGCACCAAATCCAGAGGAGACACAATGCATTTGGTCTGTACACTTCAATAAATTACTACAGGATTGTCAGAATAGCAAATTCGGTTGTATGAAAAGAAATTTCAAATCCTTACTGAGATTTCGTACCCACACGGGAGCGTGGGTACGAGAGGAACTTCACCTGGTACATGATCCCTTGATCACTTGCCCACTTGATCACTTCAGCACAGCAACCTTACTGATATGGCTCCTGCCTTCTGTTTCTAGTCTTACCAGATATAGACCCGAAGAGAAAACATCTGTATCCCATGTCACCTGATAATAACCAGTTTTCATTTCTTGATTTACGAGAGTTTTTGCAAGTCTTCCATTCAAATCGTAAATCTTCAGCGATACTTTTGCGTCAACTTCTACTCCGTATACCAGTTTAACCGGACCATTTGTCGGATTCGGGAATGCTTTATGGATGCCGAAAGATATTAGTGTAGCCGCATCATCAAGTAACTCGGCAACGAGATATCCGTCTTTCTGCCATTGCCTGTGTCCTGCTACCTGAGCAATTAGAACATTTGATTCCTCCGAACCATTCCAAAGACGGAAAGATAACTCATCGCCTGAAACTGCACCTTCGACCTTATCAGTTAAAAGATCATCGCCCCAGACTGCTAATCCACAACGCCCGGAATCATCAAATTTACCAGAACCAATTAGCTTCCCGGATGGAGAGTAAACTCCGAGTTCCATTCCTCTGTGAGCTGAAGTACCAAATACGAGCATCGACATATTGTTATCCGTTTGTTTCGGCGAGTTGAAATGTTCAGGTCGCTTAACACTCAAATCGGCTGCGACCCTCTCACCAATTTGATAGATCAATTCAGTTTCTTCAGTCAGTTTTACCTGATACCCCAAGCCTTCTCTCATATCCCCCATATTGCTGAATCCATGGACAGGAATGTAAAAATTGCCGTTGCCGTCTTTGGCTATTTCAATAACCTCTTCTATCCCTGAAAGAGCCACGACAGCGTCAACTGGTTGACGGGGGAAATAAGCAATCATATTCCAGCGTTCCCTTAACTGAATTGGTTGATCGGGTTCAATTGGAACGCCCATAAACTGAATTCCAACGGGTTCTGTTACTTTTATCTGATAACCCTCTGAGACATCCCAAAAATCAATATTATTAAAATTCTGCTGCGGAAGATAGAACTGCCCATCTCTATTTTTAGCAATTATGAGTTGATCAGCCTCTACTAACGGAGACAGCATCTCAATTATGTCATCAACTTCTGGTTGGACATTAATAGAAACAATATTCCATGGTTCTACTAAATCAAGGCGAATAGCGCGAAGGCCGTCTATTACCTCTAGAGAAATTGGCAATGTCCATTCGTTCTCCATTGCATTATGTTGGAATTGAATATCAGCTTCAAACAGAGTTTCTGTAGGTAACCCCGTTGCATCAAGAGTCAAAATATAATCCTGGGCTTCCCCTGCTTCGATAACACCGGTCAACGGATCAAGGTTAAACCAGCCTCGACGTGTATCAATCTGCCAGATATCAATCCTGTCACTCGCTCTGTCATTGATCACCCCGATAAAGACCCAGCTATATACATCCAACTGGTTTGAGATGCAAGCTCCTATTGGAAATCCACCTTCATCCGGTTCAAGGATTCTGACCAGCATAGTATCTCCATTATCGACATTCATCTTATGGATGACCTGGTTTGCCACATTATTTATCTTGTTGAAAATATAGAGCTGGTAACCATCTGGATCATCAGGCCAATATGCTAAACCGTAGATTCTCAAGCTGTTTCGGTTAAGTTCATCAATTACATTTCCCTCCCGGTCAATACCGATGATGTTGCTGGTTGTGCTCGATACCCAGAGGATTTCTCGATCTGTATCCCAGGCAAAGTTATTGTTTGGATTAAATGGACCCTCAAAATCATGAACTAATTCACCATCAGGGGTGAAGCCGTGGATCGTCCCGGCACCACTTCCCCAAATCAACTCTCCGTCAAATGCAAGGTCTTTATATCCATAACTTCCGACTCTATCGAACTGACCAAACTGATCGAGGAGTTCTCCTTCCTGATTCAGAATATATATTTTTGGATTCCTGTTGTTGGCACCTGCAACATAAAATTGGTCATCAATATATACTACTCCCTGGATTCTGCTGTCCTGAATGACTTCACCTGCTGGATATTGCCGACGTAAATCCCATGGATCTGCATTGGCGTCTCCACGTAATTCACCCATTGCCGACCAGCTTAAAGGACCGTTTCCAGTGTTGCTAATCGTAAATTCAAGTTCTATGGAACCATCAATGGGTAATTCTGAACCGAGATTTTCCACTGATGGAATGAACTCAGGATGTAACATCTCAAAATTAATCTCAAGCGTATCATTTTCTTCTACTTCGAAGTCACCAAATGTCAAGTCGTTATATCCCTGAGCAGAGGCCTCAATCTGGAAAGACATTTCAGCTAAAGCATTGCTAATAACCCAATTTCCGTCTTCATTGGTCATCGCAATGAAACCATGTTCTGTGGCAACCACTGCATCTTCGATGGGATCTCCGGTTTCAGCATCTGTTACTACACCTAGTAGCACACATGACCTGAATCGGATAGAGGTTCCAAAGAGTATCGCTCGTCGATTTGCAAGTTCGGCAGACGTGACGGGGTAATCGTTGTTCCAGGTATAGCTAATACCGGATGACCCGTTTGGGTTCGATATTCCAACAGATGCGAAGTAATTATTACTCTCTCGTGTCTGGCCATCACTTTGACCTCGAACATTGCTAATCGTCTTGTACTGGAAGAGGATATTCTGATCTCCTGATTCAGTAATCCATACCTCGTTGTCATAAAAAATAACCTGGAAATTGAGATCTGTTTCGCCGCCACTGTGGTGCCGGAATCTGTACCATTCAACGATAAACCTGGAGTTTTCTTCGTCGTGGTAATACAACACTTTTGAATTCTCGGTCATTTCAAGCCAGTCCCAGAATGGGGCAACCATCCCCACTCCACCGCCCATCACCCGGTCCATTGGCCAATTCTGGAGGTTGGTTATTAGAGGCTGAGAGCCCATGGAAATGAAGCCATTTGTGCTTATTGTGATTTGATCGTAGAGATTACCGTAAAATTGTGTATTCAAACCCATCTCTACAACCTGAGCTTCACCTGTATCAAACTCACTTCTCCCATTGAAATCACATTCTATGCCGTCGAATTCGGCATCATCATCTGTGGGATTGATCTCAACCCAGTCGTAATCCGGTGCGATATCCCAATCCTGGTCAGTATTGTCAAAGCAGATGTAACCATAACCGTCTGGACCCTGGGGAGCTCCTTCTCGGGGTTCATCAACCTGGAGTTCAAAATGCACAGAGTCTACAAATCCTCCTTCAGTCGTCAGAGTCATGAGAAGTTGGTGTTTTGATCCAGGGATAGTGATGTTGTTTCCGGAAATTTCAAATGGATTACCCTGAACTCTTGAGTGATCCTCCGCTTCAATGGCCGGATAATTTGCATCTCCCTGGATGACGCTTACTCCCATTTCATCGGATATGAGATTGGCAACTACCGGAGAAGCATTCAGTCTTCCGATGTTCTCAATATCAATATCAAGTTCCTGCTCTTCGGTTGAAATCCGTATCCCGCCGATAATACTTCTTATTTGGAAATTTGGTGCTGAGGGAGTGATTTTTATGGCAGACTCAAAGGTTTGATCTCCACTACTGAAGGTAATATTGATTACCGGGCGAGTACCAGGGCGACTCATTCCGTCCGGACAGTTGGCATGAATAACTAGGATTGCCGGTTCCTCACCATCTGCGGATTCACCTGCTGGGATATCTCCGAAAGATATCTCATTTTCTGGAACTTCAATCCAGGGTGAAGTGCTGCTGACGATTGCAGTGACTGCCTCAAGAACGTTTTGGTTCCCGAGATTCACCGCTGTCAGTGAAATGTTGAAAACCTCACCGGGGTTGATCTCATCATTCTCGTTTCCATCAATCTCCGTCAGTGAGTAATCAGCTAACTCAACAGAGGATATATTCCTTTCAATACCCACATCACCAAAAAATGGACATATATCTCTGCCTGTAATTGTTATAAATGCTTCATCTCCGTCAAAATCGATATCCTCATCAAAAACAAATATAGCGTTTCCATCTTCATGACTAATGGTTGTCATCATGAACATATCGTCGTAATCACGATAGTTTTCATTATCAAAATCCGGAATATCCCCGGGAACGTAAAAACTAACCAATGCGCCCTGAATCGGTTCATCATTCTGACCGGTGACATTTACTTCTATCATCCGAGTTTCGGAGGTGATTAGCTCGGGGAATGTCGCTTCAACTCTTCTCGGCATTCCGAACCATGGTTGAATTCCCGGATCTCCATAACAATTGTAGTCGGTTCTTACGCAGTCATAGTAATTGGTTCGATTGTTCGCCCAGTTCTCATTTGGAAAATACCTTTCAACTGCCATGATTGCACCAGAAAATCCCCACCCGAGGGACATATCCTGCAACATTACATTTCGAACCGTTTCCATCCAAACAGCGCTCCAGAGTGCCGTTGGTGGTGTACCCCATCCAAATGTTGTCGCAACCGGACCTTTCAAATTTTCTGCAGAACCATCGGGCAGCCCCATAAATGAATTCCAGGCATTCCATTCACCATGCCCACTGGCTACAAGGCGGATAGGAAATCTGGTGTTTTCGTTTACTCCATTAAAATTGTAGCGCCAAAAGTAGTTTTCCGCTCTGCCGAGGAACACTGATGCACCCTCGTTATAAATATCTCTAACCCACGGACCTATTACCTGACCCATTTGATCATACTGGTAGCGCTCAAAAAACCTGATATCATCATATCCACAGTATTTAAGAACTTCCTCGCCCCACCTGACATTCGTATGGATTGTAATATGCCACGCAGTAGTCGGACCATTGCCCCAGTGCTGTGAAAAACTTGCTGCTCGTTCGAACCACTCCTCATCTTCCATGTTCGGAGTTGCTTCATAGAGCATTGTGCGCCCTGATGCAATCCCCAATCTTTCCACGCTCCCTGAAGGCCAACGACCTATCCCAACATCTGCATATTGATCGTTATTCCCATTCAAACAACCGAAGTAGTAGTCTCCGTGAGGATTGTCTAAAGGCCAGGTGGATCTTCCAACGGGTGGTATAAGCATCCATTGCCCATCGACGTCAAGCCTCTCCAAATTATCCAAATCTCCAACGATCAACAGATAATCAAAAGGATCTGTTCCCTGATTTAAATACTCGTTATATCGATCCCTGATTTGATCCCATGTAGTATTCGCATTTGTTGGTTCAGCGGCGATCAGTATATCAACTTTATAGCCACTTTTACGCTTCCACTCGATGAATTCTCCAAGATATTCGAGACAATTCTCATGAGTCACAATCAGGTAATGGCCAAGATAGGGGTTAGTTTCATCCCGGTCGGGATCATCACGACCAACGATATCACCGTTAATAGCATAATCTCGAATGAATTTAAGGAAGACCTGGCTTCTGTTGCGACGGATGGGTACCTCGACAGGATTTATCGGTTCTTCATCAGTATATACAATTGAAGTTCTGATCTGTTCATTGTGGATGTATTCATCATTAACCGGATCATATTGAATTGGATATGTCGTTACCTTAACAATCCTCGCCCCTCTAATGATAAATGGCTCGCTAATTTCGGCGACATGAGGTGGGAATATTTCTTTTACTCCAAGATCGATGTTTTGAGGACCAGTAATTGCACCTTCCTCGAGATAAAGTTTTGGAGGAGATTCGGCCCTCTCTCGTCTCCGGCTACCCACCGAGAAATCAAGAGCTACGCCCATATCAGGATGGACGACAACAAATCTGCATACCATCGGTAATATTGGTTTGCCATATTTTAAAAGTGCCCCTTCACCTGGTATTCTTATCGCCTTGAAGTCTTCACCATCTATAAGTACAGATTCTGATTCTATAAAGTCTATACTAAATTCAAGATTTACACCTGAGGCACCCGACGAGAGGATAGAAGCGTGATCATCAACTCTTAAGAGGTCAGACCCGACGGCAGTACTATAGGAAATTGCTACTAATAGCACTATAAAAACTGAAAGAAAAGGTCTAGTCATTTCAAAACTCTCCGACGTTAGTCAAATCCAAAATTATGGGAGTTATTACAACCGAACTGCAATCAATTAATTAATTTCTCACTCAGTTCTGATCAATCTGAGAAATCAAAACAATTATGTCCGGTGAAGTATAGTTTTTATCATGAGGAAAATTGACCTCATGTTAAATATAATGTTTGTATTAATCTACCTGTATGGAATATCACAGCCAGGAATAAATCAACTGTTAAACGTTACTTAATGTTTGCAGTAATAGTTTTCATTTTGCTGATAATCCACCAACATTAAAATTATACTAGAATGAAAAGATTTCCAAGAACTTTCATTTTTTTCACAAAAAGCAGGTTATTGTGTTAATATTACTGTAGATCAATCGCTCAAAATGGGATTTCTATCACCATTGGGGTCTTTTTTGCGAAAATATAGTATTTCTTTTAAGTAATGCAAAGTATCTGTGTGGCCCGGGCTATTCATTGCCCGGGTTTCTTTATTTACCAATTTTTCATTAACATGTACTTAGAGGATCTTTAGAATTGTTCTGTAATGAAACATGGGCAACAAGCAGCCCATGCCGCCCGATCTAAAACGGATGTCTTTCAAGAAATACTATATCCTTGAAATAATTAAGTTTGCCTGTTTCACCTCATTCACAATGTCATGCTCCCAAGAAATGTTAAATGAGCTAAAAAACGCGCCGGTGGCTTGCCGGCGCGTTTTTTAGATAGTGCACTTGTTTGAAGTACTCTAATAGTATCGAATCAAATCGTTACTTTACACAGACTAATTTCGCAATTCTAACGGAATTACCTGACTGCAATTTTGCGAGGTAAACACCGGTTGACCACTCAGCTGCATTTACGTTCAGGTGGTAGTTTCCTGCTACCTGGAAATCGTCCATGATCACATCAATTTCCCTGCCTGCGAGATCGTATATAGTCATCGTCATCCAACCCGGTGCAGCAAGCGAATAATTGATTGATGTTGTTGCATTGAACGGGTTTGGATAGGTCGATTCGATGGTTGTAGTGTTCGGGATAAATGGGTCTGTCCACGGCACATCCCCAACAGAGTACGAAATCGGAAGCTCCACCTCCATGCCTTCGGCATTGTGATAGATCGTTAGCATGCCCAGATAATCGCCGTAAGGGAATCTCTCGTTGAATAGAGTTAGTGTTAATGGTGTTACTCCATCAGGGGCTATAGACCCCGCAGTAGAATCCAACATCATCCATGATGTGTTGGATGCCATCGTTAACACTTCGATTCTATCGCCACCATTATTACCGGATGCTTCAGCAATGAGCATGTAATTCACAGAATATGGGTCCATTTCAGAAGAAATGTACCCAGCAGCCGGATTTCCGACTTCATACTGAATTCGATGAACCAGCATTGTATCGTTGGTGGTGGTGTTCATTTTAATAACACGGGTCGGATCAGCATTGCTTCGTCTTGCGGTCATGTACAAACAATAACCATCGGGATCATCTGGCCAATAATTTAAATCCCTGAATCTCGCTCCAAGACGATTTAATTCAGTGACATGGTTTCCATCTCTATCATAACCATGAATGGGGGTCGTTGAATAACCCAGCCATAAAAGTTCTTGATCTGGATCCCAGGTGATACACCTTGTTGGTCTTGAATCAGCTTCAAATCCACTGATGCGCTCTCCTTCCGGAGAAAAGCAATATACTGAATCAGATTCCACTGTCCAGAAGTTTTCACCATCGAAAGCGATATCGTAACAACCAGTTCTGGATCGCTCAGTTTCAGTCTGAGGGAAGGAGTCTACAAAAGCACCTTCGGTGTCCATCACAAAGAGCATATTTACCGTGTCACCATAAGCGGTGTTGATCCAATAATGGTCAAGTGCAAATGCTACGCCACCAATACCCTCATCAAGGCGAGCTCCAACATCAAAAGTCTCTAAGGGAGTCCAGGGTTCAACGTTGGAATCACCTGCTAATTCAAGCTTTGTATTCCATTCGAGAGGTCCATTTCCGTTATTGGAAATGGAGAAATCAACTGATCCCGAATCACCCAATTCAGATGCAGCTACTAATCGATCTGTCGAAACTTCAAATTCAGGATGCAGTAAACCAAAATTTATCTCGAGACGTTCTTCGAGGGGAAGCACAACATCATGAAATGTTGAATCGTTAAATCCGGGAAATGAAGCAGTGATGGAAAAAGGTACTTCCGCTAATGCCCCAGGGATAATCCACCCGCCATCAGGCGTGGTTCTTGCCCATTGATCAAGGGAGGTGGTGATGTCAACGCCCTGCATAAGGCTGCTATCTGCAACATTAATAACTGTTCCTACAAGTATGCCAATTGGAGGAAATAGATCAAGATCGTAATGGTACCCAATGTCAGCGACTCCTTCGTCAGGAGCCAAATCAACGCGGGTGGTAAAGTTCAACATACCGAGCTCTTCAGCGGTGTCACTTCCGGCATCTAAACTGACGCTTTCTGCTCGTTGAAAATAATTATCAGGACCCCAGAGCGGATCGCGTTGTCCTCGTTCGTATCTGACTTGTTCAAGAATCATGTCTTCACCAAGCCAATTGCCGTTCTGACCGTCACCATCCCCATCTTCCACAATGCAGTGAGTTAGGTCCAGTCGAAGTCGCTCTGGATCATCTCGAGTTGCAATTTGAGTTCCATAATCGGCAGTATTGTCCCACAGGATACAGTTATGGACATTTATTTGGGGGCTGCCATCCTTATAAATTGCTCCACCCCAATTCATTTCAGCACTGTTACTAAGAAAGTTTGTAAAATCTATATTAATTGTTACACCCGCAAGAGTCGCTGCAATAGCTCCACCGTTCAAGTAAGCCTCATTACCCGTGAAAAGGCAGTTGAATATATCAGCATCTCCACCGATTGATATGTAAATTGCCCCACCTTCGTTATCAGCAGAATTGTTCAAAAACCAGCAGCTTTCAAGGGTTATCTCAGCGTTATTGACTATTGACATGGCACCCCCATATGGCGTGCTGTTATTTCGAAATGTACAATACTTGATTATCCCTCTATCGCAGTCGCCGGTAATTCGGACAGCTGATCGAGTAGAGTCATCATTTGTGTTTCGCTCTATCAGGCAATTGTTTATGTTGAAATCATCCTTTCCATTTATGACGATTGCGTTTGCTGCAAATCGCTGGAACGTAAATCCTGATAATTCGCAACTTGATTCCATTGTAATTCCGGTATTCTCTTCTCCTAGACCATTGATAATGCAGTTTGCAGGTCCGTTTTCAGAGATTAGGGTAATCCGTGTTCTCCGAAAAGACAATCCAGTATTATCATCTCCTCTGTAATCACCGTCCGCAACGATTACGGAATCGTTCATGCCACTTGCTCGACTCAGAGCATCGCCGATTGTGTTGAAGTCACCTGGAACACGGTAAACATTTGCTGTTGATTCAGAAATCAAGCAAAATGTGAGGACTAAAAGTAAAACAAATACATTAACAATGCGCATTTTTCTCTCTCCATGAATATTCAACCTTTTTACAAAAATACGAATTTTATCTGAACTCGGCAAGTGAAAAATTCAACAAACTAATAAATTGAAATATGTAGGGTATTAAGTTAGGGTGTTATTGCTGTACCGCTGTGGATTTCCAAAAAAAAGAAGTGCTGGCGGAAAAAATATACCGCCAGCATAGAGTCAGAATTAAATTTTTTCTAAGAGTGTTAGAACTTTAACTTAAAGCCAGCGAGATACCTCCTCCCGGCTGCGGGAACATAATATGGTGTTCCATATTCTACATCGACTATACCAAATGGTTCATACTCGGTATCGATAATGTTCATCCCACGTATCTCTAAATCCAATCCACCGTAGGTAGATGAGTTTATCTGGAATATTAGAGTTCCGTCTAATACAGTATAGGCATTGAGCACAGCATTTTCGTCTTCACGATTATCCATGTATTGTTTTCCTACATGCTGAATGTTAAAAGAGATCGTCCCATTCCCAATAATATAAGTAGCTCTGAGGTTGGCAATCAAATCAGGAAACAGCGCCATTCGATTTCCCTTGACATTGACAGTTTCGTATATTGGGTCCCAATATTCGTCCACGCCGACTGCATAGTCAACCTGATAATCACCTATAATGGCACGACCGTAGCTTATATTACCACTAAGAGTTAAGCCTGGGAGTCCGTTTAGCCATTTTCCATCTAATTCAAGCCCAATATGGGTAGAACTGGGCACGTTATCAAAAACTTCTGTATCGTGCTCACTGCTGAAACCGATTTGAATGATTTCATCTGTGAAGAACATACCATATGCGTTTATACCCATACTCAGGTCACCGTAACTGCCCTGATGATTGTGCCGTGTTCCGATTTCAAAATCCCACATTTGTTCGGCATTTACTTCTTCCAGGCCAAATTGTGATAATTTTGGTTTATCCTTGGGGTTGTCTGGGTCTAATATCTGGTCATCCATTGGCTCGCGACCTGCACCGGCGAAGGAAAAATAGAAGCTGGTGGATGGATCAAGCTGATATGATAATCCGAGCCGGGGATTAACGAAAGTCCAATCGACATTGTAATTGTATCCATCAACAAAAGCCCCCATTATTCTCTGATCCACTGAGAACTCAACCTGACGAATCTGCAATCCGGCATTAAGTGTTAACTTATTATTGAAATCATGTGTGAGATTGCCGTAACCACCGAAATAATTCTTGTCTCCATACCAGTGATACCACTCATGCTGTGGCTCGATGCTTTCAGGGAGAGCAGCAGCCCACATCACTTTTCCCCAGTGATCGCTTTCAAATTTGCGAATTTCAAAGCCCAACTCCATATCGGTGTCTGAGGAAATTTCTGCTTTCACCGTAGGCAGCCAACCGATCTGATCTTTTTCGACGTATTTCCTGCGAATCAGGTCGGAGCGCGAGATGGTGACCTGTTCATAATTTCCATCTCCGTTTTCATCACGGAGTGCTTCAAAGGGCGCAATGTTATATTCTGCGAACTTACGATTTACCTTCCATTCCTCATAAAAACCTGAGCCTTGAATCAAAAAAACCGATTGGTCAAGTTCAACACTGGAATTTATTCGCCATTGATTGTGAATCATATAATGGGGTTGTTCAAAAAAATCTCTTTCTCCGTCATAATCGATAGTCCTTTCTCCCCAATCACCGTAATACTCACCCATGTAATCTTTGTTTTTAGCGCTGAAATTAGCGCGACGGTTTTCCGCGAGAAGATCTTTATCCAATCCCCACCAGTAAGCATCCATTTCCTGCTGACCCCCGTATAATTGAACACGGGTAATCATGTTTGCATCAAAACGAGTCGCAGCCAGGAAATAACTCCACATGTCAGATGATGTATGATCACGGTAACCATCAGATGTGACACGGCTGAAACGACCTGTGAAATTATATTTTTCGTCTATAATTCCGGACCTGAAAGATAGGGTTCGACGTTGGGTATCGTAACTGCCAGACTGCATGCTGATTGCAAATTCCCTTTTTGACCCAGCATCACTTGTCAGGAGATTTAATCCTCCGCCTATTCCTGCCGGACCGGCTGTGAAACTGGAAACACCACGTTCAATTTGAATGTCGTAAGTATTCGAGAGGAAGTCCGGAGTGTTTTGCCAGTAAATATTATGATCTTCAGGATCGTTGATTGGAACGCCATTTACATTTGCTGAAATTCGATCCTGCCCAAATCCACGAATCCTGATTTCAGCCGCACCCACATCAGATCCGCTCATGCTGTAGGATGTCGCGCCCGGTATCTCGCTTACAACCATGGGGGGGTCCTGTGAGCTGTAAAGTAGATCTAATTTTGTGCTGCTCAAATTGGAAAATGCTCCGGGGCTCTGACCAACGATCCCACGCCCGGATGATACGACAACCTCAGACAAAATTGAGGTGGCAGGGTGGAGTTTGATTGTATGAAACATATTTGTGGGAAGTATTTCAACCGTCAAAGTTTGATATGCAACATGGCTTACTTCAAACATGTAGACTCTCACCTGATCGGAAACTTCAAACTCAAAAATACCAGCCATGTTTGATGTGCGATATGAATTCTCCCCAGCCCCGTTATGATACCGAATTGTTGCGTCACCTACAGGATTACCCGTATCAGAGTCAATTAGCTGCCCGGAAATACTTATGTTCGATGCCAAGGTTATCGATGTTATAGCCAGTAAAACAGCCAAAACTACAAACCACTGTTTATTATGCATTACTTCTCCACAAAAATAAAAAAAGCCGCCAGCCAAAAGGAGTGACGACTTAAAATATCCATAGTCAGCAATCCCTACGCTGGTATTATCCAGATCAGGTGTTGAGGGTATGTTCTCAGGCTGCTTTTTTCGCAGCCACCCCTTGCCTGCATTGTCTGTTAAGACATACGTATTGAGTATAACAATTGATTTGCTAATTGTCAAGTCAGTTTTGGGAGAGTATAAAACAATCCAGGCTTTTATAATTGTTTCGTTGTTTGCAGGAACTTGACAAAGGTTGATCAATGCCGTAAATTATTACATTAGCCATAGTTTATTGATTAAACACACCAGATCGGAGGCATGCTTTGAAATTGCTACGGAGTTTTTTTTCTTCCATCCCCATCCTCTTGCTCGGATTCGGATTACTTCTCACCAATAGTTCAGTTTATGCAGCGTTTGAACAGGTTGATACTTCACCAGTTGAAGTCTCGGTACTAAATGATTCCCAAGATTTTACGAGGCTTCAAATATCAGTCGACGGTTTCACGTTAACAGAAGTCGAGCTTGAGACGGGAGATTACAACCTAGTGACCGTTGGAATGGAAGAGACAATTTCGAGAGAGGGCTGGCCGGATTTGCCTTTTATCGCGAGATCAATCCTGATCCCACCTCAAAGCGATGTCAGAATTGACATAAACAACGTTGAATCACACATTGAATACGGACTTAATCCCGTGATATGCCCCCGTGAGGTTGGTGAGGAATTTATACACGTTGGTGAAACAGAAGCTTTTCAGGATCATGATGGATTTTGGCCTCCATCACCGGTTGAACTTGGTTCACCCGCAATAATCCGCGGCTATAGATTGATCAACATCCGGTACTACCCAGTGCAATACAATCGCAGCACGGGTGAGATGAGATACAATGATAACATCGACTTCAGCCTCGTTTATGAAGGTGTCGGTGAAAATATTGTCACCGCAGCAGAACCTCCACGGTCTTCTATTTACTTCTACAGAGCGTTAGAGCAAATTGTCGAGAATCCACCTCAACGTCCCGATAGAGATGACCTGCATAGTGCGTCATATCTATATATTATGCCGGAAACTGAAAATGTAGTCAATTCAATGCAGCCACTTATCGAATGGCAAAGACGAAAAGGCCATCGTGTTGCAGTTTCTACTGTTCGAAATGGGGCTGATTCCGGAACAATCCGAAATGTGATCCGAGATCATTATGCAGCCAACGACCCCGTCGAATTGGTTGCATTAGTCGGTGACGCAACAGGTGCAATCAATCTTAATGCTGCCTCTCAATTCGGTGACTATGGATATACTCGACTTGATGGAAATGACCCGTTGCCTGATGTTGCGATAGGGAGAATTTCCTGCACATCGATTAATGAATTAGATAGAGTCGTAAATAAACTTGTCTCTTACGAATCCAATCCATACATGGAAACCACGGATTGGTATAAACAGGGAGCGGTTGTTGCTGGTCATGTCGCCAATGGAATTGGCACAGTGATGGTGGCTAAATATGTGCGCCGAGAATTGCTTAAACTCGGATATAATGATGTCGAGCATTGGTATCACAATGAAGATGGGGAAATCGGAGGACAACAACCGTTCATAACTAACAATTTTAGACGTGGTGTTTCTGTATTCCATTACCGAGCTTATTCTTCAATGAATGGGCTCAATGTTGGAGTGCTGTATAACTTGCCCAACACAAGGGGGCGTTGGCCTGCAGTGCTGGCAATTTCATGTAATACGGGAAATTTCGTTGCTCAGGATTCTCATTCAGAGGCTTTCTTCAAATCTCGTGGTGGTGGCATTGGGTGCATAAGTACTGCAACCGGAGGTACAAACGTACGGTTCAACAATCTGATGGCTGGAGGGGTCTGGAGTGGAATTTACAAGGATAAGTTGTATACATTGGGCTGGGGGATGAACTCCGGGAAGTATCAGTTATGGAGAGCATATCAAGGCTTTGACGGAGCCTATCAGAACTTCATGGATTGGAACAACCTGATGGGTGATCCCGGTACGGTGATATGGACAGATATCCCTACAATTATTGATGTGGACCATCAGGGGGAATTTCAGATCGGTAATAACAGTTTTTCTGTAGATGTTTTCAAAGAAGAGGATGAGGAGGCTGTCGGTGAAGCACTGGTCTGTCTTTACAAAGCTGATGACGAATTTCAAATTTCAAAATATACCGATCCAAATGGAACTGTGAACTTTTACATCAATCCTGATGAATTATCAGAAGGAGAACTGATGATTACAGTTTCAAAGCACAACCATAAACCATATTTAGAAGAGATTGAGGTTGTAAACCCGGAGAACTTCATCGGGATCTCTGAATGGGACATCGATGATGACGCTGAGGGTGCAAGTGATGGAGATGATGATGGACGGGCAAACCCATGTGAAACAGTTGAGATCCTGACCACATTCACAAATTTCGGAAATGAAAATCCTGATGGAGCCGGGCAAATTGAATTTGTATCCTTAACACCGTGGATTGAAGTTATTAGCGAGCCGGTAGAGTTAGAGCAGGCTCCCGCTGGCGGGGAGTCAATTGAGGCTACGGTGGTTGTACAAATTAATGATGCATGTCCTGATGGGGTGGATGGTTTGCTCTCTGCAGTTGTTACTGTAGGTGATTCCGAGTGGGAGTCGTTTGTAAACATGGATGTAAGATCTCCGGAAATAGAGGTTGTCGAATACAGCTTCCGAGGAGGGGAGTTTGAGCCGGGGGAAGTGAGCTTATTGGAAATAACTCTGAGAAATGTTGGTAATAAACTACTGCCTGCTTCTACCGTGACCCTTGTTTCTGAAAATGACCTCCTTGATGTCGTTCAAGAGGTCGAAGATTTTGGTATCATTGCAAGGGGCAGGAGCGTTGAGGATGGTCCGTTCCGGGTTGCAGCTCATCCATTTACTATTCCCGGGATTATGATTCCTGCATATTTAATTATCGAAGCCGAGAGTGGATTCATTGACACAGTACGTTTCGAAATTGAAGTTGAGGGAAGAGATATTGGAGATCCATTAGGTCCGGACGAGTATGGATATATCTGTTTTGATTCCGGTGATGAAGAATGGGAGTATTGTCCTGACTACAATTGGATTGAGATTGATCCTACTGAGGAAGATCCTGATTTTCGTGGGACAGAGATTGAATTAAGGGATCATGGTGATAATATGGATGTGAGTGCCGTTCGGGATTTACCGTTCGACTTCCAATATTATGGGGAAGTTTTTGATGAAATCACAATATGCTCAAATGGTTGGGCAGCTTTTGGGGATCAATCGGAGCTTGCAGACTTCAGGAATCGGCGAATTGGTCAGGCACTTGGACCGGATGCTCAGCTTTGCGTCTGGTGGGATAATCTGATTGTACCGAATAACTCTTCCGTACTTTATCATTATGACGAGGATGGTGGGCAGTTTATAATCGAGTGGAATAATGTACAACGGCTGGTTACTGGAGGAAATGGCTCCAGGGAGACCTTCCAGATAGTACTTTATGATCCTGCAGTTCATGATACTGACACAGGTGATGGCATTATTCTTTTTCAGTACAAAGAAGTGACCAACCAGAACGCGATGGCTCGCAATGACCATCCTTACTGTACAATTGGCATAAGTAATCTTGAAGACTCAGATGGAATCGAGTACACGTACTGGAACACCTACCCGACTGGTGCTCGTCAAATTGAGAACAGGATGGCACTTCTGTTTATCACCGAAGCCGATTTCAGAACAGGCGTCTTGACAGGCCGAATTACCGACGAAGAAACGGGGGAACCTATTCCTAATGCGGAAATTTTTACTTCTCGCGGTTTCTGGGGAGAAGCTGACGAAGATGGAGTTTATTTAATTGACAACATTCTCGCCAAGGAAGATTACACGGTTACCGCGGTTGCTCTCGGGTGGAATGACTCGACATTGATCGGGTTTGATATTGTGGAAGACGAAATACTTCGTGTTGATTTTTCTTTGCTTCATCCAGAGTTTACTCCTTCTCAAGAAGAGTTTGAGGGGATGCTCAGGGTTGGTGATGCTACTGAGGTGAATTTTCAGCTCACCAATACCGGTAACGGACCTCTCACATGGTCCGCCGATAGAGCACTCACCGGTCAAGAAGAGGATTTCGATCCGTGGCAGCTCAGACGGCAATATCCAGTTGGTCAAGTCCTTGAAGATTCAAGAATTCAAGGGGCAGTATTCGCCGATGACCGCTTTTATCTTGTTGGCTCCAATAGTAGAGACCCGCAAGTATATGTTCTGGATCGAGGTGGTGAGCTGGTTGATCAATTTGACCAGATTGGTGCCGAAGGTGGGTATGGAATGAAGGATCTTACATTTGATGGTGAGTTAATATGGGGAGGGGTGGGAAGTGCAATTTACGGCTTCACGACTGAAGGTGATCTTCAAGTAGAAATCGATGGACCTTTTAATCCAACTAATAATTTTGCATCTGATCCTGACAGGGGAGTTTTATGGGTTTCCAGTACAACTTCCAACATTAAGGCAATTGACGTAGAAGGTAACGAGATTGGTGAACTTAATCGATTCGGGATGCGACAGTACGGACTCGCCTATTGGTCAGATGATCCAGATGGATACCCACTTTATATTCTTCATAAAGTGCAGAACGTTGCTGATTATGTAGTTCATAAGATGAATCCAGAGAACAATGACACACTTTTTGTTTGTGTACTCGAACCAGAGGGGGAAGGGACTCCCGTTGCAGCCTTCTTGACGAACGAGTATGATGATTACAAATGGGTTTTTGGGATAATTGGTAATAACGGACCGAACGACAGAATTGATTTGTGGCATCTCGCGGCTCGACGGGACTGGTTCGGTATTGAACCAGAAGCCGGAACTCTTAACCCTGATGAAGGACAAGAACTCACATTATTATTAAATGCAGACAAGATGCCTTCAGTAGTTTTTGAGGGGGACATAGTCTTTACACATAACGCTCTTACCGGCGAGACCAGACTTCCGGTTACCCTCGAAATCCTTGAAGGAGCGGGTGGACCGGCGGATAGAGTATTGACATTGCACCAAAGCTGGAATCTCATTTCCCTGAATATTACACCCGAAGTTCAGGATATTGTCCAGTTAATGTTACCTCTGACAGAAGGTGGAATACTTACACTTATGAAAGATGGTGCAGGACGATTCTACCTGCCCGAAAGAGAATTCTGTAACATTCCCGGTTGGGATCCAACTGGTGGATATCAAATCAATATGAGTGAAGATGCTGAATTGGCTGTTCACGGCCTTATTATTGCACATGATGAACCGATTCCGCTCCCAGAAGGTTGGAACATGTCGGCCTACTTCCCAAGGGAGGCAGTCGATGCTGTCATTTCCCTACAGGGGATTCGCGATCAATTAATGATTGCCAAAGACGGATTGGGACAATTTTATCTCCCTGAGTTTGAATTTAGTAATATGGGAAATCTATCCGAGGGCAATGGCTATCAGTTTAAAGTGTCTGAAGATGTTGAACTGATATATGCAATTGGAGATGTAGTGGCATCTGAACCTGCAGAGCTAGCGCTTACAACCCATTTTCCCACCCCGAAACCGAAAGGTGTGAATATGAGCGTTCTGATACAAAGTGATATGACGCCTGAGCCGGTATCTGGAATCTCAAACTGGGAAATCGGCGTCTACAGCGAACATGGGATGCTCCTCGGATCGGGGAGATTTGATGGATACGGGCACTGTGGTCTGGCGATCTGGGGTGATGATCCTACTACGGAGGTTGTTGATGGCGCAGGAGATGGTTCGCTGTTGAACTTCAGACTCTGGGATGGCCAAACTGAAACCGTGGCAAACATTGAAACAATTTCCGGAAATCCAGTATGGAACACAGATGGATTGTTTGTCGGGAAAATTAATGAGCGGTCTCTGCTGCCCCTGGAATTTGGCATTAATGCGGCATATCCAAACCCGTTTAACAGTCAGGTCAGGCTTTCATATGCAATAGAAAGCCCCGGATTTACATCAATTCGCATTCTTGATATAAGTGGCAGGGAAGTAGCCACACTCATCAATAACAATACACAGTCAGGGAACCACTCCACATTCTGGAACGCCCATCAAATGCCTTCGGGATTGTATGTTGTGCGGTTGGAGAGTTTGGGTAGGGTTGCGAGTACAAAATTAATGCTCGTAAAGTAAATATATTCAGTTGTATAGCAGGTTTGTAGGCCTGTTGAAATGAGTTTACCTGGCAGCCAGACTACGGGGGTTTGGCTGTCAGGTATTATCATCTAGTTATATATTCCGCAACATATCATTGGTAAAAGAAGTTTTTGAAGGAATTAAATAATTTCACCTGTACAGAGGTTTTCCATGAAGCATCTGCGGTTTGGTATTCTCATTTCGCTATTTCTGATCTCAGGGATACGTCCGGGCAATGTTGCACTATTCGCTGCGACAGATCCAATTCAAAACACACCTGTTAACATCCGTATTCTCGATGACACGGCAGATCTGACGCATCTCACGGTGGCCATACCTGAGTTCTCCGTGCAAAATGTTGAAGTAGAGACTGGTAACTACGACCTGATTTCAATTGGTCAGGAACCTACCATTTCAAGAGAGGGTTGGCCAGATCTACCATTCATTTCAAAAAATATTCTTATCCCACCGAGAAGTGGGGTGAGAGTTGAAATCAAT
>JABGPL010000010.1:0-40029 GCA_018644935.1 Calditrichota bacterium | reverse complement strand
CAGAAGCGGGGATCAATCCTGTAATTGCACCAGGAGAAGACGGCAATGAGTTCGTGCATCTTGGTGAAGCTGTTGAGTTTCAGAACTGCAGCGGATTTTGGCCGGCACAACCAGTTGAAATCGGTGAACCGGTTATTGTTCGAGGTTGTCGATTGACAAATGTGCGGTTCTATCCTGTTCAATACAACCGTACTACAGGCGTCACTAGGTTCAATGAAGAAATTGATGTCAACCTCCGATACGAAGGTGATGGAATCAACGTGTCCAACTCAAACGGACCACTGAGGTCGTCAATCTACTTCCACAGACTGCTCGAGAATCTGGTGGAAAATCCCCCGCCGAGACCGGAGAGAGACGATCTCCATTGTGCTTCTTATCTCTATATAGTTCCTGAAGTAAATGGGGTTCCTGAAGCAGTTGAACCTCTGCTGGAATGGCAGCGTCGAAAGGGTCACCGTGTCGGGGTTGAATACCTTGACAACAGATCTAATGCAGGAACCATAATGAACGTTATTAGAGAATATTACAACTCAGATGATCCTGTTGAGTTTGTGACTATCGTTGGCGACGTAGGTGCGGAAATAGATCTGGCAGCATCCACCCGGTATGGTGATTATGAGTATACTACTCTGGATGGAAACGATCCTTTGCCAGACATTGCAATTGGCAGATTATCGTGCGCGAATTTAGCAGAATTGAACCGAATTGTTAACAAACTTGTATCCTATGAATCGAATCCGTATATGGCTAACACGAACTGGTTCAAACAGGGAGCAGTTGTTGCTGGTCATGTTGGCAACGGGTTGGGAACAGTCTTGCTGGCGAAATACGTCAGAAGAGAGTTGTTGAAATTGGATTACAACGAAGTGAGACATTGGTATCACAATGAAGATGGTGAGATAAGAAATGAACAACCGTTTGTCACGGAGTGTTTTAACTGGGGAATTTCTATCTTCCAATACCGTGCATATCTGGGAATGAACAATTTAAATTTAGGAGTTATAGACAATCTTCCGAATACAAGAGGGAGATGGCCGGCAGTTGTCGCAATATCCTGCATGACCGGTGGATTTGTAAGAGGATATTCTCACTCAGAGGCTTTCCTTAGATCTCGAGGCGGCGGAATTGGTGCTATAGGTACTGCAACTGCCGGTACGAACCCGCGATTTAACAATATAATGGCAGGTGGCATTTGGAAAGGAATTCTTAAAGATAAACTTTTCACAATGGGCTGGGGATTAAACTCGGGAAAATATGAGTTATGGAGATCATATCGTGGTTTTGAAGACCGTTACATGAGTTTTATGGATTGGAATAATCTCATGGGTGACCCGGGAACGGTACTTTGGACGGATATTCCAGTAATAATTTCTGCTGAACACCCGGATAACATCCAGATTGGGCAAAACAGTGTCGAAATTGATATCTTGGATGAGGGTGAAGATCCTGTAAATAAAGCACTAGTTTGTCTCTACAAAGCTGACGATGATTTCCAGATAACCAAATACACCGATCACAATGGGAGAGTTGAATTTTTTATTGACTCGGAGGAAACCACTGAGGGTGACCTTCTTGTTACAGTTTCAAAACACAATCATAAACCATATCTCGGCTCAATAGAAATTGTAGAAACAAATAATTTTATCGGTGTTAGTACCTGGGAAATTGATGATGATGAGGAGGGTGAGAGTAGGGGTGATAGTGACGGAATAGCAAATCCAGGTGAAATAATAGAAATAACAGCACAATACTCGAACTTTGGAGATGATGTCCCAGAGGGAAACGGTACAATGGTATTTGAGTCCCTTTCACCTTACGCGGAAGTAATAAGCGAGCCAATTGAGTTTGAACAGGCGCTTGAACCGGGAGAATTCGATGATGCTCTTTTAATCATTGATGTCAATCCCGCGTGTATGAATCAAACAATGATTCCCATATCGGTATTGGTTAACATTGGCGATCTTGAATACCGATCACTAATCAGACTTCAAGTTCAGGCTCCACACATTCTGTGTGAAGAGGTCATTATTGAGGGAGAGACTTTTAATCGGGGTGAGCCAGGTGTGTTTAATGTTGGTATTAGAAATATAGGAGATAAAATACTTCAGCCGTCTGTGGCAACTCTGGTTTCGGAGTTTGAGCAGATAAGTGTTGATGATTCTGTTTTGGAATATGAAGCAATTGAAGAAGGAGAAATCTGTTTTAGTGAACATGACCTGTTCCGGGTAAACATCCATCCGTTTACAATTCCAGGAACTGTCGCACCGTTTTTGCTGATAATCCAGGCTGAGGATGGATTTATTGATTCGGTAAGATTTAATATTGAAATTGGGGCTAAAGATGAAGGAGATCCTCTTGGACCGGACGAATATGGTTATGTTTGTTATGATTCAAGAGACGAAGATTGGGATTTAGCACCAGTCTACGAATGGGTAGAAATTGACCCAAACGAAGATAATGTCAATTTTCGTGGTACTGAGCTTGATCTACGAGATCAGGGAGATAATCAGGATGTGAGCCAGGTCGTCGAATTGCCGTTTCAGTTTCAATATTATGGACAAATTTTTGATGATATTACCATCTGCTCAAATGGCTGGGCAGCGTTTGGCGATCAGGAGGAATTGTCAGACTTCAGAAATCGTCGCATAGGTCAGGCACTTGGACCAGATGCTCAATTGTGTGTCTGGTGGGACAATTTAGTGATACTTGATAATCAGGGTTCAGTATTACATCATTTTGATCAGGAAGATCAAAGGTACATCATTGAGTGGAATAGCGCGCGAAGACTCATCTCGGGCGGATATGGTTCAAGTGAAACCTTTCAGATAATCCTGTATAATCCGGAAACTTATCCCACAAGCACAGGTGACGGGATGATTCTTTTCCAATATAAAGATGTCGAAAATGAGGCAAGTTACGCTCGAAGTGATCATCCATATTGCACAATCGGCATAAGCAATCCAGATGATTCGGATGGAATTGAATATACCTATTGGGATGAATATCCTGATGGCGCGCAGCCAGTTCAAAACCAAATGTCTCTATTGTTTATCACAGAGTTTGACTTCAGGAGCGGTATCCTCATGGGTAGGATCATGGATTTCGAAACGGACGAAGCGATTGAGAATGTCCAGATTCAAGTTTCAAATGGTTATTGGGCTGAAACCGATGAGAATGGAGAATACATAATTGAAGACATACTTGTAGGTGATGATTATGATGTCAATGTGTCTATTCTTGGCTGGAATGATTCAACTTTGACCGATTTTGAAATTGCAGAGGACGAAACTTTAGAGGTTGATTTTTCTCTTCTGCATCCTGAATTTTCACCATCAGCAAATGATTTTGATGGTGTTCTTGAGCTTGGAAATTCAACGGAAATGGAGTTTGAATTAACAAATACCGGCAATGGTCCATTAACCTGGTCAGTTGATCGTGCATTGCGGGGCGATCATAATATTGAATCCTGGGTATTAAGGGATCAATATTTATTAGGAGATATTACAGATGATGCAAGAATTTTAGGCGCAGTATATGCTGGAGACCGGTTTTTTATTGTAGGCTCAAACGAACGATCACCACAGATTTATATAGTAAATAGAGATGGAGAATTGATAGATCAGCGTGACCAACCCGGAGAGGAGCAAAGCTATGGTATGAAAGATCTGGCTTTTGATGGTGAATGGGTTTGGGGAGGTAATGCAAACTTGATCTATGCTCTTACTCCGGAAGGTGCGCAGACGGCTGAGTTTGTTGGTCCCTTTAATCCAAACAACAATCTCGCCTGGGATTCAGAGCGTGAATTGTTGTGGGTGTCGAGCACAACCTCAAGTATTGTAGGGATTGATAGAGAGGGAAATGTTGTTGATCAACTGGACAGACTGGGTCTAAGAATATATGGTCTTGCATACTTTCCAGATGATCCGGATGGCTGCAATCTTTATATTTTTAGTAGACTTCGGGAAGTAGGGGACCAGTTAGTTCATAAAATGAGCACCGAGACAAATGAATTGCTATTTGTAGCGTCACTCGAACCGGAAAATGGCGGAACGCCAAATGCAGCATTTATAACAAACGAGTATGATGTTTATAGCTGGGTTTTCATGGCAGTAATAAATGATGGTCCAAACGACAGGTTGGATATTCATCAGCTGTCTACTCGGCGGGATTGGTTCTGGATTGAACCTGAATCAGGTGAGTTAAATCCAGAGGAGACTCAGGACATAACCTTGCTCCTTAGTGCAGAGAATCTGCCAGTAGTGGTTTTTGAAGGGGACCTCATTTTCACTCATAATGGAACCAATGGTGAAACTATCCTGCCGGTCACGCTTGAAATAATTGATGCAGGTGGCGGATTGGAACATCGTGTTTTAGTGATAAACGAAGGGTGGAACCTTGTTTCATTAAACATTACACCCCAAGATCAGGACATCGTTACAATGATGCAACCGCTTGTTGAAGGTGGCAATCTCGAGTTGATGAAAGATGGAAACGGGCGGTTCTATTGGCCAGGGCAGGATTTCAATAATATCCCGGAGTGGAATCCACTGAACGCGTACCAGATCAAACTCACGGAGGGAGTTGAATTTAATGCTTCCGGAGAAGTTGTTCAGGCCGGTGAAGTTATTCCGCTTTCCGAGGGATGGAACATGAAGGCATATCTGCCACGTGAATCTGTGCATTCCGAAATAGCACTTTCTGGAATTGTGGATCGATTAATAATGGCAAAGGATGGAAACGGGCACTTTTACCTACCGGCATTCGAATTTAACAATATCGGAAATATGCTGGAAGGACAGGGGTATCAAATAAAAGTTACCGAAGATGTTGATCTCGTGTATACTGTTGGCGACGAATTAGCATCCAAGCAGTTCGTCTCAGCCGACCTGGAACACTTCAATACTCCCAAGCCACAAGCATTTGATATGAGCATCCTCGTTTTATCAGAAATCGTCCCCTCAAATTTGAATTGTAGCAATTGGGAGCTGGCTGTTTTTAACTCTGATGATCTGCTCCTCGGAGTTGGGAAATTTAATTATAACGGAAAGTGTGGGATTGCTGTCTGGGGTGATGATCCACTTACCGGATTGATAGAAGGTGCACTGCCGGCGGAAAACATGATTTTCCGGCTTTGGAATGGAAAAGAAGAAAGGGATGTATCAATTGAACCGATTTTGGGAGATCTACAGTGGCAGCCAGACGGATTGCTGATCGGTAATTTGTATATGGAAGAGGCTGTTCCTCTGGAGTTCGGTATACACACCGCTTACCCAAATCCGTTTAACAGTCAGGTGCTACTGAGTTACAGCATCGAAGAACACGGATTCACATCAATTAGCATCTTAGATTTAACCGGCAGGGAAGTAGCATCCCTCGTAAATCAAAATACTCCAACCGGAAACTACTCCGCAACCTGGAGAGCCGATCAAATGCCTTCGGGATTGTATGTTGCGAGATTGGAAAGTTTGGGTCGAGTGAACAGTATGAAGTTGATGCTGGTGAAGTAAAATTGCAGGTGCAGGTACACATTGTAGTGTATCTGCATCTATTTTTGTATATAGACAGGAAGTATCCCGCTGTGGATCTCACGGATTATCCCGTAAAATTCAATTTTGCATCTATAATAAAATCTGAAAATGATGAACAAACCATTTGCAATAGTTCCAGTGTTCTTGATTTTACTGTTCGCTGGTTACCTTAATGCCGAAATTATTGAGATCGGCTCAATTGATACGCCTGGTGAAGCAAGGGGCGTAGATGTTTTCGGTGAACTCGCCTTTGTCGCCGACAATCAGTCAGGACTGCGATTAATAGATATCTCTAATCCAGAAGAACCCGTAGAAACTGCATTTATCGACACTCCCGGAGCTTCTTTTGGGGTAACTATTTCCGGGAACTACGCCTACATTGCTGATGGTCCCGGTGGACTGCGAATCGTCGATATCTCAGACATTGAAAATCCCAGGGCAGTTGGAGCTTTCCAAGGACAGGTGAATATCAATGATGTGGTTGTTGCTGGTGACTATGCCTACCTTGTCGATGATGCCGGAATATTGAGAGTAGTCGATATATCCAGCCCGGAAAATCCCGAACAGATTGGAATGTTAAATACTGTTGATCGTGCTAAAGGAGTTTTCCTGTCGGGGCAAAACATTTATATTGCTGACGGTCGAAGTGGCTTGCAAATAGTCGATGTAGCAAATCCCCAACAACCCCGAATCATGGGATCTGCTGATACACCCGGTGAAGCCAATGCTGTTTTTGTAAGGGATGACTATGCCTTTGTTGCTGATAAAATCCGAGGCTTAAGAGTTGTAAATATCAGTGATCCCGGAAATCCTGCTGAGATTGGTTTTTTTGAAACGCCGGGTCTGGTATTTGATGTCACTTTATCAACTCATTATGCTTTTTTAGCTGATGGTGAAAACGGTATCCACATACTTGATATAACCGATCCGGAAAATCCCACACAAGTTGGTGGGCGCAATACGGTTGGAACTGCTTATGGCGTCGATTTATCAGGTGATTATATATATGTTGCCGATGGTGAAAGAGGATTGAGAATAATATACCCAAAGCCCGAGATTCTGCTTTCGGCTGATGAACTCGATTTTGGTCAAGTTGATGTGGGTGAGGTTGAAGGATTTACGCTAAACATTTCTAATCAAGGTCATGCGGATCTGATTATTTCTGATGTAGTGATTGAAGGGCTATATTTTGACTGTGATTTTGAGGGTGAGGCAATTGTTGAAATTGATGAAGAATTTGAGTTGACAGTAATATTCCAGCCGGAATGGCCTCAAATTCGCGAAGGTGAGTTAACAATTATTTCGAATGATCCGGAGCAAAATGAGTGGAATGTCAATCTGTCCGGAATTGGTAATGTTATGCATTTGGTTGGGTCTTGGGACCCTCCAGGGGATTCATACGGAATATGTGTTAATGGTGATTACGCCTTTGTTGCTGATTGGTTGAGTGGTTTATATGTTATCAATATATCCGATCCGGAAAACTTACGACACGGTAATCTTTTTGACACTCCGGATCGAGCTACTGCTGTTGAAGCTCAGGGCGGTTTTGCTTATGTTGCGGATTGCAATAGTGGTCTACGAATTATTGATATTACAGATTTTCCCAGAATGTCCGAAATTGGTGATTGCATGACGCCGGGAAGTGCCCTTGGGATAGATATCATTGCGGCAGAATTTGCATATATAGCATGCTCATCGGCAGGATTGTGCATAATTGACATATCTGACATTAATAATCCTGAAGAGGTTGGAGTATTCAATACACGGGGGATGTCTTACGATGTTGTCGTTAGAGATGATCTTGCTTATGTAGCAGATAACCAGAGAGGTCTTCGCGTTATAGATGTTTCCAATCCCGAACAACCAGAGGAGGTCGGCTTTTGTGATACTCCAGGATCTGCAAAGGGTGTAGCACTCGCCGAAGATTATGCTTTTATTGCAGATGGTGTTAGTGGTCTTCGTGTGATCGACATCGCCGATCCTCAGAACCCCGCTGAAATTGGTTCCTACAACACTATTGGTGATTCATACCGGGTTGACGTTAGAGAGCACCTTGTTTATGTAGCTGATAGAGTAGGTGGACTTAGAGTAATTGAAATATCCGATCCGCAGAATCCGGATGAGGTCGGATACTACGAAACAGAACGGGCAATCAGAGACGTAACTATCAGAGACAATCTGGCTTATTTGGCTGACTGGTTCACAGGTCTTCACATAATTGACATCTCAAACTTTTACTCACCTGAACCTGTAATAGAGGTAGATCCGGGCAATATTTTCTTTGAAGGCGTAGCTATCGACAGCGAAGAAGTACTAATTCTTAATATCAATAACACGGGAGAGTCAATCCTGACGATCTTCGATATAAGAACCGAAGGAGATCATTTCAGAATTGAGTTTGATGAAGGATTGATTATTGAACCAGATAGTTGGGAGGCTGTGCTTGTGACATTTTCCCCTGACAGTCCTGGTGAATTTAACGGTTCCCTGACAATCTTTTCAAACGATCCGAATAACGAAGAAATTACTGTTGAGCTTCACGGTGTGGGGAATGAGGCTTCAAGAGTATCCTTTAACGCAGGCTGGAATCTGATTTCGGTCAACATCCAGCCAATCCAGGAATACTACCAGGAAGGAGAGGAGCGCGGTCCGGATGTCATTCTGATGATGGAACAATTGCAAATAGACGAGGACAGTCATCATGTTATCCTTATGAAGAACGAGGATGGGCTTTTCTACGTGCCATCAATGGATTTCAACAACATCCCATTTTGGGATTTATCTAATGGTTATCATGTAAATGTTGATGCTGAAATTCAGGTGGTTTGGGCTGGAGACAGGATTCCGGCAGGAACGAACCTCCTGCTAGAAAGAGGTTGGAATCTGATTGCGTATTACCCGACCTATGAGCTCGATGCATCTGCTCCCGATTTTGATGTTCTTTCACCAATAATAGATCACGTACTTCTGGCAAAAGATAATCAGGCAAATTTCATGTCACCTGCATTTAACTTTTCCAATATGCAGCCCTGGATGGAATCGCAGGGCTATGGAGTGAAGGTAGATGCAGATGTAGTGCTGGATTATCCGCCAGCACCGTAGCCGCGATCCCTTGCGGTCGTGGGTTTATAAATTCCTGTCTCGATCATATTGCTGACGTCAACCTATTGATCAACATCGTAGCCGCGATCCCTTGCGGTCGTGGGTTTATAAATTCCTATCTCGATCATATCGCTGATGTCAACCTAATGATCAACATCGTAGCCGCGATCCCTTGCGGTCGTGGATTTTATAAATTCCTATCTCGATCAAATTGCTATGTCAACCTAACGATCAGCACCGTAGCCCGGTTTCCTTGTAATCGGCTTGCTGCGGTGACAGAAAGGAACAGAAACCGGGGTTTACTAAACTGTATATCAGATTGATTGTCTTATCATGTTGTCATTCGCTCTCACAAGGTGGGATTTTTATGTTTTGGTGGAACAATAAATAGGATTGTACAGACGCAATGCTTTGTATCTCCTCTGGATTTAATGCAAGAGCCGCGACGTATTTGGTCAGTCTCGTAGCCGCGATCCCTTGCGGTCGTGGATTTGTAAATTCAATCCGATGCGTTCGAGTCCAATCAAATGCTCAACGTGCTGAAATAAGATATTATGGAACTTAAAATGTTAAAGACATTTACACCTGCTGTTTTGTTGCTGATGTTTGCGCTAACCGGGATCGGCTGGACCCAATGGTCTCAAGACCCATCCGAAGCCCTTAACCTTCCGGATATCCCGCATGGATATGTGGTAACCACGGATAGTCTTGGTGGCGCATTCATAATCGGTACCGGCGAGGATTACAGTCGCACCTATTGCACTCACATAAACAGAGGCGGTGAACTCGGCTGGGATAGGTGGGTTACCTTTATGCCGGGAGTCGATATCGACCGGGCTTTGGGTCCTTATGTCTGTCCTGAGCCGGGATATCTTATAGCGGTTCTATTTGCTGAGCACCATAACGATGAGGACACGTTATGGGAAATACGCGCACAAAAAGTGAGCTTAGAGGGCGAGCTGATGTGGCCCGATTCCGGGGTATCCGTTTCTGACACAAGGTTACGAGATGAGGTGACCTATACGGATATGATCGGAGCAGAAAGCGATGGCGAGGGCGGGTTAATCATACTATGGAAAGAGGATTCCTACAGAATTGTCGGGGGGGGTAACCGTATTTTGGAAAGACAGTCTTTCCGAGCCCAGCGATTGTCATCAGACGGAGAATCGCTCTGGGGTGACAACGGCGTTGAGGTTCTGCCTGATGTTGACGGTCCGGCCAATACGCATGAAATTGGCGGAAAACTGGTTTCTGACGGTGCAGGAGGAGTTATTATGGTTTACCACCAAGGTGGTACTCAAGTCCGAATCATTGGCGGTCAGCGCATATCCAATGATGGTGAAAAACTGTGGGGCGATACGGGCGTTCTCTATGAGTTGAATTCTTATCTGTTTATCGGTGAGGCAGTGCCAGATAATCACGGGGGAGTGCTATTCAGCGGTCAGGCAGCCCAAAATGAAAGGCTTCAGGTCAGGGTGTTCAGACTCGACCAGAACGGTGATCTGTTATTTGGCGACGGCAATGGTGTGGTTGTTAAGGATGTTCATTACAGAGATGGATCGTACCTTAAATATAACTATCTTACCCAGGCGTCGGACTCTATTTTCTTTGTCAATTGGAATGGAAATACTGATGAAGAGCCCCATTCACTGGTTCAAGCTGTCAATTTGACTGGAGATTTAGTGTGGGATTGGCCAGGTTTAACTGTAAACGATGTTGATTCAATTTGTTTTACTTTGACAGGAGTTACATCATTTCAATCGGTAATCTATGGCTGGCGTGCTGCACGGCCAGATAGTATTAGGCGGGGTGCCCTCTATTGCCAGCGAATAGACATGCAAGGAAACAGACAGTGGGCTGATGAAGGGGTAATGCTGTTTGATCGACGGGGATGGAGCGTTTCGAACGTTATTACCGATTGTCACGGTGGTGCCATCTTCAAGATAAGCAGATACCTTCAACACATCAACCGCGACGGCGAATTGGGAATCCCGCTCACAATTCGTGGCGTAGATCAACCTCTGGCTCCGGGCATAATCGAATACTCGCTCTTTCCCAACCCGACCAATGGGGCGACTACAATTTCCTTTCTCTCACCATTAGTCAATAATAAACAACTCATGTTTTTCGACCTGCAAGGGAGGTTGATTTTCAAGGGCGTGATACCGGCTGGGGTTTCATCGCATCCAATAGATGTCTCGACTTATCCATCAGGAAGCTATATTCTTCAGATGCAAACCGGAGCGTTTGATTCACAACAAATGCTCAACGTGGTGAAATAAGTTATTTTGGAACTAAACCCGGCTTCGAGGAAGCAAAGCTACTTCACTAAAAGAGACACAAGGCATTGCGTCTGTACGGACGATGTCTTCTCGCTCCCACGCTCCAACGTGGTTGAGTCGTAGTCCGGTTTCCTCGAAACACATCTTTAGACAATCGAATCACGCAACGCGTGATGGACAGGCAGGAATGCCTATCCTACTTCCATCGCTTGTAGTGATTTTGAATAATCTTGTGCTATCCGCCTAAGAAATCTGGATAGTGAAAATGAATCCTTTCCATCACTGTTATTCCAGTTCAGAATGCTTTATCATTATATATCAGTGCTTGGAATAATTTTCGTTTGCGATAGATTATTTGTGTTCAATCTCAGGAGTAGCGAAGCTTGCTTCGCGCCTTTCTAAAAATTTATAGCGCGAAGCAAGCTTCGCTACTCCGGTAAATTATACGAAAATACTTTCGAGTATTGTTGTAATATGGGTGATCCGATTGTTACCGAATTTGAAGAGACACGGAAATTGGTAAATGTGAAATGATAGTTGATGCTGTAGATTCATACTTTGAGATTTGCCAATCTCAGGATTCGATTATAATTCCGGCTCCTGCAAAGATTAATGTGGGCTTGAGAATAATCGGGAAGCGTCCCGACGGGTATCATAATCTCGTTTCGATTATGCAGGGGATCTCTCTTTGCGATAAAATCGTGATTGAAAGGTTGGATGAACGGGGTGGAATAGCTGATAAAAACCTGATTACCGCTAAAACCGGAATTGAGTATTCCGGTCCGGAATTAACGACGGATCCGGGTGATAACCTGTGCGTAAAAGCAGGGGTTGCATTTCAGGAGCATTTTTGCCCTGAATTACATATCAGAATTAAGCTTGAAAAACAGATACCCGTTGGTGCCGGATTGGGGGGTGGGAGCAGTGATGCTGCGTCAGTGTTGCTGGGGTTGGCAAAAATATACGGTGTAGACGAAAAAGACCCACAGTTACTAAAGATAGCTGCAAGATTGGGATCAGATGTTCCTTTTTTTATGGGTCCTGACAGTTCATCACTCGTACAGGGAGTCGGGGAAATTTTATCTTCCTCAGAAGGATTAGCTTCAGATTTAACGGTGCTTGTGATTTTTCCGAATTTTGAGATTTCAACGTCTCTGGCTTATAGAACACTTGATCAGTCCTTGACATTTGAGAATTTAAACATTAAATTGCTGATTCGTGATTTCCTGGCATATAATGGTGGGATTCCAACCGGGGAAATGGGTAATGATTTTGAGTTACCTGTGTTCAAAAAATACCCGGAATTAAATAGTGCATGCCTTGATTTAAAACAGGCAGGTGCACTTTTTGCAGGGCTTTCGGGTAGCGGATCTGCAATATATGCAATCATGGGGAAACGCGCAGCAGAAAAGGCTTTAGCCTTCGAGTGGCTTGATTCCTGGTCGTGTTTTATCTGTCGACCTTTGTAATTTTTAATCAAGATGCAGATTTTTTAACAGTCGTTCTAAACCGTAGCAGAGTGATTAGTACCAATACCGGCAAATTATTGGTCATTTTTAATCCTCAGCGTTTCAATGCGGAAAAGAATCATCGAGGAACGCGCAGGAGGTGCGATGGAAATAACTGAAATAAACATTAATGTTCGTGGTGAAGACAAGCTTAAGGCTTTCGTCAATATCACATTCGATGATGTCTTTGTTGTTCGCGGACTGAAGGTAATCCAGGGAAAGAGTGGATTATTCGTCTGCATGCCGTCCCGAAAGATGGTTGATGGCGCGTACAAAGATATTGCTCACCCGATCAGTAACGATTTCCGGCAAAGAATGGAAAAGCTGATACTTAATGAATATCAAAGATGCATGGAAGAAGAAGCCACAGCTTGATATTTCTTTTCTGTAGTGCAGTAGGAAATCAAACAAAGTTTCGATAACTTGACTGGGGCGTAGCCAAGTGGCAAGGCACGGGGTTTTGGTCCCCGCATCCGAAGGTTCGAGTCCTTCCGCCCCAGCAGAATAAATCAAATAATATGCTACCTTGGGCGGAAATGAAACTGTTCAGTGGCTCAGCCCATCCTGAACTGGCTAATCGTATTGCAGCCTATCTCGGGATAGAAGTTGGAGAGATTGAGCGTCGTCGTTTTTCTGATGGTGAGTTCTGGGTAATGTTCCTTGAGAACATTCGTGGGAAAGATGTGTTTTTATTACAACCAACACATCCCTCAGCGGACAACCTTATGGAACTCCTCATTATGATAGACGCTGCTCGTCGAGCTTCAGCGGCGCGGATAACTGCTGTAATTCCATATTATGGATACGCGCGGCAGGACCGAAAAGATAAACCGCGAGTCGCGATCACCTCACGGTTAGTTGCAAATTTGATTCAAGCAGCTTCGGCTGATCGAATATTGACGATGGATCTGCATACCGCGCAAATTCAAGGATTTTTTGATGTCCCGGTTGATCATCTCTACTCGTCATATTTATTTACAAAACACTTCCGTTCAATAGCCGGGGATAACTTGACAGTTGTCAGTCCTGATGTTGGCGGAATCGCAATGGCGCGTTCTTACGCCCAAAGACTGGGTGCAAGCATTGCGTTCATTGATAAGAGAAGAAGTAAACCAAATGTTGCCGAGGTAATGAACCTCATTGGTGAGGTTGAAGGTAAAGATATTCTTATTATCGACGACATGGTTGATACTGCTGGTACGCTGGTGAAGTGTATAGAAACCCTTCGGGAAAGTGGTTGCCGGACGATCCGGGCTGCTTGTACTCATCCGATTTTATCCGGAGAGGCAGTCGAGAGAATCAGGAAGGCAAACATTGAAGAATTCGTTGTTTCTGACACAGTTCCATTGCACAAAAAGGCTGAGGAATCAGGATTGTTTAACGTCCTGTCTACGGCTGAAGTGTTCGGAGAGGCGATCAGACGAATTCATTATGGAGAATCGCTAAGCGTTCTCTTTATCTAAAGACAAATTCATCTTTACAAAAGGTGAGAACAGGCCGCTCCAGTGCGGCTTTTTTAGGATTTAATTAAATGAGTGATAATCTTTTAAATGCACAGCCCCGAAGCGACTTCGGAAAAGGATTCGCAAGACGGCTTAGAATGATAGATCAAATTCCCGGAGTGTTCTATTTCACAGGGAAGGAAAATGTCCCATTGTCAATTGACTTGACAACTTTTAAGTTACTGTTAAAAACCAAGCCAAGTCTGATTGAATTGCATGTTGATGGTCTGAAACCCCGAGAATGTTTGATTAGGGATTTGCAACGAGATCCCGTCACCAATGAGATTCTACATGTAGATTTTCTTGGGATTCAACGAGGAACTAAAGTCAAGCTTTCCGTTCCTGTTGTCCTTCTTGGAGTACCCGAGGGCGTAAAGACTGGAGGTGGTATCCTTCAGCATGCTGCTAAAGAACTTGAAATTGAATGTCTGCCAAAGGATATCCCATCGAGTATAGAAATTGATGTGGAAGAGCTTGATATTGGAGATGCAATTCATGTTAGCGCACTTGATTTTCCTGCTTATACTTTCATCACCGGTGCACAAGTTGTTGTAGCTCTCGTTGTAGAGCCGGCAGTAATTAAAGACCTGATCGATGAGGAAGAAGGCGAAGAGGGTGAAGAAGGTGAAGAGGGTGAAGAAGGTGAAGAAGGCGAAGACAAGGATAAAAAAGATTAACAATAAGTATTGTAAATCTATAAGAATATGTCAGATAATGTTCACTTGATTGTGGGATTGGGAAATCCCGGACAACGCTATGAGAATACCTGGCATAATATTGGGGTTCGAGCGGTAAATGAAATTGCCAGCACGTATGGCGTTCAACTTCGTCCTGGAAAGGGTGAATTCCACTCAGCCGAGATAATAGAAAAAGGCAAGAAGTATGTATTATTGTTTCCGACTGGTTTTATGAACAGGTCGGGAACAGTGGTAGCTGGTTGGATACAATACTACAAAATCCCGCAGAAGAATGTGTTAGTGATTTTTGACGATCATGATTTACCATTTGGAAGGATCAGGTTGCGTAGTGCCGGAACATCCGGAGGACATCGGGGGATGGACGATATTATTCTCAGAACGGGAAGTGATAAAATCCAGCGACTGAAGATTGGCATAAGACTGAATCATGAGATCCCCGATCTGGCAAAACAGGTGCTTTCTAAAATCCCTAGTTCAATCAACAGAGATGTTGATAAGGTGATTGAAATTGCCGCCAAAGCAGTTGACCATATTTTAAATGTTGGTTTTATACCAGCTATGAATTATTATAATGGACTTGAAATTATACCCCTTGATCAGGAGTAATCATTTTTGATCAGGAATTTCCAGTAAAAATAGCGTAATTCGCGCTAATTCGTTTAACTCCTCCCCTGCCGTCAGGGGTGCTAAACCAAAGGAGTCCGATTGAAAAACTATGAACTAATGTACGTTGTCGATCCTGCTGCTGAAGAAGGACACGACGCCGTAAAGCAAAAAATAGAAGGGATCATTACCGGTCGTGAAGGTACGATCTCTCTGTTTGAAAAGCTCGGAAAAAAGCGTCTGGCTTATCCGATCAAGAAACGCCAGTATGGCATTTACTATCTCATTAATATGAGTGGAGACAGCAGAATTGTCCAGGCCCTGGAGAGTTACCTGTTGCTGAATCCGATCGTACTTCGTCATATTGTGCTTGCCTTTACCGACAAAGAGCTGAACTTGCGCACCGAAACCGACCGTATCCAGCTTGAAGAAGCCGAAAGGATGCGTATGGGTGGCAGACCTTTGGGATCCACTGCTGAGGATGACAATAGTGCCCCAAAAGCACCTGTAATTGCCAAGTCAGATAAAGATGTTACAGAAGGTGAAGAGTCAAGTAGTAAAGATGACAAAGAGACACCTGCTGAACCAGTGGTAGAAACTGCTGCTGATTCGACTGATGAGAAAAAAGCTGACACAACCGACGAAACTACCCCTGATGAAGAGACAAAGGAAGCAGTCGAAGAACCTGTAAAGGATGCTGAAGAAGCACCCGTAAAGGAGGCTGAAGAAGCACCTGTAAAGGAAGCTGAAGAAGCACCCAAAGCAGCGAACTCCGATGTTGAGGCTGAAAAGTCTGTACCTGATGTCGATGATACCGAATCAAAAGACTAAACAATGAGGAAGAATAATGGCTGATTTAAAAATGCCGGACATTAATAATATTATTATTGTCGGCAACTTAATAAAAGACCCGGTTATCCGCCAGACGACAAACGGAACTCCCGTTGCGAATTTTACAATTGCTTCCAATCGTAAATTCAAGGATAATTTCGGTCAATGGAAAGAAGATGTTTGTTTCGTTGGAATCGTAGCCTGGTACAAGCTTGCTGAAAGTTGTGCCGAAAACCTGAAGAAGGGTAGTGCCGTTCTTGTTGAAGGTGAGCTTCAAAGCCGTCAGTGGCGCACTGAAGATGGACATTATCGAAATGTCGTTGAAATAAAAGCACGACGGATTCAATTCCTGAACAAACGAGAAATGGTACTTTCTGATCTTGAAACCGCGGGAGGTCAGTTTGGATATGATTCACCTAGTGATGATAACGGTGATGAAGAACCAGACACAAAAGTGAATCCCGAGAATGAGAATGAAGACAAGAAAGATGATATTGATGACGACAACGATGCCAGTGAAGATTCTTCATTCGATTTCGGTTTTCGCGATCTTAAACTTTAGAGGTAGGAAATGTTGATAAATAGAAAGAAAATCTGCCGTTTCTGTGAAAATCGGATTCTATACATCGATTATAAAGACGATAGACTGTTACATCGTTTTATCACGGAAGAGGGTAAAATTATCCCCCGTCGGATATCCGGTACATGTTCGCAACACCAGCGACAGTTGGTTAAGGCGATTAAGCGCGCACGGCACATGGCTATTCTGCCGTTTGTTCTTGACAACCCAAGATAAGAGGCTCATATGAAGATAGTATTAATAAATGATGTCGCGAAACTTGGCGCTGCTGGTGACGTGGTTGACGTTAAAGCCGGATATGCTCGTAATTACCTGATCCCGGGTGGAATGGCTCTCAAAGCAGATCCGCGAAACATTAAAATGCTGGAAGCTCAAAAACGTCTTGCTGATGCTAAAGTTATGCGTGAATTAAAAACACACAAAGCGATGGCTGCAAAGTTGACAAAAACTGAGCTTATTGCAAGAGTTCAGGTTGGAGAGGAAGACAAGATTTTTGGATCCGTCACAACTGCAAACATTGCTGAGATGTTAGCTGAAAAAGGCGTTGAAATTGATCGTCGAATCATCATTCTTGCTGAACCGATTAAAGCGCTTGGCGTTTATAATGTTCCCGTAAAGCTGCATACAGATGTTACTGCTTTTGTTAAAGTAAGAGTAGAACCTCTTAAGGACGAGAACGAGTAGAAGTTTCGAACCGACATAAAGATGTTGTCTGAGATTGAATTTCAGACGACGTTGTCAAATAAAATAACCGGAAGCAAGTATTTTCTTGCTTCCGGTTATTTTATTTGGTGCATGACTGGTGGCATTATTTGTCTTGTTGTACAGACATGCCACCCGCTTGACTCTCATTTTAGCAATTCGACCTGGACTGTATGTGCAGAATTATCACTCTGTATACTCAAGAAATATGTCCCGTTTGCCAGTCCTTGACCATCAATTGTTATGACGTGATTACCACTCGGAAACACCTGCGGATTCTGTTTAATCATCACTCGCCCGTTTATATCATATAACTTAAAGCCAATGTTCTTACTTATTTCCAACTTGAGCTGTTGCTTGAAAGAACCATTGAAAGGATTTGGATATGGGGATAAAAAAATAATCTCTTGTGGTATAAGGAACTCAAAACCTTCCACCAAATTTGGTTGCGGAAAATAAAATGCACCCATATCTGCCCGAGTACTATCGGGATCGAGAGGACTGTTGGGATCACCGGTGTCAATACAGGGTGAATCTTCAAGCAAATGCAAATCGAGTGAATCAAGTGACAAAAACAGAGGATCTTCGGTAATGTTGGTCTCATTCAGCTCGTATTCGTCACCACCACGACGATGATAAGCTTCGAGAAGATACCCATACCCATAAAAACAGTTATTGCTTATATTTACATCATCAAAATCCTGAACTCGAAACCTGAAAAGTGAGGAACTGTCAGGAATTGCATAAACTATGTTGTTAAAAAAATTAATCTCCTGACGATTTTGATGCAAATCTATAATCGCCTCAGTTCTCCCGACAATTTCAGGATATACAATCGTATTATTGATAAAATTCATGTTTCCGTGATCAATGCTTAAGCGCCCGATCAGAACACTATGTTGGATTATGGCCTGGTGATTTCTATTGCGTTCAGGATTGCCAGTCATATAAAAGCGCTCTGTAATAATACTGCTATCGATTGAAACATTGCTGCTTTCCTCAACTCTAATCGTTCCGAACAAGTTGCAGTTCTTAAACTCAATATCGTTGTCATCATCAATATAAATCTTCCTGCTAAATGGGAAATTATCTAAACCAATGATAGTACTGTTGATTACCTGACCTTGAAAAAGATCAAACTCTATCATCCCGGTTATCTCACTATCGGATATGATCCCATCCGCTGTCGCACTGGTTTTAACTTTACCTGAAACAATGCAATTAACCATGCCTCCTTCTCTACCGGTTATTACGAAATGTCCACTATAATCATCGCCTATACGATTGCAGATTAACGTACAATCGCGATAATACGTACCTGAGCCCGAATAACTAAATATTCCACCACGTACCTCACAGTTCACTAAAGTAAGTCGTCCAAAGGGGGCATCAATTGCACCTCTATTATCTGTTTCTATCACACAATCCGTTGCTTCAAATCTCGAAGCATGTAATCCACCGAAAGCGTAATCGTTTATGATGATGCGAAAAACACTTCGCTCTGCAATAAGTTCATGCCCCTCGCTAAGACCCATTCCAGAGAGAGCTGTGGTGATACTGGATTCACTGGTAATATTGGAATCCTCGATAGTAACATCAACATCATCATCCCAGCGAATAAACCGATAAACATCTTTTACTGAACAGAATGAAAAGTGGTGCCGAATGTGGGGAGTGAGTAGAAATATACTTCGCCAGAGTTGGTCTTCGTCCACTGACCTGAAAAAAATTGAATCCTCTTCACTGCCTTCAGCTTCGAGTCTGCCGAAGATAACAATGGGTACATCCTCCTCAATTGTAACCACCACACCAGATCCAATACTCAGCACTTCACCCTCAGGCACCCAGGTCGAGTCAAGGACAATGTACGGATTTCCCTCTGCGTTCCATTCACCTGACACCTCTCCCATGATTTCGGTTTGGGCAAAAACAAATTCGGGCGCAAGTGCAACAAAACACAAAAACCCCACCAAAGCGTAAAGCCGGGCAGGGCGAACAGAGATTTCCCGATCCTCATCAGCAGATGGGATTAGGATATATTTGAAAGAGGATAAAGATTTACGAAATAAACATTTAAACACTAAAGTCTCTACCGTGATTCAACGCATTAGGCAATCAAAATCAAGATTAATTTGCTTCATTCAAGCTTAGTCAGGTAATTCTTCAAATTACAGTATAATACAAAATTTTATTTATTGCAAGTCGTTTTGACTCTCGTTCCCATGCTCCACAGGCAGTGCGGAAATACTATTCATGCACAGCCGTTGGAGCGTGGGAGCGAGGAATGTTCTTGTTTCTGTCTATTGCATTTATCATTAGCTTGCTTTAACCTGCTCAAACCCCTAATTTCTCCATATGTTTACACCTACATTAAACGGCAGCTTTCCAAGATTTCCAGAGCCTGCCCGATCTAAACTACTCTCGGAAGCATTAGAGAAGCACCGGGATGGTATAATTATTGACACTACTCTTCACCGAGCGTTTGACAGAGCTTCTGTAGAGGCTGTTGTCGAAATGATTGCAGCCGGTATCGAAATACCCTCTGACGGGCAAATCAGATGGCAGGATGAAATTGCTTATATGTGCGCGGGTCTTGATGGATTCAGAGGGGGATTTGAAGGTGATCCGGACGCTGAATATGACGTCTATTGGCGGCTTTATAATCCTCAGCGACGGGCCCAGTCGGATTCAGAACATCAAGTTGCATATCCGGAAGCTGTTAGGAAGATCACATGGCATAAATCCGTAGTGGTTGACGATTTTTGTTTTATGGCAGTTAGATCTCCGGTCGAAGTGAGAGCAGTAATCACCGGACCATTCAGTCTTGCTCGATCTGTCAAACCGGGGATTTATGGAGAGGATATTCGTCAGCTAACCCTCGATATTGCTTCTGCACTGAATGAAGAGTTGAAGATTTTATGCAAGGCGGGTGCTAAATATGTTCTGGTAGAAGAACCTCTATTGCTATATAACAAAGATCAAGCAGGCATATTTGCAGAGGCTTCAAAAGTACTTTGCGCTGATGTTGAGGCATCTGTAATGGTTGGTACTCACGGTTCGGATGTATTAGGTATAGAGGATGTGCTTTTAGAATCACCTTTTGATGGGATTTCATTTGATATGTTAAATGGTGCAGATAATATTTCTGTACTGGAGAAAAAGGGATTCTGGGGGGATAAGATAATCCAGATTGGATTGATAGACTCAGAGTCTGAAGTGATAGAGACGCCTATGGCAATTGCTCTGTATTTGATAGATCTGTCCAATTATCACAACGCAGGGAATATCTGGGTTGCGCCATCTGGAGGTATGAGAAATCTAAGCCGGACAACTGCATTTAACAAACTTAAGGCAATGAGTGAAGGTGCAGACTGGGCAAGACGAGAGTTAGCGCGTCGCGAAGTTCCGGGAGGGAAAATCAGAAGTGAAGAATAGTAGTGCTTTTTTGACAGAACTGGAATGGTCATAATGTCCTGGCATTTCGGAGTGCAAAACAGGTGTCTATTTCCGGTGTCGGGGAAATACGGTAGGAAAAACTCTAACGTTAAACAATAATTCTAAGGATTCGTGCAACTTTTAGGCATATTGATAACGATTATCCTTTCCGGCTGGTTTGCCGGTGCGGAAACCGTTTTTCTCTGTTTCAATAAACTCTATTTACCCGGTTGGCATCGGCAAAATAAGAAAGGAGCAGCCTCGGTTGAATTTATGATTCAACGTCCTGAGAGATTCCTTGTTACTACTCTTGTTGGAAACAACGTTGTTAACGTTGCCTATTCTTCCATTATCGCTTTGTATCTCGCATCTCACGGAATTTCTGAAAAATCGATAGTGATTATTGCACCGCTTATCCTTGTGATTTTCGGTGAAGCCGTACCTAAAACAATGGCACGTCAAATAGCCAATAAGCTAATACTTCCCGTAGGGCGATTACTTTTTGGTTTCAGATATTCGATATTTCCAATTGCGCGTCCATTAGAGGCATTGATTGTCGGTTTCCAAAAACGACTGGGATTGTCTGAAACTGAAATAGGAAATGTTTTCAGTCGATCCGAAATAACTGCCGCAATTGAGGAAGCCGGGGAAAAGGGTGATCTGCCAGTAGCGTCAAAGCCTTTGATTCGTGGTTTATTAAATATTGGTGAAAAAGCGGTCTCAGATATAATGACACCTCGAACATCAGTGGTCGTTTTATCAATGGATACGCCTGTTGAAGATGCACTTGACTTAGTATTAAAAACAGGAATTTCGCACTTTCCATGTTACGAACAGGATCTTGACGATGTTGTAGGATTTATATCTGCAAGTTCATTTTTGGTAGAAGTACCAGATCTGAAGTCGATTATAAAACCATTACCATCCGTGCCGGAATCCCTTTCGGTGATCGGACTATTAAGTTGGTTCCAGCGTAACAGAATAGGCTTTGCAGGAGTTATTGATGAATATGGCGGGTTTGCCGGTGTTGTTACTCGTGAAGACCTGATTGAGGAGATGATCGGACCTGTTCAGGACGAGCACGATTTTCAAGATCAGGACATGTGGCAGATAACAGAAAGCGTCTGGTTGATAAACGGACAGACTAAATTAAGTCAGGTGAGTCTTCTGACCGGATTTGAACTTGATTCTCCACATGCGAATAGCATCGGTGGACTTTTGACAAGCATCGAAGGTGATATTCCGGTGACGGGAAAGCTGTTCAATGTAGGCGGAGGTACCCTCAGAGTCATGCAAGCTGATCCCAAAGGTGTAAAATTAGTTCGATTAACGCTCAAGAATGTTAAAACCGGGTTGACTGCACCTTGATTTATGGCTTTATTTAATCTATATTTTTAAGCTGTGCTAAGACAAATCATTAAGGAGATGGGACAATGTTGACTGAATTGCGAAGCCAGATGAAATTGATCATGTGGATTCTGGTTGTAGCATTCCTCGGAACTATCGTTTTCAGTTGGGGTATGGGTGGTTTCAAGGATACAGAGAACGTTGGTGTAGTCGGTGAGATCGACGGTGAACAAATCGAAATCCAGAGATTCCAACAAGTAATACAGAGAAAAGTTGATTTAGAAACACGCAAAGCTGGAACGGAGTTAGAACCGGACAAGGTAAAGCGTGCACGTGAAGACGCGTGGGATGAGTATGTTGAGAATCTGTTAAAGCTGAAAGATTCGAAAAGACTTGGTATCGAAGTATCTCCTCAGGAGATCGCGCATATCATTGAAAATTTCCCGCCACCTGAAGTTCAGCAGGCAGAAGCTTTTCTCCTGGATGGTCAGTTCAATCCTCAGGCATATAAGAATTTCCTGAGAACACCCGATGCAGCTCAATACTTGATCCAAATGGAAGGATCAGTAGATGCCTATCTTGCCGAGCAGAAACTGCTTTTCCAAGTTACACAAGCAGCTGATGTAACGGCAGAAGAAGTCAAAGATGAATACTTTAAGAATGCGGTAAAAGCGAAACTTCAATTCCTTTTCGTACCCTTTGATGATTTTGAAGTCGATTCGTCTGAAATCGCAGATGAAATGATGCAGAAGTACTATCGAATGTTTCCTGGCAGTTTCAAGCAATACCCACAGTCACAATTCTCGTATGTGAAGTTCAGAGTACAGTCAAGTGCTCAGGACTCGGCAGATATCAGATTAGAGGCCGAGGAACTACTGCGTGACATCAGAAGAGGCGATGATTTTGCTTCATTGGCAAAAGCCAGATCTGATGATGAGGGCAGTGCTGTTGAAGGTGGTGATCTTGGATGGTTTGCTCATGGCAAAATGGTGAAGCCTTTTGAAGATGCTGCATTTGCCGCTGAACCAGGTCAATTACTTGATCCAGTCGAGAGTAAATTTGGACTGCACATAATCAAGCTTGAAGGCAAACGTAAGAATGATGAAGGTGAAGATGAAATTAAAGCATCCCATATTCTCCTTAAGATTGAACCTTCACCGGAAACCAGGGATGATCTTTATACTGAAGCGTATAATTTTGCTCTGGAAGTCGAAGAGCGCGATTTTGATTTAGTTGCTGGTGAGATGGAACTTGACATTGACACGACTAAAGAATTCTCCGCTGCAGGATATGTCGCCGGATTGGGCAGAATGAGAATGGCTGCGACATTCTGTTTTAATAATCCTATTGGCACAGTTAGCGGTGTTTATCCTTATCCGGAAGGATATATAGTTTTCAAGAAAGTATCTGAAGTTCTGGAAGGCACAAAACCTTTTGAAAATGTTCAAAAGAGCATTTACACAAAATTGGTTAAGATAATCAAAAAAGGTAAGTGCTGGGATAAAGTTGCTGATGTTCGATCTAAGATCAATACGGCCGATGACTTTCAAGCAGTTGTCGATGAATTCTCACTCAAACTTCATGTAACAGGTGACAGTATAGGTGTAGCAGACGCTTTGCCAAATGGATTGAGCGCAGATAAAGATTTTATAACCGAAGCATTCAGGCTTGAATCAGGTGACATATCGGAACTGATAGAGGGGAAGAAAGGATACTACATCGCAAACATGATGAGTAAATCAGGTTTTGTAGAAGCGGACTTCCTTGCTGCGCATGAAATGATATATCAGAGTTTGATTCGTCAAAAACAGGATGCCGTTTCTCGCAATTGGACACGTGAATTGCGAATTGCGGCAGACCTACAGGACTATCGTTATAAATTCTACCGTGACTTCTAAAAAATGATTAGAATTAGATCACAAAAATAGGAGGGGAGGATGCGGATTCTAATAGTTGTAATAATGTTGGTCAGTATGGTTGTTTCCGGCTGTTCATTTCAGAGTCCGGATGAGAAAGCAATCCAAGAGATGTTGAAGACTTTCACAGCTGCAATTGCTGAGGGAGATGATGATCTCTCGCGTGCTTGTTTGATGGATGTAGATGCCTTCCATATCCTTAATCCGGATCTCAGTGCCCGGACGGATTCAGAATCTTACACAGCAACTGTAATTGCTGAGTTGATAGAAGGATTTCGTGATCTTAAGCAGGAATATCAGGGGCATGAACTCGAATTGAAAAGTATAAGGGTTGGTGACCAGTGGTATCAGTACAAGGGAAAGCAGGCTTTTAAAAACACTGTTATGATTGTAGAGGTTGATGGTCAGGAGGTTGAAATTCCGATTCTGGGTGTTGTACTGGTTGGTCAGCAATGGAGAATAGTTAGTCTCAGTCGTATGTAATACGAGACATTGCAAAAACAGAAACTGTGGGTTTGGAGTTTTCGATCCTGACACCTCAATTGTGTGATAACGGGAGCACTGGTAGTTTGTCTGACAAATTTATAATTTGCGCAATGACAGATGAATTACCAGAGTTTCCGTTTTTTTATGAATTTGAAACAGGAAGGGATTATGAAAAAGATTTACAATCTGCTTACCATGTTATTGTTAACCTTCTGCACAATGGGCTTGTTTACAGGTATTGCTAAAGGGCAATCAAGATATAGAGCGGAAGATATTATAACTTACTCGGACTTCAGCGATTCTTACATGGTAGACTTCAGCCCACGATTTGTATTTTTCTCTTCTGAAAACGGAATTTGGCGATTAGATAGATTTTCGGGTAAATCGGTTACTCCGATTAATTTTGGGCTTGGACTCGCAAGTGCTGTTGATCTTCGCAATGGAGATTTATTGCTCTGGCACGATGCGAGTTCCACTCTATGGCTCTGGTCTAAAAAACGGGGCCTGAAATATTTCAGGTGGGATCTATCTCAGTGGTATTCCTTTGACGCTATCAACGGAAATGTTGGTGTGAAAAACATCGGAGAAACCGAACATTACGTTGTGATAAAATCATCAAAATCCAGTGATGATCCAGACGGAGATGCTAACATATTTATTGATCCTCATTCTTTTTATCTGATAAATGAGTTAAATGTCGATGATGGATTCATTCGCTGGGCAGGATCTTGGGAACCACACCAGTTTAAACACTATTGGATTGATGATAGTGATTTGCGATATTATTCAGAAGATGGGAGAATTCGGGATAAGTATAATCGTAGTTATGAGGTTTCATTTGATGTGTATGACGAGGTGTATCAGCGACGCTACATTTGCTACCCTGGATTAGGTTTAGGCATTGCAAATGAACGTCATCAAAGTCTTAATATCATTCAACCCGGACCAGCTGGGAAAGATGTTAGAAGCATCGCTCTAATGGGATCCGGTTTTATGTGGGTTTGTGGTAAGAACGGTCGCAACTCAGGCATTAATCTTCTTGACAGGGAAAAAGGTGAATGGCAGTATTTCGATTCAGATTACGTTACTGGTATTGATTCACATCACATCAACGATATTGTTACTCACAAAACATCCAGCTATTTTGCATCTGAAGAAGGTTTGGTGATCTTTCAAGCTGAAAAAGGTCGTTGGAAGACTGTTGGTAGTTTTTCAGGGCTTTCAGGATTAGATCTTAGGGCACTAGGTAAGTCACGAAGTGAGCTGTTTATAGGTGGAGATCATGGGCTTAACCGTATGGATTTACCAAGTGGGAAAATAGTCCCGGCTGGTGATAAGCGAGTGAACGATTTACATACCGACGATATTGTAACTGATGGGGATACCGTCTGGGTAACCGGTTTTCAGGGAGCCTTTCGTTATCAGCCTGATGAATGGCAGAGAATCGGTAATGAGGAATTAGTAGTCGGAAATGAGGCAGGTCGTTGTCTTGCGGTAACCAAAGATTTTTTCTGGATAGGTGGTGAGAGGGGTATTCGCGAACTTAATCGAAAAACCGGTGAGTGGAAAGGCTGGTTGAGCTCTGTCTATTTTAACAGGTCACCATCAAGATCACTCGCTGCAAATGATAGTCTGTTATGGGTTGGGACGCGGGACGGATTGCATGCGATGCACCTTCGGAAACGACGCTGGTTGTCTTATGGGATTGAGGAGGGCTTACCTTCATCCAATATACAGTTCTTACAGGTTGAAGCTGATACGTTGTGGATCGGAACACCTGAGGGTTTAACAAGATTTATTTGGAACATACCCGGCAGGGATATTTTTTAACTCCAGTATCACACGCCTTCGTGCGTTTGAAATGCCTAGTGAATGAACGAACGCAGGCAGGGACGCCTATGCTACTTTCTGACGTTAGTCTCGCCTGCTTTAAAGACAGCCATTCTGGTCAGAGATGGACCTACCATCTGTGCTACAAATGTAGTAGCTGTGATTGTATTAATGATCAGCAATCCAAACTCTTTTCCAGCTGGTCCTGCTGAGGCAAAGTCGTTTGAAGCGGCGATAGCCAGACCAATCGCAACACCAGCCTGTGAGAATAGCCCGAAACCAAGATATTTGCGAACGACAGGAGGTGCCCCGCCAATTCGAGCACCTAACCATGCTCCGCCAATCTTTCCAATGCCTCTGGCAACGATGTAAATTATCCCAAGCAATCCCATTGTCGGTAGGAGGCTGATGTCAAGGCGAGCACCGACAAGTGCAAAAAACAGGATATAAACAGGTGGGGTAAATCCGCTGACCACTTCGCCAAGTTTTCTCGATTGGTTCATCGCCAAATTTCCGACAACAAGCCCTACTATCATATTGGTGAGGATAAGTGAGAAGTGAAACTGAATTGATACACCGGTTGCGACAAGAACTACAGCCAGTGTTACAGATAGTTTTTCTCCGGGGAGTCGGAAATATTTTAATCCCCATGCAAATGCAGAACCTAGCACCACGCCAACGATGATGCTGCCCCCGAGCTCGGTGAGCGGGATTAGAAAAGACTGCCAGAAGGTAATGCCTGCTTCGGGCATATAGAGCATCTTGCTAAACGGCTGAGCGAACCCATAAATCATCAGGGCTATTCCGTCATCAATACCAACTACAGCAAGCAGAGTGGTTGTAAGAACCCCCTTACATCGATATTCTTCCAAAACATCAACCGTTGCTGCAGGTGCAGTTGCCGATGCGAGTGCACCGAAGATTAACGCCTCAAACAACCTTCCGGTGAGCATCCAAACTGCCGCTCCGACGAGGAAGAATGCACCAAATGCTTCAAGAAAAGATATCCAGATAATACTTCGCCCCATACGGCGAAGCTGATAGATCTTTAGTTGTGAACCAATCGTGAACCCTATCAGTCCGAGAGCAATGCTGGTAACACTTTTGAGAGCAGTCGGGTCAATCCAGTTAAAGGCGGATCGACCGAGTAATACTCCCATAATAATATATGCTACAACCTGCGGAATCTTAAATCTTCGCAGTAGGTTTGCACCGGTCTGACCCAGCAGAAGGATAATTCCTATGAGTAAGAGTATGTCCAAGTTTCTTTTCTACAAGCGACCACTCAAGGGTGTGAGTGGATTAGCTAATCAGCCTTTGAAGTTTGACCTTATCGTAAACAGTTTAAATGGACATCTCAAAAAAGGCAACGGTGAAAACTTTAATCTTAATGTGAAACGCAAATATACATTAAAGCCTTCACGAAAGCATCGAATCTGTCAATGTGAAATCTTGACTTGTGGGTTCATTGATTCTATATTTCTTATGTAATCATTTTGGTTTCCCGAATTGAGATGAAGGAACAATGTTTCAATTTAGGATGTTTAATAAATAGTGGCGCTTTTATAGTCCACACCCCTTTTCCAAGGACAACAAATGAAAGAACAAATATTGCCGCCCACAGAACCAGGCAAAGACGGATTTCTCTTAAAAGTAGGTCTCGCCGAGATGTTGAAGGGCGGGGTAATTATGGATGTCGTGAATGCTGAGCAGGCTAAGATCGCGGAAGATTCTGGTGCTGTTGCTGTGATGGCCCTCGAACGTGTTCCCGCCGATATTCGTCGTGATGGTGGAGTTGCTCGGATGTCATCAGTTGATATGATTGCTGACATTATGAAGTCAGTGAGTATCCCCGTGATGGCAAAAATTCGCATTGGGCACTTAATGGAAGCCGAGATTTTGCAGGCTCTTGGTGTTGATTTTATTGATGAATCTGAAGTCCTGACTCCAGCAGACGAAAAAAACCATGTTTATAAACACGACTTTCGTGTACCATTTGTCTGCGGTTGTACTGGTCTTGGTGAAGCACTTCGCCGGATTGGTGAAGGAGCTGCAATGATTCGCACTAAAGGCGAGGCTGGCACAGGTGACGTGATTCATGCCGTTAAGCATATGCGTAAAGTAACAGCTGAAATGAGCCGTTTGACAACGCTTCGTAAAGAAGAATTGATGAAAGAAGCCAAGGAGCTTGGAGCACCTTTCGAGTTAGTCGAAAAAGTTGCTGAAACGGGCAAATTGCCCGTTCCAAATTTTGCAGCAGGTGGAATTGCAACTCCAGCGGATGCAGCTTTGATGATGAAGCTTGGCGCGGAAGCGATTTTTGTAGGCTCTGGAATTTTCAAGTCTGAAGATCCTAAAAACCGAGCTGCAGCAATTGTCCGGGCAACAACTCATTTTGATAATCCGGACGAAGTGCTTGAAGCCTGTCGTGATCTTGGTAAAGCAATGGAAGGAATTGAAGCATCCAAAATTCCACTCGAGGAAAGGCTCCAGGACCGGGGATGGTAATGAAGATAGGCGTTTTGGCCATACAAGGTGGCTTTAGCTTACATAGCAGGATTCTTCAAAAACTTACGACAGAGACGAAAGAGATACGATTGCCGAAAGATTTAGATGGGATTGATGGTCTGATAATCCCTGGGGGGGAGTCGACAACACTGTCACTTTTGATGAAAAAATACAATCTTTTTGAACCAATTAAATCGCAGGTAAGATCCGGACTGCCCGTTTGGGGAACCTGTGCCGGGGCGATTATGCTCGGATATGGAGAAGGCACGCCACAACCCCGATTTGATCTAATTAATGTCGAAATATCTCGTAATGCATATGGGAGGCAGATGGATTCCTTTGTCGCTCCCCTTGAAATTTCCAAATTCAGCAAAGATTTCCCTGGCGTATTTATTCGTGCTCCGAAGCTCTTGAAAGTTGACTCCTCGGTAGAAATATTAGCATATTATAAGGGAGAGCCTGTAATGGCTCTTCAGGATAATATCCTCGTTACGAGCTTTCATCCTGAGTTGACAACAGATATACGGATACACGAATTCTTTATAAAACATATTACAAAGAAAGTCTTTGCCGATATGGCATGTAAGTAATGTTAATTCCGGAGCAGATTTTTCTGCTCCTTCATACCAAATAAAATGTGGAGGTAGATTTGATTACTCGACATGAGTTAAAAGAGCTTGCTTCATTTGAAATTGAAGATGTTAATTTTGTCAACTTGTTTTTGAACGTTGACCCTACCGAGAATCCAAAAGATGAATGGTTGGTGCGCTTCAAAAATATGGCTCGAGACACGATAAACAACGCCAAACCTGATCAAAAGAAGAAAGTTCAGAAAGACATAGAACTCATCGAGAAGTATCTCTCCGACAAACCAGAGGGTATGAAACGTGGCATGGCTATAATCAGTTGCAGTGAGAAGGGATTCTGGCGTGTATACCACACAGCGATACCCTTCCTGAATAAATTGGTTGTTGATCATGACCCGTTTATTAAGCCCCTGGCCGCAATGGTTGACCTTTATCAACGATATCTCGTAATGGTTGTTGACAATACTCGTGCGAAGGTATTGATAACCAGAATAGGTGAAATTGATGAAGTGAACGATGTATCAAGTAATCTGGAAGACCCCAACACCGGAAAAGATGGCAGCAAGAGTGATGCCGGAGCTCATCGCGCCGATAAGCAACGCGATAAGGTTCAAAAAAGTGTTTATAAAGATGCCTTGAAAGTGGTTGAAGTAGTTCTCGCTGAAGAGGGAATCAAAAGGATTCTCCTCGGCGGAACTGACCGCAGTCGGGCAATCTTTAAGGATACTCTCCCTCTCCCCTTGAGGGAAAGAGTTGTTGGTGAATTCGTTGTTGAAGCAAAATCCAACAAAAGTGAGATTCTTGAAAGACTTATGCCTGTTATGCAGGGAGTTGAGTACAATTTCGAACGCAAAGCGTTGGACGGGTTGTTCGATTTGAACAAAGGAACCGCGCTTGGGCTATCGGATGTATTAACAGCATTACAGCAGGGGAATGTACACAAGATGTATGTCCTATCCCATGTAACTACCCCAGGATCGTCGTGTACACAGTGCGGAGCTTTGACTCCGGAACGAGACCGTCCATGCCCATATTGTGGTAGTACAATGCGTCATATCAACTATATGTTGGATCACGCAATTCAACGAGCGATTGATCAGGGAGCCCGAGTGGACATGCTCGACGAAGCTCCCAGATTGGAAAAGGTTGGCGGAATTGGTGCGGTGCTCAGGTACTGACACTGGTAAAGAAATTCACGCCAAACATGAATCAACAGGGATGCGAAAGGTGCGTCCCTGTTTTTTTTGTATATTAAGAACAACAACGTGTTAATGATCAGATGTTCGTATGTTGAACATTAGCTAAGACCAGTGAATGCCTGTGTTAAATACAAAGTAAGAATAAACACTAATGAAACATAATTCTGAAAATACCACTGTCATTCATTCGGTTACAGGAGTATGATAATTCCAGTGAAGGTGGATTTTACATGCCCATTGACACAAGAAGTCGGGGATGTCTTTTTGTTAATGTGGTGAGGGAAGAAGTGATCTTCAAAAATGTAGGCTTGATCTTTCGAAAATATTGGTTGGAAATTCCCGATCATATCTCAAAGCTCAATTGTATGAATTCATCGTGATGCCGAATCATGTTCATGGGAAAGTCTTAAATATTGGTAAATCCTCTGTGTAAAAACGTAGCGCACCCACGGTAGGGGCTGAATATCTTCAGCCCTTTCAAGGGACGACAGGGTCCACGATTGGAGGGATATAGAGTTGAAAATATTCAACCCCTACCAGACCAAAAAGCAGGAAGGGCACACATTTCGTATGCCCTTTCAGGTGACTTGGACGTCTCGCCTGCCTACCACATCGTTATCGGGACGACTTATGTAAAAATTATCTGGGCTCCGGCGGATTTTTCGTAAAATGTGCCGACTGTCAGGATGTCGTCTACATCTTCCCAGAGGTCTTTCTTTTCTAAGTGAAACATATCCATTGCTGCTTTACATGCATAAACTTCGCCACCGCCATCATGGATCATCTCCAAGAATTCTCCTACTGGAGGAATATCCAACTTGTCCATCTCCTTCATCATCATTGACGAGGCGAAAGCTGACATGCCTGGGATCATACCAAGCATTGAAGGCATCGGAATTCCACCGGGCATTCGCATCGCCGGGTTGCCGACAGTTGCGACTTTGATGTTATCCATCGGTCCTTTGGTGATGGCATCAAGCCCAAAAAATGTAAAAAACATCATTACTTCTATGCCTTCCATCAGTGCACCATTTCCCATGATCAAGCCGGGGTAAACACCGTCGAGGGAGCCTTTGGAGACTATGATAGATACTCGTTTAATCGGTTCGTTACTCATTTGTCGTCTCCGAGCTTTAAATGCAGCCAACTGGCTTGGTGATTCCGGCGATTAGAGCCGCCTTTTTGGCTGGACCTTTTGGGAACAATCCGTATAATTCCTTAGTGTTCACACCGCTCTCATTCTTGAGTTTGCGAAGCGAAGGTCCCGTTCCCTTTTCTTTAAATTCTTTGCGCATGAAGTTCAGCACCATAAAGTGCTTATCGTTTAATTCTTCAATCCCGATTTCCTTTGCCAGTCCACGAGCGATATCCTCGTTCCACTGTGTGTAATCGATCATAAAACCTTCATCGTCAACAGTGACATTAACTCCTGCAAATTGTTTTTCAGACATTTCTGCCTCCTTCATCTATGTTTTGTATGTAATTGTTTTCAGTTTTGTTGTCAGTAGGATAGGCATTCCTGCCTGTCCATCCCGCAAAGCGCGATTCTATTTGGATCTAATGCACAGAACGAATCCGCCTGTCGGCGGATGGTCGGACAGGAATGTCCAACCTACTGCAAATCGTCATTTAAAAGAATCATCAACGAGCCACTCTATTATTCGTCTCACGCGAAAAAGCTTCCAGGAAATGTAGCGTTCTGCCCATGGCCCTACGCATTTCTGTTTTTCGGGATTTCTTATATGCCTTCCATGAAGAAAAGTTGTCAAATGCATCTATACTCTGATTGTTGAACTCGTCAACGGCACGGCTCAGAGCTGGTAATAAATTCAAATCCGCGAGCTTTGAGGTGAGCTCAATGATTGGTATAACAACTTGATCAGTGATTTTATTGAGTTCTTCAGGTGATATTTTTTCAACCACCTGGTCTAAAGTTGAGCCAAATGATTGAAGTAAACCGAAATATCCCTTACGGTCGAACTCATCGAGCTTCAACATCAAGTCATGAAACATTTCTTTCCCGATAGGGAATGCATCCTCAACGAAATCGAGCGAGCTCTCAGTCTTGCCAACCACATCTGTGATAGTCCTTGTATTCCGGAGTAAACGCTTCATCAGATCTAAGAAATCACCAGTATTTACAAACGGTGCGACATCTTCAAGCTCTTTCACGGTTGTTGCAAACACATCTTTGGCGATTACTGTCAGGTCGGCTTTCAGCTCATCCATCTCGAGCCTGTGCCGTCTGTGTTCTTCTATTTCCTCCACCAAATTGTCCAGCTTGGACTGTATATCTGTTAATTGTTGTTCAATCGCTTCGTTGCTCATATCACATCCTCTTGCCAGCCATCAGCATTTCCGAACCTATCGGCAGTTCTGCTCCGCGCAAAAGTAAATTCCAATACATCCAGCGGAACATCATCTTGCCATAATGGTTCATTTTAGTCTCTTCCAACAGTGAAAATGGACCGACTCCCGGTAGAGGGAATTTGCCGGGCAGTGGTTCCGTATCATAGTTAAAGTCGATCAGGATGCCTTTTCCGAAACCTGACTCGATGTAGCAATTCGCATGTCCATCAAACTTCGCACGTAGGGGTTGCTCATCAATAGCATCAAGCAGATTTTCAAAAAGAATATCGGACTGGAAATGTGCGACGGAACCGGCTTTCGAGCTCGGTAAATCTGTCGCATCCCCCAATACGAAGATATTTTCAAAATCTTTAGATCTTAAAGTTTGAGGATCGGTCGGAACGTAATTAAACTCATTACCCATTCCTGATTTGCCGATGATTTCATCGCCCATGTTGGTGGGGATTGTAACAAGCAGATCATAGTCTATTTCTCGACCTTCATAATCGGAGATGATCTTCTTCTCTGAATCGACATTGCCGATGTCAAATTCGGGAATAAGCTTGATGTTTTTCTTTGTCAGGAAATCGCCAAGTAAACGGGAAGCGCGGGGTTTGGTGAAAGCACCTGGTAGTGGAGTCACATATTCGATCTCAACCTTGTCACGAATTCCCTGTTCGGTAAACCACCAGTCGGCAAGAAATACAAACTCGAGAGGGGCTACCGGGCATTTAATTGGCATTTCAGCGATGTTAAGAACCATCCTGCCGCCTTCCCAGTTCTTCAACTTGCGGGATAGATTATATGCACCTTCAACTGTGTAAAAATCGAAAATGCTCTGGTGCCATTCATCTCCGACCAATCCTTCTGTCTCCTCTGGATGAATTCTGGTTCCGGTAGCAATAATCAGAAAATCGTAATCGAGTATCCGTTTTCCTTCAATGTGAACTCGATTATTGTCGGGTTCAATCATTTCGATTTTAGAGAAAACCGTTTCAACATTTGCCGGTAGAAAGTCTTTTTTCGGTTTTAAAACGTCATTCCGGTTGTATATTCCAAATGGAATAAACAGAAAACCGGGTTGATAATAATGAGTCGGGTCCTGATCAACGATCGTTATCTGCCATTCATCACGGTTCAGCACAGCATTCATCTTGTTAACCATCATCGTGCCAGCCGTTCCCGCCCCAAGGATTACTAATTTCTTCATGTACCCTAATAACCTCAAATTTTCTATGATCCCGATCTAACCTTCTGTATTACTCGCTTTAAAACCTGCGTTTGATTACTTTTAGTGGTGGCAGGTACCCTGGCCTGACACATAATCAACTGCTTTTAACGAGGCACAAAGCGAAAATCTTCACAAACCGGGATAGAGAATTTATCTTAAACTCAATTTAATGGTTCAGTTGCTCTTGTGTTGAGCAATGTCAAACATTATATTATCAAATAATCGAAACGAAGTCAAGGTTGGGTTCGATAAATTAGATAGGTTTGTGAATTTTCTTTCAAAACTTAAAAGAAAGATATGTTAATTGATAAAAAGATGATTGTCTTCATGACGGTCGCAGAATCATGTAGTTACAGTTTGGCATCACGGAAACTATCACTGGGCCAGTCAGTTCTGAGCCATCATGTAGACACCCTTGAGAAGGAATTGAAGGTTTCACTCTTTTGCAGAAAGGGTCGGAATATAGAATTGACTCCAGAGGGTGAGGTGTTATATCAGGAAGGTAAAAAACTGCTGACTGTTGCTCGTCAGACAGAAGACTCATTCTCTACGATGTCCAATCAAATTGCACGAAAAATCAACCTCGCCGGAGATGCCCTGACATGCTCATTTACTCTTCCGTGGATGCTGGCGGAGTTCAAAAAGCAACACGAGGATGTAAACTTCACATTCAAACATCTCTGCGCTGACGATATTATCGATGGTATTATCGCTGGAGATGTCGACATGGCGCTCGTTGGACACCCACTCAGTCATCGCCGTCTGACAGTCGAACCGTGCTTTCATGATGAAATAATTCTGGTTGGATCCGCTACACAGGCTCCGAAAAGTATGGAGTTGGGAGAATTGAAAAAGACACCCATCTTCTGGATAACGAATGACCACGGGCTGGATCTATTACTGCGCCAAAAATTGAAAGAGAATGGTATCCCTGTAAAAGACTTGAACGTCTTCATGGAAGTCGAAGAGTTATCAATCCTGAAAACTTTTATCAAAGCCGGAGTAGGCTATGCTTTCGTCCCACGGTTATCCGTTGAGGACGAAATACAGAATAACGCCTTACGTGAGATAGAGGTTAAAGGCTTAACTCTTGAAAGAGTCAATTACCGCATGTTCTTAAAAACAAAACATACTCGTGAAATAGTTTCAGAGTTTATTGAATTTATCAGATCGTCACAATGGGGTGATTTTAAGGTTGTGACTGTAGAGCAATAGGTCGGTTGTTTCTGCCAAACTATTTTGATTGAACGTTGGGGCTTAATATCTTCAGCCCAGTTTGAATGGAACTATGGTTTTACAGTTGTTTGGATTAAGGATCAAAAAGATTGAACACCTATGGTTTTCGTTTCCGATCCGGCCACCACGCCTTCAACCTTTCACTAATAGCCTTCTCCGCCCCTCGGTTTGAAGGGTGATAATATACACGATCCTCCAAACCTTCAGGAAGGTGATTCTGAGATGCTATTGCTTCGGGGAAGTCATGGTCGTATTTGTAACCCTGACCGTAGCCCTCGGCTTTCATGAGACCGGATACCGCATTGCGAAGGTGGAGAGGTACAGGGCGTTCCGGGTCTTGCCGAACATCCTCTAATGCAGCAAGGAGTGCCATGTAAGAGGCATTGCTTTTAGGAGATGATGCCAGGTACATTGCAGTTTGTGCGAGTATTAATTGAGACTCCGGCATACCTACGAATTGAACAGCATCGACGCATGCCTGGGCGAGGACAAGTGCAGTAGGATTTGCGTTTCCGATGTCTTCACTGGCGAGAATCACCATCCTTCTGGCGATGAATTTTGGATCTTCCCCGGCATCGATCATCCGTGCTAACCAATAAATAACTCCTTCAGGATCGCTGCCTCTTAAACTCTTTATGAAAGCCGAGGCAACGTCAAAGTGATAATCACCTTTCTTGTCATATTTACCGGGTCTAGCCTGTAAGGCTTTCTCGATTAGTGAGATTCCAATCTTGATAGGTGCTGTTTTCCCAGCAGAGAGAGCCAATTCAAGTGCTAGCTCAAGTCCGTTTAGTGCTGTTCTGCCGTCACCACCACAATACTTGACTAAAGCCTCTTGAGCTCTCTTCTCCAATTTGAGCTTGTTCGATTTCAGGAATTCATCTTTTTGCAATGCACTATTTATCAGGACTTCAATATCCTCTGGTGCAAGACGTTGAAAACGGAAAACTTTGCATCTGGAAAGCAAAGCACTGATCACCTCAAACGACGGATTTTCAGTTGTAGCACCAATCAGCGTGATTGTCCCGTCTTCGACAGCATGCAATAGTGCATCCTGCTGAGCTTTGTTGAAGCGGTGAATCTCATCAATGAACAGAATTGTCTTCTGCCCAACGTTAAGTGCGTTTTTAGCGCTGCTGATTACTTTACGGACATCAGCAACACCTGAAGAAACTGCAGAAATCGGAATTAAGTAGCCTCCGGTTTTCTCTGCAATAATTCGTGCAAGTGTAGTTTTTCCTATTCCGGGCTCACCCCAGAATATCATTGACATCAGTCGATCTCGCTCGATTAGGCGTCGCAAAATCCCATCTTTCCCGAGCAGATGTTTTTGTCCAACGAATCCGTCTAAGTCGTTGGGTCGCATCCGCTCTGCTAATGGGGTTGTATTGTTGAGTAGAGTTTCCATTGGCTCTTAATTAATGAAAAAGTACGTTACACTAAAGATATTCAACTTTTTACTTCCTGCATGCAATTATGATACAAAAAGCCTATTGTGAAAAAAAAAACAAAAAACTACATTATATAGTGTTGACATTCGCAAAAGAATGTGTATTTTTTAATAAAGGTGTTGGGAATATAATTAGGCGGACAAGAAATGGACACTTCTTTACTTGAACGAGTTCCGACTATAGCTATCGGTGTGGCTGCGAAACTTCTTGATGTTAGTGTTTCTTCGATAAGGCAGTATGAATCAGTTGGATTGATTCTATTGCATCACGAATCGAATGGTAGAAGACTTTTAGCTCCTGCGGATATCGAAAGACTGGAACTACTCAAACAGAAAATCACCCAAAATGGTTTTAATTTTGAAGGTCTAAGACGAATACTCGCCTTAGTCCCCTGTTGGGAAATCAAATCCTGCTCCTCAGATGATCGATCTGAATGCCCAGGATTTCAAGATTCACGAAATCCTTGTTGGTTGGTTTCAAATAATCTCTGTCATGAAAAAGGTCTGGTATGTCGAGAATGTGTAGTCTATTGGGAGGCTCCGAAATTCATTGACAACATGAAGGGTTTCTTGAAAGATGCAAAGGTCTCTGTTGAAGAGAGCATTCAGTAGGAATGGTGCTGTATACATACATGACGGTATATAGAATTAATCAGGAATATTGATATCTTAGATTTAAGTGTTAGGTTGGGTCTGTTCAGGAGATTCTACATTTAGTATGATCTAATAGAGTACTCGTCTCTGTCTATTTGTGATCTAGTTAAACCCAAGGAAAAGTGAGCCGCCTGTTTGCTAGAATCTCCGGAGTAAATTCAAAAACAGGTTATTGTCCATTGCGGGTATTGTTTTTAATAAAGAAACTCGACCAAACCATTGAAGACAGTATTAATGAAGCACCAATCAATGCTCGTGTTGTCCAGGAATCACCAAGAAGTAGATATGCAAATATCGAAGCAAAAACTGGCTCTAGTGTAAATATCAGTGAGGCATGTCCAGCAGTTGTCTCAGGCTGATATCTCGATTGGAGATACACCGCCCCGATACCCCCAAACACCGCAGTATAACCAACCGCAAGCCATCCATCTGAATTAATTATAAGAGGTATTCCTTCGATTAGACACCAAATCAGTGCACCGCCCGTTATGATCAGCATCTGAATGTAGGTCAATCCCCATGAATCATCGACTCGAGATGCGGCAAACTCAAGAGATACCATTTGGCAGGAAAAGGCGAAAGCGCAGCCAATTGTCAGCCAGTCTCCACGGTTTAATCCACCAGTTTCTGGATTGGACAAAAAGTATACTCCCAATAATGCAAGTGGGACTCCAGCGAGTGCAATTAGAGATGTTCGGCTTGTGCGTAGGATATGTGCCAGAAAAGGAGTAATTAGAACAAGTAGCGATGTGAAAAAGCCAGATCTGGATGCGGTGGTGTACTTCAAACCTACAACTTGAAGAGCGAATCCAATAAACATAAACAACCCAACCCATACTCCAACCTTCCAGGTCTCTCTATTCGGAAAACTTGAGATGTTTACACCAGGAACTGAGGAACGACGAAGCGCTGGAAGAAATGGAGTTAATATGACAAGGGCAACAAGAAATCTCAATGCGAGAAAGTGCATTGGGTTTGTTATTTCAAGAGCTAACTTGGTAGCAGGGAAGGTACCGCCCCAGACAACGGTCAGCAGGACGAGCATTGTGACCGTTATTGGAAAACTTGTGGAATGTCTGGGCATTTGTTATTGGATTACCGGTTAATTGTAAGTTCAGTTCAGTAGCACACGCGTCCCTGCGTGTGTATTCTTCTTGAAACGGTCGTTACAAGTTCCGCAGGCAGGGACGCCTATGCTACGGGAATTCTGTAGGCAGGGACGCCTATGCTACGGGAATTCCGCAGGCAGGGACGCCTACGCTACCGGAATTCAGCAGGCAGGGATGCCTGCGCTACTGGAATTCTGCAGATAGAGACTATATAGCGACTAATTGAATTTCTGCTCATCTTTGGGTACAAACCATTCATTTAATAGATATCCAGGTCGGAAAGGATACCAGCGAACATTCTTAAACCGTCGGTCATAAGCAGGCTTGCGCATAGAACTGAAGAGAAAAGTATATGGCTGTTCGTCATGAAGTATCTGTTGGAAACGTTTGTACATTTTAACACGCTTCTCCTGATCAAATTCAACACGGGCAGCATCAATCAATGAATCGGCTTCTGCATTAATAAATTCGACATGATTCGAACCGCGCCCTGTCGCAGATTCTGAATGCCAGACTTGCTTTGGATCACCCTTCATACCGAATACCCAACCAAGGTAACAGGCATCGAAATTGTGGTTGCGAATGTAATTTCCGATAAAAACTGACCATTCAAGCCTGCGGATTTCCATTTCAATTCCAATCATAAACAGATCCTCACGCAGTATAGAAGCGAGTTGCTCGGCTGCCGGGCTACCTGAAGGAATCAAAAGTTCAAACTTAAATTCAAGAGTATCCTTTTCAAGTATCCCATCATCATCTACATCTTTCCAACCTGCGTTTGTCAGCAACTCTATAGCCTTCTCCGGATCATATTTCCACGGCACAATTGTAGAATCGTAATCGGCACCGTAACGGTAGAAATTCCCAGTGACTATTTCTGCAAATCCGAAAAACAACTTTTCGGCAATGTCCTTTCGTCTAACCATGTGAGTCATTGCCATTCGTACATTCTTGTCCTGGAAGATTGGATGACCATTTCTCCAACCCAGATAACTGTAGCTTGGCACGAGGTAGGTGCTTTTTATGAAACTCTTAAGAAATTTCTCCCGGTTGGTCATGGTGAGGTACTGAATAGTCTGGAGATTCTCCATGAAATCAATTTCACCGTTCTTTAAAGCGATGAGAGACGCAGTTTGGTCGGTAAGAACACGCCAGATGATTTTGTCAAGATAGGCATGACCTTCCCCCTGCCAATACTCGGCATAACGCGTTAACACTATTTCCTTTCCGGTATCCCAATGATCAAATTGGAATGGTCCACTGCCGATCGTTGGAGCTCTGTTCTGAGGATGCAGATTGAATTCTTCTCCAAATCTCTGAATCCGGCTATGTACATCCCGGCAATACTCCCCA
>JABGPL010000001.1 GCA_018644935.1 Calditrichota bacterium | reverse complement strand
ACCTTCTTTGAACTTGCCTTCCATCTTCTCCATAAGATCTAATTTTTTCTTACCTATCGCTTTCCTCAAAACATCAGATTCGCCCATGGTAAATTTAGCAAGAATTCTTGATAACTGCATCACCTGTTCCTGATATATCACCACCCCGTGGGTTTCTTTCAGCAGTGGCTCGAGTTTCGGGTGCAGATAGGTCGGCTGACGTTTACCGTGACTACAGGCAATGTACTCCGGAATGTTATCCATCGGACCCGGACGGTAGAGCGCGGCCATAGCTATAAGGTCTTCAATCCGTGTCGGTTTTAATTTTGCAAGGTTTTCCCGCATCCCGCCGGATTCAAACTGAAATACCCCAATAGTTGCACCTTCACTGAATAACTCATAGACCTTCTGGTCACCCATATCGATTGTGTCGAGGTCAATGTGGATATCACGTTTCTTAAGAGCCTTAACTGTCATATCCAGTTCAGTCAGGGTCTGCAAGCCCAAAAAATCCATCTTCAGCAGACCGAGCTTGTCAACCCAGTTCATATCAAACTGGGTGTATTCCTCGCCTTCACCGCCCATTTTGTAAACAGGGATATATTCGACAGTACGCCCGGGACAGATCACAACACCCGCGGCATGAGTTCCAGAGTGCCGAACTGATCCTTCGACGGTCAATGCAATATTCCAAACCCTCTTGAAGCGAGGGTCTGAGTTTATCAATTTTTTAAGCTCCGGAGTCTGCGTCATAGACTCGGCGAGTTTCACCTTAGGACCATCAGGAATAAGCTTTGCGATTGCATTTGCTTCCTGTATGGACAAGCCGATCACACGCGATACATCCCTGACGGCGGATTTTGCTGCCATTTTCCCAAATGTCGTAATTCGGCAAACACTGTCATCACCATACTTATCCCGTACATAATCAATGACTTCTTCACGCCTGTCATCAGCGAAGTCAATATCAATATCAGGAGGACTGATTCGTTCAGGATTCAGGAATCGTTCAAAAATCAAATCAAATTGAAGTGGATCGAGGTTGGTAATTCCAAGGCAATACGAGACCAGACACCCGGCCGCTGACCCTCTGCCAGGACCGATCGGAACATTTTGCTCTTTTGCCCACCGGATGAAATCCCAGACAATGAGAAAGTAATTTGAGAAACCAGTTTCGAGGATTACCTTCATCTCAAGCTCGAAGCGATCTTTAGCCGCTTGGGAAGGATTATCACCATATCGCTCGTGAAATCCTTTTAGGGTTGTCTCTCGCAGGTATACATCCGCATCTTCAAACGTGGGGTTATCGTTACCGGGAATGTCAAAGACCGGGTAGTGTGCTTCGCCGAGCTCAATTTCCAAATTGCACTTTTCTGCAACTTCAAGTGTGTTTGTAAGTGCCTCAGGATAATCTTCAAACCTATCTGCCATTTCCCCAGAGGATTTCAGGAAGAATTCATTACCAGTAAATCGCATGCGATTTTCGTCATCGACTTTGGATTGAGTGCCTACACACAATAATATATCGTGAGCTTCGGCATGATCCTGTTTCAAATAATGCGTGTCATTTGTTGCGACAAGTTTGATGCCGAGGTCTTCACCGATCTGAGCCATATCGGGGATTATTTTTTCTTGTTCTTTAATACCATGCCGTTGAATTTCAAGGTAATAATCCTCTCCAAAAATATCCTTATAGAACTTTGCCGTTTCCAGAGCAACATCCAAGTTTCCACTTAGAACTAACTGAGGTATTTCTCCCTGCAGACACGCAGACAGGCAAATGACACCCTCACTGTGGTCTCTGAGTAGTTGTTTATCGATTCTCGGTTTGTAGTAAAAGCCACTTACAAAGGCTTCACTCGCCAGACGTGTTATGTTTTTATATCCCGTATAGTTTTTCGCGAGCAAAACGAGGTGATAGCGCAGTCCACCTGCCTTCGATGTTTTTTTTATCTTTCTGTCTTCAGGTGTCATATAGAGTTCACACCCAACCAGAGGTTTAATCTCCATTTCTTTCGCTTGGGTATAAAACTCTAGTGCACCAAACATGTTACCATGATCCGTCAACGCGACAGCCTGCGCTTTTTGATCATGAGATGTCTTAACCAGGTCTTTTATTTTGCAGAGGCCGTCGAGGAGGCTGTAATCTGAATGGTTGTGAAGGTGAACAAACTTATCCAACGTGAGGGTCCTGTTTGTATGGGGATTATCGAAACAAATGAATCGGTTGATATCTGGCTGCTTTCAGCGTCTGGTGTGATAGATAAAAGTATCCCAATTAAATCGAATTGTCAACTTTTAATCCTCACCCGGAAGATTATGTGATACATAATTTGGTGCAATAAATTTTGAATAGTTAGCTGTTAATAATAGAAACTGTATATATATCTGTCTTGCATGGAGTTACTTTCAAACGTATATTTTAAAGCAGGACTACCGTTTGAATTACTAGTAGATCTGAAAACTAAAGAGGAACATCAGGTGCAAAAAACAGCGACTATTTTCTCCGTAATTCTGCTCATTATAACGATTTGCATTCTCTCACCAGCAGAGATTATCGCAGCAGCTTCAGAGACCAACTCCTCCGTTGATGGAATAAACCCCACCGGTAGAGTAGAAATTTCAGAAAACTCGCCTCAAAAAGCCATTTTCCATTTTGATCTGTCCGGATTGCAGGATCATAATGTACAGATTAATGGGTTAACCTGCAGGGATGTTTCCCTGAAAGGTGAGGGAAATACGATACGTCAGGATATGCCTAAACTCCCGGCGGTTAGTCGTTGGGTTGTCATACCAGATGGTATGTCGATTAACTTAGTTCATAGAGATGAATCGAAGAGAATAATAAATTCGGATCTTCCACCTGTGATTAACAGGGAGTCTGGCGTTGAATATTCAACGCAAATCAGTAATCCGGGTACCGATAATGAACTTACCTCTGGACTTTACCCTCCAGAACCAGTTATAATCAGCAATCCTGTTCGCATGCGGAACATCAGGATGGCTCAGGTTACAGTTTATCCTGTCCAATATAATCCTGTCACAAAGGAGTATGTTGAAAGAGATGAGCTCAATGTTGAGCTTCAGTTTACACCCGATCAGAGCCGCACAAGTGGCTTGAATTTCGAGAGAATCCCAAGCCCGGATTTTCAGCGTCTCATAGAAACAATTGCTGTAAACCCACCTCCCCATCGCGACAATCGAGCATTGGTTGAAGCGCGGGGGTATTATGAGTATTATCTTTTCGTCCTGCCTGACAACATTGGTGGGGGTGATCAGGATGCCATTCATCAGCAGGTATATCGTTTGATGGAGTGGAAGCGACGTGCCGGCAATAAGGTTGATTTGCTCAGAGTAAGTGACGGAGATGTGAGAGGTGGTATGGAGGTTGTGCCTCAAATTCAGGCTCATTATGATGCATTGTTAGATCAGGGAATCGAACCATTCGATAACATTCTTTTGATTGGTGAAGAAGAGTTAAATCCACAGAATAACAATGAGCATGGTCAGGGAATGGACATATTGTTAACCAGTCCGGGTTCGGATGTGTTTGACGAAGGTGGCTGGGAAGATCATTGGGATCTGTTTTATGCATACCTTGAGCATGAGGGGGATGAACCTGATTTTATTCCTGATGTTGCTGTGAGTCGTTTTCAAGCTGGAGATATTGCGATGCTTGTAAATGGGGTAAACAAGACTCTCAGTTATGAATCGGAACCGAATATGGAAGACACAAGCTGGTTCGAAGAGGCGATAGTTGAGGAAGAACCGGTTTTGAATGGTGGGAATTCTGTTATTTTTACCACTGATTATTATGTCTATGCACTTGAAAATAATGGTTTCAACGTCGTTTCGCAATTTAGACGAGATGCTCAGGATGGCAGCTTCTGGCTGGGTCGCGAAATTACCGAAGGTATCGGGTTCATCGCTGGACGAGCACAAAATGAAAGTATGAATTACAGCAGCAATCCTCCCGCCAATGAATTGATGGAAGCAGTTGGGGTTTACCCGATCACAATTCTGAACAGTGGACATGGTGAATCCACAATGGAGACTTTGTTCTGGGTTGGTAGAGAACATTATAATGATCCTGAAAACTACAATGACCCAAGCGGAGCAAAGGGAGCTGTCGCTGTCACCTGTACCTGGGCGATACCAACCACCACCCCAAACAATGGTCTTGGAATAGGTATGGTACACTCAATGCTGGATCTGCGTCTCTCTTTCGGTTGGGCGAGGAACTGGACATTGTTAAATCTCTTAAGGACTTTTGCCGAAGATGAAGAAAACTTCACATTCATGAAGTATTCAAGCGATTTTCAGCTCACCGGAGAGCCCGGTATCAAACAGTGGGAAGGTGTGCCGAGTTTGATATCAGTTGTACACCCGGAGGTTTTAGCTCAGGGTGCGAGTTATGTTCCTGTCCATGTAACAGATCGTGAATCAGGAGAAGGTGTTGCAGACGTAAGGGTAACCCTTTATAAGGGAACAATTGAAGACATCAATCAGCTTGATGTCGATTTGTTCGATATAATGTACACCGGCGATGATGGTCGGTGCTTCTTTGTAATAGATCCTGATATTGCCGGGAATATCCAGATTACCGCTCTCGAACAGGATATTTATCCCTACAAAGGTATCATCCAGAGAGTTGACAGTGATGTCTCTATAGTCGCCGGGATTGCCGAAATTAATGATGCCGCAGGTGGCAATGGTGATGGGATTGTAAACTTGAACGAAACGATTGTGGTTTCACTTTCTGCAAGCAACATGGGTGACTCAGTTGATGCAGTAAACGTGATCGGAGTTGTAACTTCCTTATCTGATGGTGCAATGGTTGCGGATAATCGAACGGAATTCGGCAACATTGCTGTAGGTGAAACTTCAGAAATAACTGCAGACATTGAACTTGAAGTTAGCTACCCCTGTTCGGATGGCGAACAGATAAATCTGCTGGTTGATTTTGAATCTGAAAATGGAACATGGTCATCAACAGTTTCCTTTGATCCACAAACAGAAAACTTGAGGATCGCCAGCATACAACCAGGTATGGTTATTGAACACGGTGAACAACAATTTAACCTTGAGCTTTTCAATTCCGGGCGTATCACGACTTCGGAATTTACTGCGAGATTGATCCCCAGCGGATGGGGCGTCGTTTTCCCGGTAGAAACCTTGGAATTCAATGCTATCGAATCAGGTCAATCAGCTTTTGCCAACTCAATGGTTACACTAGATGGTAGTGAACATGTTATCCCAGGTACTCGAATCCCGGTCAGAGCTGTCCTCGAATATGAGGGTGTACAGTTCGACGAGATAGTTTTTGACCTCCAGGTTGGCACAGCAGGTGAAGGAGATCCAACTGGTCCGGATGCCTATGGTTATTACGCCTTTGATAATACAGACATAGAGTATGAGCTAAGTCCGACCGATCTTGAGTGGGTTGAAATTAATCCAAACGACGGAAATCAGCCTATAGATGGTATTCCAGTAGAGCTTAATCACGGGAATAGACTCAATGATTTTGCTACAATGCCTCTACCATTTACCTTTCAGTATTATGGTGTGAGTTACGATACTATCTTGATTTCGACCAACGGTTTTGTCATAATGGGAAATAACGAGTTAGCTGTTCCAAGTTCTCAGAATTGGCCACTACTTGGAGGTGGATCGGGGGCAGCTTCGGGAATGTTGGCACCGTTTTGGGATAATTTTTCATTAGTGCCTCGGGGAGCAGAAATATATACTGGATATGATGAAGGTTTGGACGAAGTTGAAGGTCTTTTTGTCATTGAATGGTACCTTGTATATTTTAACGCTACAGACACCCGGGTTACATTCCAGATAATCCTGCGAGATCCAGCGGTCTATCCGACACTCACTGGTGATGGTGAAATATTGTTCAACTATGATAGAATCAGTCAACTTGTTGGAGCAGATGGTGAAACTCCATATGCGAGTGTAGGTATTACCAGCCCTGACGGAACTACTGGGATCTCCTATTCAAGCTGCAATACATATGATGCTACAGCGGCACCACTTCAAGGACGCAGATCAATTTTGTTTACGACCAACGTTGATGACCCAACGAAAGCTCCACAACAAGAAATAGTACAAACTCCAGATACTTTTGACTTTACTGCTATTTATCCGAACCCGTTTAATTCAACAACGACAATTAATTTCAATGTTGACCTGAAAAGTGAAATCTCGCTTCAGGTTTTCGATTTGAGTGGAAGAATTGTCGGGTCGCTATTAGACGGCGTTATCGATCAGGGCAGTCACAGCGTGGAATGGTCGGCTGCAGACCTGGCAACCGGATTATACCTTGTGAACCTCCAGAATGGTAGGCAATCTGTCACCCGGAAGATTGCTTTGATCAGGTAGGTGAAAAATGCTAGGACTAAAAACAGAAACGGGGCACGAGTTATCGTGCCCCGTTTCTGTTTATAAACTATTGAATTTAACATCTGTTCAAAATAAAAAAAATTGAAAATCTGGAAGCTCTTCACAGGTGAAATAGTTTGCCCAATCAAGTTAGAAAAAAGGGGTTTGAGTTGTAAGATTATTTTGGAAAGCTGTGAAAATAATGAGTTTATCCTTGCAATTTAATAATTATTATTTGTAAATTCGACCTTGTTAGGATAACTTTGCCACCTGATACTCTTACCAGGCACAGATAATTATGGGTGGAAAATTGAATATTAATATCGTATCGTGAAGGACACGCCAGCAAGAATATGGTACAAAAAATCAACCCGGCGGTCTATTCAACTTCATGGAAATTAAAGCCTATACCAATCTATAGGCGGCATAATTAAAGGAGAGGGTTTATGATTAAATCAGGACCATAACTCTTATAAGTAATATTGGTTTTATGCCGATAATACAGTAATTGATTATTAAGGACACTTACGAAGAAAATTTGGCTGATATAAAAATTGAAGCAGCCATAACATTAAATAATATCAAAGGAGAATTAGTATGCCTACTACAATACCCTTCGATCCAAGTTTAGTGCTTGGAAATATTGCCGATCCTGCCAAAATTGCAGCTCTGGAGGCAATAGCCACTGCTCAACACCCCTTAGATGCTGCTCAGGAAAAGCTCAATTCGCTAATTCTGACCAAACGAAGTCTTGATATGACAATGCAGGAAATGATCAACATGAGTGTTGGTCAGGATGATATAAAGAAATTGGCTGATGAGATTGGTAAAGTTAAAACCGCCATGGCAACTGCAGCCATTGACTATGCCAAAACTTCTGTAACTGCACAGGATGCTATCCAGAAGGCAAGGGAGAAGGCGGGGCAAATCAAAATATCTTCCAGTGTTGAAAGTCCGATGGACTACAATAAATCAGCAATCAAACTAATGGGGCTTTCATCAGATTCACTAACTATGGATGCTCAATACTTCCGCAATGAGTCCGAGAAAGACGGTAATGAAGCACATTCCAATGCAATTGCCTCATATATTTCAGGGCAGGTTACTTCTGTATTTGGACCTAGTTATGGAGCAAAAGCTGGTTCTTCAGCGAAAAGTACTGCACTTAGTCAAACATCAAATCACAATGTTCAGGGAACGCTTGTAATTACAGCTAACTGTACCCACAAGGAGGCCAATGTTTTTGCACCATTCGTACTTGATCCGGAAAAGGCAATTAGAGCCTGGAATGTCTATGTTCCGGATCGTAAAATCAACTCTGATGATGAAAAATCCATGACTGAGGCACTCGAGGGTAAAGACGCAGATAAAGAAGGTATGTTTCTCCTATCCGGTGCTACTAACGGGTCGAGTTTTGTGGGTATGGTCCATATCTTACAGACAGAAGATTCTAAAAGTTCTCAGACGTCAAAATCAACTTCTTTCGATCTTGAAGCATCTTTTGAAGAAGGATGTTTCCTCGCATCCCAAAGTGGTAAGTTTGGGGTTGACGGTTCTTTCGCTAGTTCAATCAAAAGCTTACTTAGTACTTCGAACATCCAGGCTCATGCCAGTGTAGTGACGATGGGTTTAATACCATCGATTAAATCAAACGAGATAAAAACCACTGTTTCCACACTAAAACCAGATGCAAAAGAAGTTATGGGACAGCTTGCAGCAATTCAAGGAGCCTCTGATACTGAAGTTAACACTATGGCATCTGACGCCGATAAAGCTCGTGCCGGTGAAAGTTTTATGCAGCTTAATAACAGTTATGTAAAAGATGTTGTTTCGAGTTTGGGTCAGATTGATAATGCCAACAACAAAGTAATTGACACAAACTCAATGATGACAGCATTTGACGATTATGTTCAGAAGGCGATTGCCGGTGAGTGTGGTATACCGATTAACTTCTTTTTGAAACCTATTACATCCAAACAGCTTGCTAAGGCGTGGCTCTATAAATTCAGTCCTTTATCAGCCCTAGGCGTTAGCTCTGGTGATGATGATTCTAAAAAACAGGAAGATGAAAAAACTAAATAAGATATGATGCGATTTTTTTATCGCACATCTTTACACAACAATTTGATTCAGTCAGACAACTTACAATTCCAGCAATTTATCTGGGGTTGTAAGTTGAGGCTGGTCATTGTGTCAGGTGGGAAAAAGTACTTATTGGGGTTTCTGGGAGGGAGTGACCAACCGTTTAAACTCCACCGATTGAACCGGAGTTTTTCAGGATGATTTATCTTAGAAAGCAAGGAGTCTTTCTATTCTTTGCTCCATTGGAAGCCCTTACCTTCAACCCAAATAGCTTTTCCTTGTGGACAAGATTTGCAGAATGCGGCAAAATCTATTAGTCTTTTTAACACGGTTCGCGGTATTACGTGTTCAATCTTGCAAGCCGCAACCTCAGCATCGGAATCATTTATTGAAAGGATACTAACAAAAAAATTATAGAGCGATTCATGCCGTTTAACAATATCCTTTGCGAGCACTTCCCCTTCGGGTGTTAGTGAGATCAGGTCATAAGGTGCATAGTTTACTAGACCGCGTTTTGATAATGATTTCAGCGCCCCGGTTACTGAAGAACTGTTTACATCAAGGCGTATTGAAATATCCTTGGCCTTAGCGGCTCCCTTATCTTTTGCTATGTGATAAATAGCTTCAAGATAATCTTCAAGGCTTGCACTAAGTTTTGTTTTATCCACGATCTTACCTCAGTTTTTTCGACAATGTTGAGTGGTTTTGTCAGCCACTCCTATAAATGTATGGAAATGTGAACATTTTATCAAGTGCTGATTTCCAATTAAGGCAAAACTCCGCATATAAAATGTCAAATATCTGGGCTGTCAGTACACCATGAATCGATAATTGTTTCTTCTGTCTCGATCTTTCTTTCTGTGATACTATAATGTTTTACAAGTTCAGAAGCCATCTTTACCCCTTGAATTCGATCCTGAGAGTACACAAATCCAATTGTTTCTCCCTTTTCAAGTCGATCGCCGATTTTTCTCAGTAACCGTGCCCCAACACCAAAATCAATCTTATCATTTGCCTCTTTTCGACCAGCTCCCAGATGAATCAGGGCATATCCAATAGCTCGGCTGTTTATGCTGTTTATATAGCCTGTTTTATCAGAAATTATGGGTATCATTTCCTTTGCCTGTGGCAGAAGAGACACATCATCACAAATGTCCGGATTGCCACCTTGAGCTTTTACAAACTGGCGGAATTTTTCCAGCGCACTTCCGTCGGAAATTGTTTGGTCGATAAGCTTTTTTGCATCTTCACGACTCTTGCATGTTTTAGAGAGCAGGAGCATTTCAATAGCCAACTCAATAACAATAACATCGATATCACGCAATCGATTTCCCTTCAAGAACTCTATTGTCTCTAAGACCTCAAGTGCATTTCCGACATACTCACCAAGAGGTGAATTCATGTTAGTGAAAACTACAGAGACTTTTTGCCCGAAGCGTTCGCCAGTTGATTTCAGCATTCCGGCTAATTTATGGGCGATCTCAATATTCTGCATGAAAGCACCTGCTCCCACCTTCATGTCAATAACAAGATTTTGTGCCCCTTCTGCAATCTTCTTTGACATTATGCTTGCAGTTATCAACGGCAAACTTTCAACCGTACCGGTTTTATCTCGAAGAGCATAAATCTTATAATCTGCCGGGACAAGTTTGGGGCTTTGGGAGATAATTGCCATGCCGACTTCGTCGATCAAGTTCCTGAATTCAACAGCGGAATAGTTCGTCCTGAAGCCGGGAATCGATTCTAATTTGTCTAAAGTACCACCCGTATGCCCGAGCCCCCTGCCGGACATCATTGGGACTTTAACACCGAGAGAAGCGACTATTGGTGCCAGTATCAGCGATATTTTGTCACCGACACCACCTGTCGAGTGTTTATCGACAGTTTGATATTCGGAGGGGAAGCTAATTTTCGATCCTGAATTGACAAAAACGTCGGTCAGAGCAGATATCTCCTCAGTTTCCATATCCTTGAAGAAAATCGCCATTAATAGTGATGCCATCTGGTATTCTGGTGTCCGTCCTGAAAGGTAAGACTCGATGAAGTATTTCAGCTCCTCCTCACTTAAAGGATACCCATCTCGCTTCTTGATAATAAGTTCGGCAATGCTCCTCACTTTTTATCCTCACTGATGGTTGATCTGAGTTGCCCAAGATAGTTCTCGACTTCCTTTTCAACACCAAGATCTTTTGGCCCGAATGGAAGTGGGAGTAGGTCGCTGATTGTCATTCTCAGGATTTCAGATAGGTCGGGGTTGCAGCAATACAGCATGATATCGGTTTTGGATATCTGGCTGACTTCATATATAATCTGCCTGCATCTGCCACATGGTGTGGCAACTCTACCACCTTTTGTGTCTGGTGATGTCCCACCGACAACTGCCATATCTATGACTTCTGGGTCTCCAGCTGAAATTGCAAGCAGAAGTGCGGCAGGTTCAGCGCACACCGAAAGCCCCAATGAAGCATTTTCAACATTTGTTCCCGAGTATATCTTTCCGGAGATGGTTCGAGCCGCAGCCCCAACATAAAAATGTGAGTATACATTGTAGGCATTTGACATGACCTTTTTAGCACACTCAATCAGCTGGAGTGTGGACACTGAAAGATCCGCGGAATTTATTTTTTCAATGGCCATTTTTGGGAATCCAATTTTTTCTTTGAGGTTCCACCTAACATTTCGATGTTTATTATCAGATATTGGGATTACTTAATTTAGGATTTCTCGATTCCAAAATAATCTCAGCAATTATGCTAACAGCAATCTCGGGAACCGTCTCTGAATGGATGTGGATACCAACCGGGGCGTGGACTCTCCTAATTTGCTTATCCGTTACCCCTTCTTCTTTAAGTTTATCAACTAACAATTTCCACTTTCGGCGACTGCTCACAAGCCCAAGATATTTAAAATCTTGTCTTATCATCCAACGCACCATTTCCAAATCATGCTTGTGTCCTCGTGTTGCTACGAGAACAAAATCTTGTGGATTAATGACTATTTTCTTCTCAAGAGCTGCGAAAGGTTCGGTTAAAATAGTTTTTGCGTTAGGAATATGATTGAAATTCGCAAGATTGGAACGGTCATCGTAAACTGCAACATCAAGATCAATGAAACTTGCCAATTGAGCAACTGATGTTCCAACATGTCCCGCGCCGAAAATGTGAAGTAAAGGTTGTGCAATTATTGGTTGGATTAGATAAAATCCATCTTCCAAATGAAATGATATTGCTTTGTTTTTTGGTTTGCTGGATTTTATTTTTGCGATTGTATCTCCACCGAAATCTGAAAACAGGAACTCCTCAGAGATAAAAACTCGACTACATGTGATTTTTTCGCCTTCCAAGACCTCTGTCACAAGCACTAACTCATCTTTTCCAGACCGTACCATATTAAGAGATTTCCAAAATTTCTGAATGTCTGGAGTAAAGGGTTCTATCAGAATTTTAGTCCTGCCTCCGCATATTCCACCCTCACCATCAGCATCGGAGTGTCCAAGATCGAATTCTGAAAACAGAGTTGTTCCGGTTGATAAAATTTTTTTAGCGGATTCGATGACATTGTGTTCCATCACGCCACCTCCGATTGTGCCGCGAGAGCTGCCGTCTTCCAGAACCAGCATGTACGGGTAGTCCTTGCGTGGAACTGAACCGCTCCATTCAAGCTGAGAGCACAACACGGCATTTTGGGAGAAATCAAATTCGATTAGATCTTTATAAAGTCCCTTCTCCACAATTAATCCTCCAATTTTTCTTTCTTATGATAGTACTTAAGAATAGCCTCAAGTACTCCCCGTCCAATCAGTCTTGCTTTATCCGAAACAAGAAGATACTCAACTTTTTTACCTCGTGGATCAACATCACCAATTTTCATTCCATCCACTGCTTGAACCTCAGGTGAAATTAAACCTCTGATAATTCCAGAAAGTGGCGCATCAATATCAGTGGCATCCGCAATTGTCCCAAGCAGAGTTCCTTTCTCAACAATATCACCAAAATCAACTAACCATTTTATTGTACCTGTCCCGGAAGAGTAGATCACACGACGGTTTGATTCCCCACCCAAAACCCCTGGAACGCCTGTATCTTTGTCAGTCCCACCCCGGGTGATAATTCGTCCAAGATTATGACCCCGGTTGGTCTCGATTGCGATGTCACAATTATGTTGAGCATTAAATCCAGGTCCTAAACCAATCGTTAATTCTGTTGTTCCAATCAGGTTGACAGTCTCTCGTTTGAGCATTCTGGCATCAACGAGAATATCAGTGCTAATCTTTTGAACGAGGTTCTGGTTATCCAGCAAAACAGGCACAGATCCATTACTTATAATCTTGTTCGCATTGTCCGTTTCGCTGAAAATCCCCCTTGTCCCTTCAACATCTGCCTGCCCTGTCAGAATTGCATCACTGAATGTAACCTTTCTTCGGATCGCCAGTGGGAGAGGCAGTTCACTTACGTAAACCCTGAATCCAACCCCATGCAAAATTTGAGCGGTTGCGCTGCCCATTTCTCCAGCACCGCGAATCCATACTGTTTTATCAAACATTTATTTTTTCCAGATAGTAATCCATATCCATTATTACTCCCTCGTCTTCAACCTTAAGAATCATCATGTCATTTTTATGATTCTTAAGGATATCCCTCCCGCCTATGTCGCCTGAGATTGACTCAAGTTCGTCAAACAACTCAGCACCAAAGAATACCGGATGCCCTATTCTCTTATTGTATGAAGGAACGAGCAATAACGGTTTGAATGTATTAAGTTCTTTCAATAGATAAGACACCGTTTCAGTTGAAATAAATGGCAAATCCCCATTTGAAAAACCGAGATAATCATATTGATCCCTGATTTGCCTCACGGCAGTCTTAATGGATGTCGACATACCCAATTTGTAATTTGGATTTTGAATAATGCTGATATTCTTGAGAGAGCTCGAAGAAATTGAGTTTTTAACCAATGACATCTGATGCCCAGTCACAACAAAAATATCGATCCCCAAATCAACAAAAGTTGATATCGTTTTAACAATTACCGGCCGATCACTTAATTTTAGGAGTAGTTTATTTGGAGGATGGCGTGTCGACATGCCGGCTGCTGAAATTACCATAGCAATTTTCATATTCAGGCAACCCCCTCACAATATCCGTATTTCAAGCTTCCAGCGAAAGTATGACACCCAGAGATTGCATGAATTTTCTCTGCTAACTGTCTTGCTGATTTGATATCCAAATCTGATTTGTTGATGTAATACGAAATCCTCTGACCATGTGGGACTTGCTCTAAGTATCCCATCGGTGAAGTCAGAACTTCTGCTATAAAATCAATATCTAAAATGTAGTCTTTATCAATTCTCCATTTTCGCAAAAACAGCTCAGGACGGTGGACAAAACCGGCAGTTAAGGGTTTGTTGATAGCGTCAGTACCAATGACTATTATGACATGTGAAGCAAACTCAGGTACTTCCGGATCATGGTCCTTGTGACATTTCAGAGGCAGATTCCGCGCACCATCACATTCAAAAATACAGATGTCTGAGAGCGAATATATTTCACCCAGAAACTGAGGCGTCAAACCGATTAATCTTACCTCATCTTTTTTTCCTTTCATGATGTATAAAGGGTTAATATTGTCCAACATGTCAGGTATTCTAGCTTTGCTTCTACTATTTACAAACTGTACATCATCCCTGTGATCATTCTGCATTTTGGTTAGCGATGTCAATAACACTCTGCTTCCACAATCAGAGAGGTCTGATCCAAGCTTTTTCATCAGAGATGTTTTTCCTCCACCACCCAAAAGTGCAATACAGTGTGTTCCCCTTATTGAGACAAGTTCAGGTATCATATCAGAAAATGTATTCAACATCTCTGTTCTAAGTTGATGAAAGAAAAATGGGCACGAAGGTTGTGCCCATTTGAATATATTGAAGTCATTTTTGCTTCAGGATGATTCAGTCAACTCCTCAATACAATTAAGGAGTTCCTTGAGTTTGAATGGTTTTTGCAAAGCGCATTTTGCACCCAACTTGACGATTTTCTGATCAGATTCGTCAATGTCACCACTTGTGATTATAACATTAACATCAGAATCTATTTTGACTAAATGTTGTAAAACCTCAACACCTGACATCTCTGGCATTCCCATATCTAAAATAACGGCACCAATATCTGTGTTCTTTTCTTTAAACAGATCAATGGCTTCAATACCGTTATCTGCGATGAGCACTCCATAGCCAGAATATTCGAGCAGCGTTTTTGTTGTATCAAGAACGCTCTTTTCATCATCAACAACGAGAATTGTTGTCATTTCTTTTTCTCGATTTAGTTTGAATTGCTTGTGTTAAATCGTGTTAACGTAGAAGCAATGTCTTTATTGTCTGAATGTTCGCAGAACTCTGCAACTTAATGAAATATACTCCACTCGTCATGTTATCTGCACTGAACTCAACACTGTGGTTTCCCGCGTCTAAAATCTCATCAGTCAATCTCATAACTTCACGACCTGATAAATCAAATACTGTCATTTCAACTCGACTTCGGTTGCTTAGGTGATACGTAACAGTCGTTCGGTTATTAAAAGGATTTGGATATGCGTTAAGAATTGCAAAATCTTTTGGTGCCGTCGTCTCCGCAATATCTACCACTGTAAAGGCATTTGTGTGATACGTCATCTCACCCTGTATTGGGCTGACCTCGATTTCAGAGACATTATGATTGTTATCCCACCAGGTTATAATCAGATCATCTCCGTGTGCAGCCCCATCAATTTCACCCGTGAAGTGATCATCACCTCGTACCGCAATACCACAGCGACCTTCTTTAATTATACCCGATCCGACGAGTTGGTCTCCTACCCAAACTCCAAGCTCTCCACATGCGTTTTCTGGAAGAATTGCAAGTAAACTCATGTCTGAACTGGTGGATGCGACAGCAGGATAAAACTCCAATTGAGCACCCGGATTGAGGAGTGAACCCCCAACAGGAGCCATTTCCCCACCTCCAAACCAAACAAGTTCATCTGCCTGGGTCATGTGGACAATGTAGCCTTTACCATTTCGACACATCTCAAGTGAATTAAAATCCCATTCTGGAGAATAGAATCTGCCATTGCCATCTTTGGCTAATGTGAGGTTATCTGCTACTGAAGCAAAAGCCTCTTCGGGAATCATTGCTAATCTGGGGTAATATGCAACAATTTGCCATCCTGATTCTAACTGGATTGGCTGGTCAGATCTAATTGTAGTACCAGTCAGAGCTAATGGCTGAGGAGAATTCATCAGAATCCAATATCCAGTTTCAGCTGACCAGTTATCCATGTTTGTGAATCCCCTTCTTGAAGGAAGATAGAATTTTCCATGCTGATCTTTGACCATCACCAACTCTTGTGCATTGGCAAGATCACTTACCAGGAAGCCGACATTTTCATTGTCCGGTTGTAGATTCATTGAAACAAGATTCCAACTGCTGGTCAAATTAATTCTCTTGGTTGTATGTATTGCTTCCTCTACCACCTGCATTCGAACCGGGATAACCTCTTCACCACCAGCGGCGTTATGTTCGACAACAAATTCACCTGAATACAAACCGTCAAGTGCACCAGCTGAGTTGAAACTGAAGTTGATTATCTGAGAATCTTCGGGTTGAATAATGCCCTGATCAGGTCCAAAGCTCATCCAGGATTGACTTGCGGCGAGTTGCCAAATATCGACACGTCCACCTTCGTCGGTAGCAGCCACAGAGATGAAAACATCATTCATTGGGAAGTAACGATTTGTAATGGTAGCACCAGCGGCTGTTCCCCCTCCTTCGGGATTAAGAACTCCAACATCTACGAATTCACCATTTTCGGTGTTCATTTTACTGACCCCCAATCCACCTTCAGGCGCATCATAGTATGCATAAAGATTGTATCCATCGGGATCATCAGCCCAATAAGCAAGCCCTTTTATATCTATCCCGGGATTATCGAATGCCACCTGACGATCACCTCTGCGATTGAAGGAACGGATTGGATCATCAATTACAGCACTTGTTGACCACAGCCATTCGTTTTCACTGTCCCATGCCAGACCAACATTTACATCACCAACACCCCGGAAACGTGCCCGTTCACGTCCATCCGGTGTAAATCCAAACAACCAAAATTCACCAGAACCCCAAATGTATTCACCATCCCATGCCAGATCGAGCATCGTTTCGCCACCATCGGATGGTTGCTCAAACGATCCGAGAATATCGCCATCAGGACTCAGTGCATATATCTCATTTCCGTTTTCGGTGGTCATCGATGCGTAATATCTATCTTCAGCCCAAATAACGCCGTGTAAACCGTCAATATGATCTCCGGTTGCTCGGAGTTCCCACGGTTCAATTCCGTTATCATCACGGAGTCTGGTATGTGCATTCCATTCCAGTGGTGCACCACCCGGGTTGCTGATTTGGAATTCTACATTCAATTGATCCTCGACATTCAATTCACCGATAATTTCATCAGTATCAATGTTGATCTGGGGTGCAGACAGTCCAAAGTTGATCTCAAGCTCACCATCTGGTTGAACCATTTGGTTTTCGATGGTTTGAGAAAGAAATCCATCAAACGAAGCGGTGATATCAAACGGAGCAGATACAGCTTCCGGAATTTCCCAATTTCCATCCACATCGGTAATAGCATCCTGTCCAAGTGAAGTTGCAACAAGAGCGTTTTCAAGCGGGGTATCATTGTCAGCATCTAAGACAGTACCGAACAACCTTCCCACACCCTGAGAGAGTTGGAAATTTATTTCTAAATCATCACCAAATTCGAGGACTTGATCTCGGTATGTTATTGCCAGGTAATCTTCAAAGGAGGCTGTAATCTCAAACTCCCCTGCAATAGCATCCTCAATTGACCACATACCCTCTGCATCAGTAACTGCCTGCTGATCATTCGAGGTTGAAATTTCAACACCTTCAAGAGGTTCTTCTGAAACAGCATCAATCACAAGACCGTGAAGACGACTGAGTATTCGCTCCAAGCGGAAATTAACCTGTAGTTCTCGTCCGGCAGCGACACCCAAATCTTCAACGGTCAGAGGAGTATAACCATCTAAAGTCGCTGTAATGTCAAAATTGCCTGGTTCAGCATCTGCTATTTCCCAGAATCCCTCTTCGCTCGAAAGTGCATCCTGATCTAGGTTTGTTTCTATAAAAACATCGGCAAGTGCTTCATCGTTTTCAGCATCAACAACATTTCCAAAGAGTCGTCCAAAGTTTCTAAACCAGACCGGATCATAATGGAATCCAAGATCGACTTCAGCTTGATCAACTTCCAGATTTGCCTGAGTAGTGTGGGCATCAAGTTCATAAACATCAGCATCATCATTGCCAGCATCTACGCATGGACTTTCAGGTTCGATAAAGAATCCGTTTTGCCCCCAGTTTGGATTATCTTCTGCTTCATCAAAGGCAGGATCTTCTTCGATTATGTTTGCTATGTTATTGCCGTTTACATTTTGCCAATCGTTAGGATTAACTCCTGTCTCGACGCAGGAATTCGCAATGTTTATCTGGGTAGCATTCTGTCCAAACTCTTGATCACCTGTATCAGACTGATTTCCCCATATAATAGAATTCAGGATTGAAGTAGTGGTTCCTGTACCCATATAAATTCCACCACCCATCCCATTGCCTGCAACCTCGCCTGCAACATTGTTGGAAAATGTACAATTTCCGAACTCCCCCTGGGATGCGCTTGAAATTGATGTTCCTCCACCATCTATTCCAGCAGAATTACCATTGTAAACATTGTTGAAAAATGTTCCGGTTGAGTTCTGAAATATTAGTACACCACCACCGTTACGAGTTGCAGTATTGCCAATAACAAATGAATTTGTCAGTGTGCATTCTGAACCGGAAATGTATAGTCCACCTCCAGATCGCTCAGTGGTGTTTTCGATAAAAACACATCCATTTGCGGTTAGTTGTGTATTTGCGTCTATAATGGCAATGCCGCCGCCATTGCCCGTTGCTGCATCGGTAGTGGAGTTTTCAGAAATCAAGCAATTTGTCATCTGACAAACAGATGCCGTCCCAAGATACAATCCGCCGCCGTAGAGGCTGGCAGTATTATCCGAAAATTCGCAGTTTTCAAAGATAAAGTCGGATGCACCAAACCAAATACCCCCACCGGAACCGAGAGTAGAATTATTGGAGAAAATGCAATCTGTTATCGTACCGTCCGAGTTCTCAGCTCGCATCCCAATGCCTTGTTGAGCAGCGTTACAGTTATTATCCGTCGACTGAGTGTTGGAAATAATCGCTCTCAAACACCCGATTAGATATAAACCGTGTACGCTGTTGCCGTTGGTGATACAATTTACAATGTTTACGTCGTTGGCATTTCGAATAATAATCCCGGTATCAGCACCTGCAATAGTAAAACCATTTAGGATTACTGTTTCTTGAATATCAATTCCATTCGCTGCATTATTCTCTGCACAATCAATTATGCAGTTATCAGGTCCATTTTCAGATAGGAGTATTATTTGAGTACTAACTGAGAGGTTAACATTTCCGTTACCGTTGTAGTCACCATCAGCAACGAGAACGGTGTCTCCTGCCTCAGCGGCATCTACACCAGCTTGTATGGTTTCTTGATCATCGGGTACATGAATTGTAGCAGCTCCCACAGGAAGGGTGGTCAGCAGGAAAATCAACAGTGCAAAACTAATAGCAGACTTCATCTCAAACCTCCAGGCGAATACGTTTCGAAAACTTAAGTAGCTGAATGGTACAGCACATTCTCTGACAGTAAAGAAATATATATACTTAACTGAAATTTGTCAAGTAAAAGTTGTTGCTTTGGTGGTGGTTTAAATTCATGACTCAAACTTCTCCATACTCTTAGAATCATTATACAAGGATACTTTCCCATGCTGTAGGGTTTTTTTTGCTGGAAATGTGACCAAATAACTTGTAAGGCATTGTTAACTTCTGTACATTACATTTTCACATTATTTCACTTTTGAGAATTTTTCCAAGAGCTGAATGTGCACTTTTCTAATTTTAATGATTTCAATATTTAGGAGCTTCAATGAAATTCATCAGACAAATTTTGCTGGTAGCACTTTTACTTCTGTCTGCCGAATTAAATGCAATGCCACTCTCACCAGAGTCAATCGAGCATTTGAGGGCATCAGGTCAGCTTGAGCAGGTCCTCAGTCGATTTGCCGAGGCCCAGAGTCGTGGTATTGATTATCCAGGAGTTAACATTCTTGATAATTTACGTTCTCAACGTAGAGATAATCCTGTAGATATTGAGATCAGTCTGCCGATTATTCTGGTCGATTTCAGCGACAATCGTGCTAATCAGAATGAAAATGATGCTGATATGTTCAGACAGATTTTATTCAGTCTTGATGAACTTGATCCAGGCAGCCTCCGCGAGTGGTTTCTGGAAAACTCGTATGGTGAAGTAGCAGTTGTTGGTGAAGTTGTAGGTTGGATCAGGCTTGAGCGAACATATGCTTACTATGTCGATGGTCAATATGGGATCGGAAATTATCCTCGCAATTCTCAGGGTATGACAAGAGATGCGGTTATTGCCGCTGATAATCAGCTAAATTTCTCACAATTTGATAATGATGATGATGGTACTGTGGATGTAGTTGCGATTGTCCACGCCGGATCTTCAGCCGAAGCCAATAGAGGTGATGAAGATATGATCTGGTCCCACTGTTCAAGTCTCGGTGGAAATGCTGTTAGGCTCGATGGAGTAATGGTCAGGACATTTGTGACCGTACCCGAAGATGGACATATCGGTGTTTTATCTCACGAATTGGGACATGGTCTTTTTGACTTGCCGGATTTATATGACCGTGATGGAAGTTCTCAAGGTTTGGGTGACTGGTCGGTAATGGCTGGCGGTAGCTGGAATGGCCGCGGTGCCAGTCCAGCTCATTATGATGCATGGTCAAAAATGCAGCTTGGTTTCATTGAGCCAATTGTGCTTGATGAAAACCTTGAAAATGTCCGAATTCCACCCGTTGAAACTGAAGGTTCAGCATATGTTCTCTGGGACAGGGGCAGAGCCAGATCAGAGTATTTCCTGATTGAAAATAGACAGCGATTAGGTTTCGATGCTGAATTGCCAGGACAGGGTCTCTTGGTTTATCACATTGATGACAATATGATTGAATCTCAGAACGATAACGAATGGTCACCAGGAAATGAGAACGAAGGACATTACCTCGTTGCTCTCGAACAAGCTGATGGCGAATATGAACTCGAACTTACAGCAAGCCGTGGTGATGGAAGTGATCCATTCCCGGGAACCCATCGTAACTCTACTTTTAATGCTGAGAGTGAACCCAGCAGTCTTGCATATTCTGGAGCAAACTCAAACGTAGCAATAACTGATATCGTCATTCAAAACCGTATTGCAATCTGTGATATCACCATTTCATCCGGAGATGATGAGGGATTTATCGTTATTAATGAATTCCAGTCAAATAATAATAATACCTTCCGGGACCCAGAGGGTGAATATGATGACTGGATCGAAATCTATAACGGCACAAATGGTGAAGTAGACCTGACCGGGCATACAATGTCGGATGATGCAGAAGAACCTGATATGTGGTTATTTCCAGATGCAACCAGAATCCCCGCAGCTGACTTTTTAATCATCTGGGCGGATCGGGATATGGAGCAGAATGGGATTCATGCGAATTTTACGTTAAATCAACGTGGAGAAACCGTTGGATTATGGGCACCTAATGGTGATGAAATTGATATAGTTGATTTTGGTGAGCAACAGGCTGATTGGTCATTGGGAAGAGAGGAAGACGGAGCTGATAACTGGGTGGAATTTGAAAACCCAACCCCAGGCAGGTCAAATATCGAAGAGGTAGAAGCTCCTGCAATTGAGGTTGATCCACTCGCAATTGAGGCCGCAAATGGTGGGGAGCACGTGATAACGATCTCAAATGTTGGTAACGACGTTCTCGCCTGGGATTCTGAGCTCGAGATAATTGAAGAACCAGATCGAGATAAATCTGCTCGTGGAGTTCGAGGTGTTGGTCCCGTTCGCACAATTGAGGTACCGAGCGATGTCGCACAACAGGCCTACAAACATGGATTCGCAACACAATCGCAAATTGATGAGATAAATAACTATCGTGCTGCTATTCAAGAAGATGCCAATCGACCACGGCGTGATGCCAGGGGCGAACCCGATGAAGAGGGCTACTATTGGGTAGACAGCGATGAAGAAGACGGACCTGGATATCAATGGATTGACATTTCAGAAATAGGGCAGAGACTTGAGGTTGCTGATGATTGGTCTAGTCAGTGGATTCAGCTCGGATTCCAATTCCCGTGGTATGATGAGGAATTTGAACAGCTCCGAATCTGTTCAAATGGGTTTATCACCTTCGATAATTATGCAGACGCACCGTGGGAGGTATTACCTCGAGCCCCAAATCGAGCTGAACCAAACAATTTGTTCCAGGTGCTGAATCGCGATTGGAATCCTATGGATGGTGGAGAGATGTATTTCTGGACAAACGAGGAGGATCTTGCTGTTGTGTCTTGGGTGAATGTGCCTCCATTCGATGAAGAGAATATTACCTCTACTTTCCAGGCGGTATTTTCTGGTCTGGGAATAGTTCTTTATCAATACGGTCCACAACAGGGCGTTGACGGCGAGTGGAGTGCGGTTGGCTTTGAAAATGGGGACGGTACTTTAGGCTCTACTATTGTTTATGGTGAGGCTGGTCGAATTGAAGAAGGGCTTTGCATTGCTATAGGTCGCGATTTTGCAAGTCAATGGATCGCATACGAACCGACCCAGGGAGAAATAGCACCCGGTCGTGAAACTGATATTTTTGTGATTTTAGATTCAGAAGGGTTACAAGCGGGAGTATATGAAGCGGATCTGCATATTCTCTCAAATGATGAAGACAACCCTGACATCTCGGTAAACATAACGATGGAAGTAGAGGGAGCTCCAGCAATTGTTGTAGATCCTGAAGAAGTTGATTTCGGTCGTCTCGGAATTCGCCGGGTTCGCGAACTTGATATTACAATAGTGAATGTTGGCACCGATGTTTTGATAGTTGAAAATATTCTGATTGAAGGTGATTATTTTAGTTTGGAATTCGAGGATGCTATTGAGCTTCCAGTAGGAGAAGATGTGGATGTAACGGTTGCTTTTGAACCTGAAGAAATAGGCAATTATGAAGGACTCGTATCAGTATTTTCAAATGATCCCAATGATGACATTGTTGAAGTCAACCTATTCGGGATCGGGGTCGAAGGCGGTGGTGAGCAGGGTGAAGACATTATTGGGTATGATGACGGAGAACCAAGCCTATTGTTTACAACAGAAAATTACTGGTCAAAAACAATATTCACAGCTCCAGATTTGTTTGAGCTCCAGAGTATTGTATTTATGCCTCTAAATGCCGGACCAAATCCCAACGCTCCATGTGACCTCAGGGTCTACAGCCTGGATGGTGATTATAATCTTGAGCAATTGATGTGGGAAGGTCGCATAGACCGTCTTGATCCGTTTGACTTTGATAATATTGAGGATATGTGGATAACTATCGAATTTGATCAGGAAGATTGGGTTCAATTTGAACAGGGCGAAGATTTCGCAATTATGTATGGACCTGCACCCGGTGGTGAGTATGCTCCAGATGAACAGGGCGCGGGATGGTGGAACCTGACGGATGAAGGAACACAGGTGAACAGGAGCTTTATCATTGAAGGTGACGATCCAGGTGATGCTCATGCGGACTGGGAACTTATTGATGTCGATTTATTCATTCGTGCCAGAGGTTTGGTAATTGAGGCAAATCCGCCTGAAATAGTAACTAATCCAGAAGACGGCAGCGAAATTCGTCTGGTAATGGATATCGATGATGAGCCAATTGAAGAAATCATCACTATTGGTAATATTGCAGGTCGAGATGCCGGTAATTTGCTATTCGATATAAACATCGAGGAAGAAAACTTCCAGCGTGACCGGGCTGTTCGCAACGTCCGGAGCATTGTTGACAGGTTTGATAACAGCAGTTCATTTAATGTGAATCTCAATATATGGAACAAGGTTCTGCATCCAGTCTCGCTTGCGGACAATAATAATCAACGGATTTCAATTAATAAAGTTAAGTCACAGGTCGCTCCCATTAGAAACATTAACAGACCGCAGCGTGATGATCCTGGTGATGTTATTGCAGAATATGATGTACCCTATATGTTTACAGCTGGTCTCGCCTGGGATGGAGATATTATGTGGGGTGTTTGTCTCAATTTCAATGAGCAGGACGTAGCTGAACCAATGTTGATTGGTCTTGATCCAGAAGATGGTGACATTGTTGAAACTTTTGAAATTCCTGAAGCATCTACCAGGATAACTTATGATGGAGATGATTTCTGGATTGGAAATTGGGGAACCGAGACAATCACAATTATTGACCGTGATGGTCGTCAGGTCCGGAACATCGCAATGCCGATTGAAATGCCCGGTGGTATGGCATGTGATGAGGAAGATTATACCTATGTATCCTCATGGGTGCAGGACGATTTTACAATTCATGTTTTTGGGTTGGAAAATTTCCGGGAAGTGGCTGTAATGGAGTACATGCATCTTACTGAAAATGAAGCTATTGGTGCAATGGAGTGGGTGCCGGAAACTCCAAACAGTCCGCTATGGGCGTTAGGTTCAGAGCACATTTTCCAGTTCTCGGTGAATGAGAATTTGGAGTTGAATTTGGTCAGCAGCTTTGAGGTTGCCTCAAATGAGGGAAGCGAAGGCATAGGTCTTGGACATGACGGTCAATATGTATGGCACGGCATGTGGGAAGGGGATACCTGGTTGGTTCTCGACGCGGGGATGGATAATCCTGATACGTGGTTATCAGTTGAGCCTGATGATGGTTCAGTTGCCCCGGGAGATGAGATTGATGTAATCCTTACAGTCGATCCCTCAGAACTTGAAAATGAAGAAATGTATAGTGCTTCCATTGTAATATTTTCAAACGATCCTCAGAACCGCGAGGTCGTAATTGACGTTGTTCTCGAAATTGGTGGAGATCAGATTCCTGAATTGCGCCATTTTAATGAATTTGAAGTTACAGATGTTAATCACAGCCTTCTCGTCCTCGCCTGTATTTTTGAGGAGGAAGAAGTTCCAACTGGTTGGGAGATCGGTGTCTTTACTTCGGACAACGTTCTTGCTGGAGGTGCTGTGTGGGAGCAGGGAGAGAGGCTCGGGCTGAGTGCCTGGGGTGCAGAGCAAAATCAGAATAATGGTTTCGTGCCCGGTGAAGGTTTTAATTTCAGAATTTGGGACGATGTCGAAGACATTGAATATGGTGGTTTAGTAGAATGGGTTGATGGCCCTCGTCTCTGGGCAGGAAACGGATTCACAGTCGTTCGCTTGGAGGCGGTATCAGGTCGTGACCTTGCATTTGACATGCACGCTGGTTGGAACATGATGTCCATAAATATAGTTCCCAACGATGAATTTTTCGAGAACGGGGAAGATCGCGGTCCCAGTGTTCCATTGATGATGGAGCAGCTTCGCATAAACGAAGACAGACATCATGTACTGTTGATGAAGGATGAGATTGGTCATTTTTATTCACCGTCCTGGGGATTCTGCAATATTGATTTCTGGGATTTGGCGCAGGGGTATCAGGTCAATCTGGATGAAGCCGTCGAAGTGATGTGGTCTGGTGAGTCAATACCGTTTAATGCGGATGTGGAGATAGCTCGCGGATGGAACATGATAGCTTATTTCCCAACGTACGAACTTGAAATTCGAGCACCAGATTTTTATGCGGTTTCCAATATAATCGATAATATCGTAACAATGAAAGACGAGCTCGGCCATTTTATTTCTCCGGCATGGGAATTCTCAAATATGGAACCTCTTCAGGAAGGGAAGGGTTATCAAATCCTTGTAAATGAGGATGTCGTTCTGATTTATCCAGGACCGGAGGACAACCTCGCAGCCATTTATCCCGCTCAAGCAGAATCGCACTGGACTGCGCCAACCACCACATCTGAAAACATGAATGTACTCGTTCATTCAGTAGATGGCATTGACATTCAGGCAGGTGACCAGATTGCTGCAATTAGTACAGATGGCAAACTCGTGGGTGTTGGAATTATTGATGATGACGGTCGCTGTGGTATCGCCGTCTGGGGAGATGAACTCGAAACCGAGATAGTTGAAGGTCTGCTCAATAAAGATGCATTCATTTTACAGATGTGGAATTCCGAAAAGACGGAAGAGGTTGGGCTAACAGTTGGTTCAATACTAGAGGGCAATGGTTTGGTCTACAATTCAGACGGTTTTACAGTACTCGATGTAACTGTAACTAATCTCGCACCAGAGCATTTCTACCTGTCATCAGCATATCCGAACCCGTTCAATGCAATTACAAGATTAGCCTACGGATTGCCGGAAGCAGCTCAGGTTTCAATCAAGGTCTTCGACCTTTCGGGTCGTGTTGTTGCTACAATCGCAAATAGCGAGCAACCTGCAGGTCACCATTCAATTACTTGGGATGCGAAAGCTCAGGCGTCCGGTATCTATTTAGTAAGAATGGAAGCAATTGGATTTTCCGGTGTCAGCAAGGTCATGCTTGTGAAATAACCCCTTCACGGAGTGCTCAAGCCATGCTTGAGCTTTCGAACCCAGAACAATTTCGCGTTAGTGACCGGCCGCATTGGATATAAGGTCTGGTGACTAACATGGAAGGAGATGGTTCAACCACCCGGCAGAAATTCTGCCGGGTGGTTCGGTTTTGCCTGTTAAAGAAAATCGGTGTACACGTAATTATTCAAAAGGTTACTGCACATTGACATCAATTCAGCAAATCCTTATATTATTACATTAGAGTTTTGTTTGTATGGGATTTATTTAGTATTTAACTATTCGTCAGAGCATTTACGATAGAGGCAAAAATGAAATATGCATTTGTTCTTCTTTTAATCCTTATTCAGACCTTTTCGCATGCACCAATCCTGTCCGCACAGGATTCTTCTGATGTCAGCTTTGTTTCCTCTTACCAGTACCAAAGGTGGGGAATGGTTGAGGATTTTGTTGTAAAAGACTCCATTGCATGCCTTACGGGTGAAGAATTTTTACTTAAGATAATAGACATCAGGTCGCCTGGTAGATTTCCACTAATTGGTTCTTTTGATTTAGAAAATTTTCCTCCTGAGGGTAAATATATTTTTATAAATGAGGAATCAATTGTCTTTATTTGCTCAGTTCGAGCACTTTATATCTTTGACATATCTGATATTAACAATATCGAACTCATCTCTGAAACTGATATATCTATATTCGGCATTTGTCTGGTCAATAATTTGTTGATTTCTGAAAGGGGGAATAATGTAGAGTTCATTGATGTTTCTGACATTCGTAATCCTGTCCTGGCAGCAGAATTACATGTGGATGGTTTTAGGAATGTCTGGGCTTCTGATGCCAGTGAGGATCGGCTCTATATAGGTTGTGAGGAGGACCATAACGGATACTGGTTGGATATCTTTGATATCAGTGATTTAGATAACATAGAGCATATAGAAAGAATTGATTTCCAAGAGAGAATCCGGAGGATTTCAGTTGACGAAGAGCTATGCTTCTGTCGATGTGAGAGTGAGATCGTTTATTTCGAAACCGAAGATATTGACCAGCGTTATAACTGGAATCCCGCTCGAATTAGTGGGTTGCGTGGTTTATTTCACGTTGGGCGTGTGGCATATATCCAGGGAATATCCGTTTCTGGTGAAGGGAATCTAATCAAAGTTGACTTTTCCGATCTGGAAAATCCTGAGGCGGTGCAAGTGAATTGTGATCCTTTCCTTATGGCTATGTCATGGGAATATAAAATTCAGAACGATAAATTATATTACGGCGTAGGTAACCTGTTTAGTGCTCAGGACATATCCAACCCGGAAAATCCCTTTATCCATGGATTCGCCAACTTTCCAGGAAGAGCAAGCAATTTAATCCTTTCTGAGGATCGGGCAATTGTTGATTATCAGAATGGTCTAAGCATTTTGGATATTGGTAATTTAGACCAAATTCAGGAATACTCGTTAGACCATCGACTATCTCCCCGACAGTTTAGAGATGCCTCCTTGTCGCTAAGCCTTATCAATCAGGATACAATAGCGTTTTCAAATCGCGTGTCCGGATACAACATCTGTGGAATCAATGATTCAATGAGCCTTGAGCTTATCGGCAGAATGGATATTCCGGAAGGCACCCATACCACAGAGAGTGTTTGTGCTGATGGAATTGCCTATTTTACCAGCTGCAATGGTCTGCATATTGTTGATATCAGTGACAGAACTAATCCGGCACAAATGGGCTTTTTCCAATCAGCGAATTATCAAAGTCACCTCGATGTTGATAATAGGGTTGCCGGTTTTCGCACAAACCATGGATTCCAGCTTATTGATGTTTCAGATCCTGAAAATCCCGACTTGTTCTACGAATGCGATACGATTGATGGGATAAGGGAAATCGACATTGACCATGAAATGTTGTATATCCGCATATGGAATAGTTGGTATCGATTGTTTGATATTTCAGATCCTACTCAACCTCAACTACTTGGACGAATTGTGTCAAGACCATTTGACGCCGAAATGCATAACCTCAGTTTCAGCGATGACGGTTCATTCGGTTTTGTTGCCAACGGAATTGGAGGTATAAGAGTATTCGAACTTGCATCTAATCCCGGATGGCCTCAGGAAACAGGTTTTTATGAGACCGATGATGCCTGGGCGGTTCAATTCCGAGATGGTTTTGCTTATGTTGCGGATAATAGTAATTTCTCAGTATATGACTGCCGAATAGCACTTGATATACCGATCGTAAATGTAGTACTGCCAGGTGAAATACGGTTAAATGCACCATATCCCAATCCATTCAACTCACAAACAACAGTTTCGTTTGGACTGCCAATTGCCTCGCATGTTAGTATTATGATTTATGATCTATCTGGCAGAAGATTACAAAACCTGTTAAACGCTGAATTTGCACGGGGTAATCACTCGGTTATCTGGAACGCTGAGCACAACCCGGCAGGAGTATATTTCATTGGGTTAGAAGCCGGAGATTCTCACTCAGTTCAAAAAATTAATCTGATTCGGTAGTTTTGTAGCCCGGAGCCATTGCGTGCCATGCTTCGCTCGCGTGCAGGTGGTCCGGGGTTTTGATCTGTCAAGTTCTGATTTCTATCTTTCCTTAATCGCAATTCTCGTGGGCTCCTGGACCACAAAGGTCACAGGCTACGAGGGGTCATTCTGAAAGGCGGCATCGTATCCGATTAATCCTAATCTACCATCTTGATCTGAAGTTTATCGATTATTTTGAAAATTTTTGGAAGATCAAATATCTTTTTGGAGGGGAACTCTACTGCTTTTTCTATAATCTTTGGCCATAGAAGTGCTATGCACCCAATCTGCTGAAATATCTTAAGGTTTGAAAACTCATTAGGAAAGACGAATGCGGTTAATTTTGATTCTCTAAGAGCTCGTTTGTTAGGTTTTGCTCTTTTAATTCGGACATCGCCTGTTATCAAAATCCAATCGCCTTCCATGCCAAGTTGATTTATCCAAACCGGATCTTTGGTTGATGCAGAGAATTTTTCAGTAAGATGAACAAGTTCGTAATCTTCCTGAAATAAATCCTTAATAAATTCGACAATCTTTGGTGATATACAATTATCGAAGAAAAACTTCATGCAGCGATTCTTTTAGTTAGTTGCTCTTCAAATTTACATGCACTTCTTGCTGATTCTATTGAAACTCCATACCAATTTGCTGATTTTGAAATAGATCCTTCAGCTTTTGCTGTATTTGCGATGACTATTGTTGGGATACCCTCAATATTAACAATGGGTTGACCAAATTTCCTCATCGGATCAATAACAACTTCTTCCTTTTTCGACATAGGCCACCAGCGTTTTGCAAAATCATCTTTTCCAATATCTACTTCGTCAAGGAAATCAGTGACTATCTGGTGAAATTCATATCTATCTTTTAGAAGGTTCAATAGCTTTTTGTCTTGCTCTTTGTGACCGATATCAATCCAGATTCCCCTTCCATCTGTCCAGGATTTATTCATGGAAAATGGATGGAGAGTATTAAACATCTCACACAGTTTTGTATAAACTTTTCGTATTGCTTGAAGACTTACGCCTTTATCGCGAAGCCTTGAGATGGTTAATACATCAATCATATCTAAAAAGCTTAGACTGTAAGTGTCGTCGATAAGACCGTAATCACCCTGGATGAGTTTGGGGGAACCATTTCCACTATTCTTCATCCAACTTCGAATTTTTCTCTTATTCACACTTGTGAAAGTAAATACATCATTGATTGAGTAGATACCTTTACCAATGTATTGAAAGTGATTGTTTTCCATCTTAACCTCTCGTTTAACCTGACTCATAAAGTAAATTATATTTATATTAAACACAAGCTTACCTAATTCAATATCTCTAAAAATCTGTCTGAAGTATTGTTTTTGATAATACTCAAATCCGCGACAAATTCCAATAATTCCCTCCAAACACCAGATTCAATCCTTATCCTCATAGGACTTCTGCTCAACAAAATAAACGAGCTGAAATTTCAGCATTTCACTGTCCCCAGCCCATGTTTTTTTAATCTCAAACCCGAATTTATCGTTGTGTCTATATCCCGCTCCAAAAGTGAATCCAAACCTGTATTCGGTTACATCGCCGAATCTACTGTTGAAGGTCACCCGGTTGATGGACAGTCCGCCAATCAACGGGAAATTATTTATTGGATAGTAATCGCCTTCAATGTCAAAAGAAATACTGCTGGCGTTATCTGATGAAGTATAGCTGGCGAGATACAATATATCCAGTTTCTCAAGTTCTGAAACGGGCTTTTTATTTAAACCACCTGCTCCAATGGTAAAACCTTCTTTTGTAATGTTTTCCTTGTAGGTTACATCTGAGTATCCAGCAAAGAATCCCCATCGGTCAATAGCGAAGGAGTTTTGGCTGGATAGGATAAAAATGATAAAAATCATGCATCTTAGTTTTTTCATGATCTCCCCTTATTTTCGTAGGGGTTGAATATCTTCAACCCAGTAATTATATCCTCGATAAATTCCAATAATTCCCATCCAAATACACAACCTGATCTTCCGGATTCGGTGAGGGCCGACCGGAAGGTCGAGCGCGGTCAGGATCACAGTGAATGCTGACCACTTCAGCGATAAAGACACAATGTGTCCCGAGTTCCAGTTCATGTTTGACTTTGCAGCCGAGTACCAGCGAGCACTCATCGATCATCGGAGCCGACTCGAGTGGGGGACAAGCGACTGGTGTAATTCCCAAATCGGAGAACTTATTTACATCACGTCCAGATTTTGTTCCACAGACTTTTACAAGCTCAAGCTCGGAAATTCGCGGGATGTTGGCTGTGAATTCGCCGATGTTATGGACAAGTGGGTAGCTGAATCGTTCTTTGCGGATTGATACACTGATCATCGGTGGCTCAGAATTAACTGTGCCGAACCATGCGCAGGTTATGATGTTCGGTTTATCAATTGTCCCGCAGCTGATCAAGATTGCTGGAGCGGGGAAGGAGTGGACTGAGGGGGGAAGTTGTTTTTTCATTTCAATCTCGCATTTTCAGTAGGTCGAACATTCCAGTTCGACGATCCCGCGAATGCGGGATTCGCAAATTGTGGGTCGTCTTTGAATCGCGCTTTGCACGATGGATGGGCATTCTTGCCTGTCCTACTTGAGTTTACAAACCGTGCCGGCATACGATGGGTTTTGCCGGCACGATCTCATACCCTAGTGGTGAAACAGCCTCAATCCAGAAAGCAACATCACCATATCATATTCGTTGCAGACCTCAATAATTCCCTTGTCTGCTATTGACCCACCGGGTTGAATGACATGTTTTACGCCGAACTGGGAGGCGAAATCAATGTTATCGCGGAAAGGGAAGAAGCCGTCGGATGCGAGTACAATGTCCTTAAGTTCTCGAGTCCATTCATCTTTATCGTTCTTGCTCAGGCGGGTTGGGACTTGATTAAATAAAGTCCGCCAAACCTTCTCCTCGGCTGGGGTTAAATCATCACGAAGGAACTGATCTACAGCATTGTTCATATCCGGACGTTTAACGCCATTTCCGAAGTTCAAATTCAGTGTTGCTGGATGCTGACGCAACCACCATGTTGCTGTTTTCTGGGCTGCAAGACGAGTACAGTGAATGCGGGATTGCTGCCCGGCTCCTATTCCAACCACCTGACCGCCGAATGCGAAACACACCGAGTTTGATTGTGTATACTTCAGTGTGATTTGAGCTATTATCATATCTCGGATAGCAGAATCTGGAAGGTCTTTATTTTCGGTGACAATCTCACCGAGTTTTTCACGTGAGACGACACCGTTGTTGCGAGTTTGCTCGAACACTATTCCGAAAACTTCGCGAGTTTCCATGATCGGTGGCTCGTAGGCTGCATCTATCCGCAACACTGCATATTTTCCGCCTTTCTTTTTGCGGAGAATTTCAAGAGCCTTCGGCTCAAATTCAGGTGCAATTACACCATCTGAAACTTCGCGATTGATCAACTTGGCAGTTGAGACATCCACAGTATCGCTGAGTGCAATCCAGTCACCAAATGAAGACATTCTGTCCGCACCGCGAGCACGAGCATAAGCAGTCGCGAGCGGAGAAAGCTCCGTTTTGTCAACGAAGTATGCTTTCTTTAATTCGTCGCTCAGTGGTTCTGCTATTGCTGCACCAGCTGGGCTGACGTGCTTAAACGATGTTGCTGCCGGGCTCCCGAGTGCTTTGTTCAGCTCCCTGACCAGTTGCCAGGAGTTCACTGCATCAAGCAGATTTATATAACCGGGGGCACCGTTGACAACTTCAATAGGAAAACTTCCACCTTTGCTGCACACACGTGCAGAAGTCTGGTGAGGATTACATCCGTATTTTAGAAATAGTTCCTTGTCTGACAAAACTCTCTCTCCCCTTTCTATGTATTTAAAGTTTCAGTAGGTTGGACATTCCTGTCCGACCATCCGCTGTCCAGCGGATTCTTCTGATGGTTATTCTTTTCAGAATCGCGCTTTGCGCGATGGACGGGCAGGAATGCCTATCCTACTGAATTTGTATTCTCTGGCAAGCTGGGAACATCAGCACTATCACTTGTTCACCTGCAAACCTGCTAACTCAAATTCAAATCCAATCCCAACGGACAATGATCCGATCCCATAACGTCAGCCAATATCCAGGCATCTGCTACCATATCAACCATATTTTCACTGACGAAGAAATAATCTATACGCCAGCCGATGTTCCTGTCTCGAGCTCTGGTGCGCATGTCCCACCATGAGTATTGTTTCGGTTTGTCGTTGAATCGCCTGAAGATGTCCACAAAGCCGAGTTCAATGAACGAATCAATCCATTCCCTTTCTATTGGCAGGAAACCGGATGTTTTCTCATTGGGTTTCGGATGCTCCAGATCGATTTCTTTGTGGGCAGTATTGTAATCACCGACTACAATGACTTTTCTGCCGCTCCTCACGAGATCGCCAAACACTTTTGCCGTAGCAGCATAAAACCCCATTTTATAGTCCAACCGGGTCTTGTTCTGTTTGCCATTGGGAAAATATATATTCGCGAGCAGGAATTCGCCATGATCAGTGACAATAACTCGACCTTCGTGATCAAATTCTTCAATTCCGAGACCAAGTGTTACTGATTCAGGTGCTTTTTTCGAAAAAGTTGCAACCCCTGAGTAACCTTTGCGCTCGGGTTGAGAGAAGTTTCCGGTGTACCCGACTGGATTAATCTGCTCTTCTGTTAATTGCTCACGCCATGCCTTTGTTTCCTGCACACAGAGTATATCAGGTTTTGCTGTACCCAACCAGTCAGCGATTCCCTTTTTCCAGGCGGCTCGGTAACCGTTTACATTCCAAGATATAATTCGCATTTTTACCTCTTTACTTCAACAAAATGATCTTTGAGCTGCGGATATTATTTCCAGCATTAACTCTGACGAAATACAATCCGCTCGAAACTGCCTGTGAGTTGTTATTTACACCACTCCAGACATAAGAATGTACGCCGGCAGTTTGCTGACCGTTGTGAATTGTGAAAACTTCTCTGCCTGACAGGTCGTAAATTCCTGCCTGAACTATTCCAGGAACAGATGTTGAATAACTTATTGAGGTAACGTTGTTAAAAGGATTCGGGAAGGCAGAATTTAGGGTCAGTGTTGAAACAGACGACGGATTTGAGTTGTTTTCGGATGGTACTGATAAAGTCGGTTCTTGTAATGCTATCCCAATGGCGTAAAGAGGACTGTCACCATCTGTGTCTGCCCAACCGTTGAACGACATCCGTTTTTCGCCCTGCCAGTAGAAATACCGAGCTCCTGCAAGTGAGAGTGATTCACCCCAACCACCGATACCATCAGGAACTAAGATGGAACCACCAGAATCAAGACCCTCATGCCGGCTTGGGTGTTGTCCGAATGCCGCCTGACCGACACGGTTTACACTTTCTTCACCTTGCATGGAGGCAGAATAGATCAATGATTTGGTCCTTCCGGCTGAGAGAAGTTCTGGCGCAGAGATTATACCACTGTCAAACTTGGTCTCCTCATTTGATGCGGTGAAAAGAGCGGAGCGCCATAAATTCCACTGACTGAAATTGTTGGGCTCAGCATTATTAGCGCAGCCGATAATACTCTGACCTCTGCCGTTCTTTCCGGCAAATGCGAGGACGTAGATTCCGGGGTTCGTCTCAACAATACCAAGTTGACCGTATTTTGAAATTTCGCCAACCCAGGCATTACCTTCCTGAACGATTGGTTCAGGTTGAATTGTCCAGTCAATTCCGTCTTCGGAGGTTGCAAATCCAATTGCCGCACCGGTTTCTCCGGTTGGTGTGGTGAACACCATCAAGTACCGCTGCATCGTCCTGAAAATTCCGAGCGAGCTGATCCCGCGTTCCATCCAGGCAAGGTCGGGATGTGCTTCCAAAATAACACGTTCTTCCAAATCCCAGGTGTAACCTCCATCAATGCTGGTCGAAAATGCGACACGACCAGGCATGTCACGATTTAAGTCGCCAATCACAAACCAACATTTTACCAGCCCATCTTCGACGAAAACATCATGCGATGTTATCTGCCAGTTTGAGAACAACACCGGATTTTCGTGATATTTGAACCATTCGTGCTGTTTTCTGACCTCGAGGATGAAAACGTCTGACATCTCGTATCCGTTATCCGCAGTCACAGTAACAATCAGCTCAATATCAGATGGAACCGGAGTATCTGGTGAGATGTCAATGATTACTGGTGTAAGGTTTTGTCCACTTGAGTCTGTCTCAAGATCGTTAAAGCTGACTTCAGGTTCTACGATTTCAATCAATTCACTCTGTGTTGTGAAGGTTGCTGTGACGTTAGTAGCCTCAACCCCTCCGATGTTGTGGAGATTCAAATGGAGCTCAACTCTTTCACCCGCACCGGGTATATTGTTTCCGTTGCCGTCGTTTTCATCCGTGAGCGTCCATTCCTGCACAAAAATTAGCGGTACACGGGGTGGTTCAACTGAGATATTGCAAATAATGTTTTCACCATCAAATCTTATTTCAGAGACATCAACCAATGATGGGAATCCGGCAAGTGTATTACTATTGGGAATAGTTTGATTCCCGAAATGCATTCTGTCACGTTCACCCGTCCAGTCTGTGGAGTCTTCCATTAGAGCAGAGAAACCGGGCCAGAGGTCGCCGTTGTCACCGCGGTTTGGAAAATAGAGATTTTGATCATCTCCAGAAATCCTGTCCCCATTCAAATGTTCTACTGCTTCATCACCGATAAATACTGGTGAAGCTTCCTCAACATCTACCCATCTTGCATTGTCTTCACGATTACTTCCAGCCCAATCCCAAATGTGAGTGATCAGCAATCCTTCCGGGGCAGGTAGGTCCCAATCGACCTGCCGTCTTACTAAACCTGCATCAAATCCAATCCGTCTGCGATTTTCGAGCAGGAAATACTCGACAGATTCATCATCATTTTCACCATTGGTCCAAAGACGGTATATGGTGTGGTTATTGGCGACGGGTGTAATTACTAAATTCTCAACAGTACCTTCTATATTTATTACATCAACCCAGCCGAGTCTATTCTTCGCCCAGCCGCACATGTGAACTGGTGATGTACCGGCGGGATCACCCGCCTTATGTGCCCACCCACCCCCACTCATCAAACCCCACTCTCCTATGCCTTCAGAGGAGCCATCGGTATCATACAGATCAGGAAGACCGACGACATGCCCGAATTCATGACAGAAAACGCCAATTGAGCCATCCTGTGGTTCAATAGAGTATGTGCTGATGACCGTCCCATCATATTCAACCTCATTAATCTGCCATTTATGCGACCAGAAATACCCGGCTCTCTCTTCATCATTTACTACAGCTTCAGCTCCCGGACCGGAGTGAACGATAAACAGAGCATCGAGGAAGCCATCGTCATCATTATCAAATTCCGAGTAGTCGATAGTCCCGTCAAGTGCTTCAAGCGCTGCCTCAACCAATCCCTGTACATTTTCTGGGTAAGGTCTGTAACCATTGTCGTCCTCAGTCCCGGATTCACCGTCGGCGTTGCAGTAAAAGTTATAATTCTCAGGAGCACGCCACCACTGGGTTATCGTCCCGGTGATATTGAATTCGTCGTTAGATATCTCATGATAATAATCCCGCATCGAGCCCGTAAATTCGCTCTCAGAACCGGGATGTTGATAACTATCCTCAGAGAACAGCATCTCATTAAAATGATCAAAGTCGTAGGGCAGACCCTCATTATCAAAGTTCGGATCATCCTGATAATCCCATGGGTAATCATCAAAGTCAATCAGAATAACAAGGCTATTCCAATCCCCCTCAAGCTGTGGATCATCCCGCGGAATCTCAGCCCTGCCCGGAGCGTTAACACCAGCCGGAGCTTGAGGTTCCACTCCTGTAAGCGGCGGCATAGCAATCACTTGCAGAGTAAAGACGCAAGTTAAGATCGCAATCGTGAGAATGTATTTCGTAAATGTCATTGTTTGTCCATTTCAGGTTAAAATCGTTTTGGTGCAATCTTACAATATAAGGAAAATATTTTGTAAAGCCTTTGTGGTGGAGAAGATAAATTGAACTAGATGCTAAATCAGATAACTGAACTCATACTCGTTATTCCCGATTTGAATAGGAGTCCATCTTTAAAACACTCAATCTTTTCCGCACCAAATGTCTTAGCCCAAAATCCTCCTCAACTTTCCCGAACAACTGATGAGCAGCAACCGTCTCACCTGCGAACGCAGGTGTCCAGCGGAGCTAATATTTAAAAACGATAGTTCTTCTCATCGGGAACTCCTCTGGATGCACTTCGCAAGCGAAGCAGTTAGCCTGCGTTCGCAGGAATGACGGGCTACAAATACCCCACCCTTTCCACACTAACCGTCACCGCCCCAAAATCCTCCTCAACCTTGCCGAATAATCGATAGGGACGGGTGTAGTTGATTATGTGGCTGAAGCGTTTGAATGCATCGGGGAATAGGACGGTTTCTATCAGAGCTGTCGTGTCTTCAAAGGTTACGAATTCCATTTGCTCTCGGTCTTTGGTGGGGACGATTTTTCCGGTCACTAACCAGCCTGCGAATTCTACTTTTTGACCAATGTAGCGGTGGAGGTGCTTGCCTTGAACTACCGGGCGGTATTCGAGGGCTTTTTTGTATAGTTCGAGTGGATGCTGACTAATCAGAAATCCGAGTGTTTCGACCTCCTGCTTCAGGAATGTGTCGGGGCTGTATTGTGGTGGCTTGGGTGCTTTTCGTTTTGGGGTCGCGAAGAGGCTGCCTTGAGTTTCTTTGTGTTTCTTATCATCTGAAAGTGCTAGTGTCCAGAGCAGTTCAGGGCGTGATTTGTCTTTTTCGAGACGGTCGAAGCATCCGGCAAGAACGAGGAGACGTGCTTCTGATGGAGTTAGTTTTGCGCGTTTGATGCAGTCCTCGAAGTTGACAAACAGTGACTCCTCCCGAGCTTCGATGATATGCTCGAGAGTGTCTTCCGATAGTCCTTTGATTTGCATTAGTCCGACTCGGAGCCATCCGCGTGGGGTAGGATGAGTTCCATTAGGTGTTTCTACTTGACTGGAAGGTGGAGTTGCATTGGAAACTGTGTTTTCTGGGTTCCAGCCTGCGCGGGAATGACGGGCTATCGGCTCACAATTAGTCATCCCAAAGTACTTAATCCGGCTCTTGTTAATGTCAGGTGGCAACGCAATTATCTCCATCCGTTTGGCTTCGGAAACATAGGCGAATGTCGCATAAAAACCACCCATGTTTGAGATGACTGCTGCCATGAACTCAGCCGGAAAATGAGCACGGAGGTAGGCACTCTTGAAACTTACTAAGGCATAAGACGCAGAATGCGGTTTACAGAATGAGTATCCGGCAAAACTCATGATCATTTCCCAAATTTTATCAATGGTCTCAAGCTCGGCTCCGTTCTGTCGAGCTCCATCATAGAATTTCTGGCGGAGGTCGAGTAATCGGCGGTGTTTATGTTTCTTCGATAATATCTTTCGCAGTTCTTCAGCTTCAGGCAGTGGGAAATTTGCGAGTTTCATTGCAACACGAGTCACATCCTCCTGATAGACCATTACTCCGTAGTTGTCGTCGAGCAAGTCACCGATCAATGGATGAAGCGGTTCGTAGGGTTCACCTTTTAGCCGTCTGAGGTACTCATTGATGAACTTGTTGGCTGCTGGTCGGATCATAGAAGAGTGGAGGACGAGATGGTCGTAATCCCCAACTCCGGCTTTTTTCTGGAGCAGTCGGGTGGCAGGGGATTCAACATAGAAGACACCCATCGTGTCGCCACGGGCGATTAAATCCTGAGTGGCAGGATCTGTCTGCGGTGTCCAGCTCGAATAGTCGATTTCGACGTTGTGATTCTCCTTTACCGCGATTAATGCATCGCGAATGACCGCCAGCGAGCGATTCCCAAGCAGGTCAATTTTAACGAGTCCTGAGTCCTCAGTCTGATCTTTTTCCCATTGGATAATCCTAACGCCCTTCGGAGCGACCTCAGTCGGAACCCAGTTTGCAGTCGGACCCGGAGTAACAACCACCCCGCCGCAATGGACTGAAAGATGACGGGGAATGCCGTCCAATCGCTCCGCAAGCACTAGAATCTCATCCCAGGGCGGGGCGAAGCTCTGTTCACGGAGAGCTGGTTGCTCCTGTAACTCCATTTCATTAAATCTAAAACTATAGGATATCTTTTTCGTGACTGCCCCAATCTCGGCATCGGGAAGTCCATATACCTTTGCAGTTTCCCGAATTGCAGATCGCTTCTGAAATGTGACGTGGTTTGAGACCATCGCGGCATTGTCGACACCATATTTGTTAAAAACATAATCCAGAACATCATCCCGCTCATCCCATGCAAAGTCAATGTCGATGTCGGGTGGATCTACTCGAGCCGAGTTGATGAATCGCTCAAAAAAAAGTTTGTTGGTCAGTGGTTCCACATGGGTTATTCCGAGACAGTAGGATACAATACTGGCGGCAGCCGATCCCCGTCCGCAGGTGCGAGGGGACTTGTTAACGATGTCCTCAACAACGAGAAAAACCGGAGCGAATCCTTTCTCCTCAATGAGTTTTAACTCATGTTCAAGTCGATTGGTTACCTCGTCTGAAATCTGTCCATAGCGATTCCGAGCCCCGGTATAAGCCATCTTCCTGAGCTGTCCAATCGCCTGCCCGTTCACGTTTGGATTGACCTCAGGGTAAACTATACCGAAATCAGGCTCCCAGTTGCACAATCCGGCAACTTCCAATGTGTTGTCGACAGCTTCCGGGCAAAAATCAAACGCACCTCGCATTTCCGGTTCGCTCAAAAATCTGGATCTTGGTGATACACATTCTGAAGCAGGAAGATCGTGAAAGGTGGTATTCAGTGAAATTGCTCGGTTCAGACGATGAAGCTGATAATCCTTCGGATCTACCCAGAACGCGCGACAGGTCGCAACTGGTTTGACACCCAGCGTACGTGCTGTTCGTAGCAATTCAACGACAGGAGCAGCTCGTATCAACTCGGCATAAAGATGCTGAACTTTTCCAAACAGGTTCTTTAACAAGATCACATTGTCCGTCATTATCACCAATCCATCCGAGTGTTCGAGCAGAGCCTTCTCAAGCATGAAGTTGCAATCCTGTTTGCGCTTGGTTATCAGATGACAGAGATTAGAGTATCCGGCTCGATTGCGGACGAGAAGTGTAACTCGTCTTCCTTGTGAAGATAATTCTGCCCCGACAATTGCTCTGACGCCAAAGGTTTTAGCATAATCAAGCCCGAAAATCAGCCCGTAAATACTATCGGTGTCAGTGATTGCCAGAGCACTGCATCCATAGTCGCGAGCTCTCTGGCAGATGATTTCTGGAGATGTCGTTCCCCATCCTATTGAATAATAGGAATGTATGTTTAATGCGGCGTACAAGCTTATCCTTAATCTCAATTTTAGATTTGTCTGGCACGGATGGTAGGGGCGAGTAACTATTCGCCCTTAAATCACGAACAGAAAATCACATCATTCAATGAACCGTCCCAAGTTTCAAAGAATCCTTACCAAACCGAGCTTGAATTATTGAAAGTGCTTCTAAGGCACGTTTCTTTTTGATTTTCATGAGCTCAAACTCCTCGGAATGTGATTTCTGAACCTGAACGAGATCATATTCGATTTTCGGAGTTATACTCTTCTCAATCAGTAGATTGGATTTCCTCTGCCATAAATCGAGTTGAATTGCCATTTGACTCAGGCGGTGAAAAATCAGCTCAATGTGTCTGACCCGAACTCTTCTGTTGAAAGCTCTTTTTAAGAGTTCTCCCGTATCTTTAAGCAATTGCAGGCTCTCGCATTGCGGTTTTCGGAACTGTCTAATCTCAATACTCTGTCGCCCATCACTATAAGTTAGTTTTAGTTCGACCATACTGGAGTAACGTCTCGATTGCTGAAGTTGAAAAACTCCCTCGAGGACGAGTTTTCGGACGACGGATTCGAGAATATCTCGGTCGTTTGTATCCTCTTTTAGTTCTTCATTGACTATAAGTTTAGGTGGCGCATATGGAGGAAGAACCGGGGATGGATCTATTCCCTTCGATTGCCGAGAAAGCGAAAAAGCTGTCGGCCCAAGTGCCGCCAGTAGTATTTCAAGCTCAATTGCTTTGACTTCCTGGACAAATCTTAGGTTGAGTTCGTTCAGAAGGTTCCGCATGATTCGGTCAACTGACGGCAGGACATTTACTCTATGAGGTGCGAGATAAGGCTCTTCACCTCCAAATTCAACTTCAACCATTCCTGAAATCTGAGCATCAATTGCAGCCACTCGGCTAACCAGTTTATTCGCAGCAATTCCGGCTTCTGCCGGGAGTTTCAGTTTTTTGGTTATCTCTTGTTGAATCTGCTGGGTGGCAGAAGAAGTGCTCCCAAAAAGACGATTACATCCAGTTAGATCAAGATAGCTCTGCCCGGGACGTACTGGTTCACACAGCGGGGTGAACTCGCAGATTACTTTTTGAATCGCATCCATTGCCCGTTTGTAGACTGATGGATTTGGAAGCAGAACTGATATGTCCCGACAATGTCGTTTAGCATCATGCAATGACATTCCTGACACGACACCGTATTGCCTTGCTTCCTGCGAAACACTTAGGCAGCGTGATCGTGGATTGTCCGTTTTAACGAGGATTACCGGACGTTCCCGCAATCTCGAAGACAGGGCTCTTTCAACTGCAATTGGGAAAGCGGGTATTCCCATGAAGACTATTGATCTTTTTTTCAGCACTTAACAAATGGTTTAATTATTCACAGGTAAAATATATTACAATACTGAACATATGTCAAGTGATATTATGTTTATTTGATTATTGCTTTTGATAACAACTGATTAAAAAATGGTTGGCATTGCTTTTGTACAATCGAGTATAAGTACTAAATAAATAACATCATATGTATTCAGTATTTTGTGGTGCTACAAAAAGAGAATAACGTAGAATAATGGTTGATAAAGATATCAATTCCGATATTTTTTCCCGATATTACGTACAAATTTGAATGTTATGAGGATTACTTGCTTTTCAGGAAGACAGATACTCGAACAAAGAGTTTGTTCTTATTTGCTTTAGCTATTCTGCTCTTATTCGGATGTGAGGGATCGAATCCGATAGATCCTGCAGATATCATTGATGTAGGGATATTCAATGGTTCCGGGACTTGGGCAGAATCGGTGACAGCTCTCACTCATGCAGTAGAAAATGCAGGTTTTGACGTCGAAGTGTTTGATGATGTTGTGTTCTTTACTGGCAACTTGAATAAATATCGAATGATAATCTGGCCTGGTGGAGATCCCAGAGAGTATTCCGTGAATCTAGGGTCAATCGGTTTGACCAGAATTCGAAATTATGTGGAGTTTGGGCATGGTTTCTTCGGAGTAGGTGGTGGGGCGGCAATTGCTGATTCAGACTCGGGACATTGGGCAGGAGCAGGATTGTTTAGAGGCGACGCTGTTTGGCCGGTTGATCGCATTAGACCCTATCCAGATGAAGTTTTAACCGATATTATATTGTCGGATCGAGGTCATGAAATCAGCAGGAATTCAGCGAATCAATACGTAAGCCTGTATCGTTGGGGACCTGAGTTCAACATCTTTCACTCCGGAGGAATATCTGTAGTTTACAGATATGTTATAACTGGGAATCCAGCAATTATTGCTTTCCCATTTGGAGCAGGACGAGTTGTGCTTTCTGGCTGTCAGCTTGAGATCGAAGAAAACAATGAGCGGGATGGAACTGGCTATTCAATTGAACCGGGAGATCCTGATTCGGAGTGGGAGTTGATTGAAAAAATCCTGTTTTATTGTTTAAACAACATTTAGATCATGAAGATAAAATGGCAAAACTCTGATACAAACTTGAAATCATCAGAACCCACTGGATCTGGTGAAAATGACCTTAAAGTGGATAATGTTCAGGTCGGACATAACTTTGCAGAGATGTATATTCGATTTGGTGAGAAAGTTGTAATAATGCCCCCTGCTTCCATAAAGAAACTTACTCAAGACCTTGAAAGGTTGGTTGCAGACTTTGAATCTCAACATGGCAAGATAAAAGCAAATCGCAAAAAGAAACGGGAATCATCAGCCCACAAAGTCGTAAAAGCGTTATATAAGACCAGGAAGATCTCCTCAAAACTCGTTTCGATTAACACTAAAAGAAGAAAACATTTGCCTCTGAAAGATGACTGATCAGAGAAAAGTAAACTGTAAGGATAAACATGCCAAACATCTTAAGTCTCTTCAGCAAATCTCCCTTTGAACCGTTATATGAACATCGTCTTAAAGTTCAGGAGTGTCTTGAACTGATAAAGCCTTTGTTTGTAGCACTATTCAAAGGTGAAAAGGCGGAACTAAAGCGAATCTCAGACCTTATTGTGAAATTGGAGTCTGAGGCAGATGACTTTAAAATTCAAATACGGCAAGCTATTCCCAAAGGTGTTTTTCTCCCGGTAAATCGAGAAGATCTGCTCGGGTATTTGAAACTGCAAGATAATCTTGCCGACACAGCAGAAGATTTGACTGTTCTGATTGGATTAAAAGATCTGTACGCACCAGATGGATTATCCTGTGAGATTCTTGACTTCATTGAAGTTGTACTTGCAGTCTGTGATTTAGGGACTAGTACCACTGAGCACCTTCGAACATTAGTGGCTTCAGGATTCAAGGGTGAAGAAGTCAAGGCTGTTCTTGAAAGCGTTGATGAGTTAGGAGCCGCCGAAAGGAGGGCTGATAAGGTCGGTCATGATATCGCAAAAAAACTTTTCACGTATGAAGATGAGATGAAACCATCGGATCTAATGTTATGGTTCAGGATTCTTGATCTGATTGGGAACCTTGCGGACTATTCAGATAATACTGGTGAACGTTTACGTAATATGCTTACAAAATAGAGAGATCCGATAAAAGTAATGGAATTTCCAATATTTCTCTTGTACGTCACCATTGCTGTGAGTTTTTACACCTCCTTTATGGGTGGCGCAAATGACTTTGCCAATGCATTTGGAACTTCAGTTGGCTCAAAAGCAATAACTATTCGGCAAGCGGTAATCATTGCAATTATTGCTGAGTTAATTGGAGCAGTGTTTGTTGGGGGACATGTAACTGACACCGTAAGAAAAGGGATTGTAGATCCGATAAATTTCCAGGCTGATCCCATGGTTTTGGTTTATGGTCTATTGGCTGCATTAATCGGGTCTGGTCTCTTTTTGCAACTTGCCACGCATTTTGGTTTGCCTGTCTCTACTACACATGCTATCGTTGGGGCAATGGTCGGGTTTGGAATTGTTTCAACAGGTTTTGGAGGGGTGAATTGGGCGACGGTTGGAAGCATTGCAATGAGCTGGGTTATTTCACCAATTGGGGGAGGTATAGTTGCATTTTCGACCTTTAGAATTATTCAGAGGAAAGTACTTGAAAATCGATTTCCACTCTTAGCTGCAACAAAAGTTGTGCCAGTGTTCGTAGGACTGACCATAATGGTCGTAGGCTTATCGATTGTGTACAAGGGAATGAAGAATCTTCATTTAGATATGCCGCTACCAGTCGCACTCATGTACTCTGGTCTACTTGGATTATTAATCTTTTTCGTCGTCAGAATTGCAATGAGAGGCGTTTCCGGGGGAGATCGGGCAGATCAAATTGTTAAAGTTGAGGGCAGCTTTAAATTTCTACAGATTTTCACAGCCGGTTATGTTGCTTTTGCTCACGGAGCCAATGATGTTGCAAATAGTATAGGACCTTTAGCTGGAATCTGGTCTATTTATAAAAACGGAATAGTTGGGCTGCAATCTGAAGTCCCTTATTGGATATTGCTGCTTGGAGGTACCGGAATAATTCTTGGGCTTGCGGTTCTGGGATATAAGGTCATCGAAACCATCGGAACAAAAATCACCGCGATGACTCCCTCGCGTGGCTTTGCCGCTGAGTTTTCAGCAGCTTCAGTTGTCTTGCTGTTTTCTAAACTTGGGATGCCGGTCTCAACTACTCATACGTTAGTTGGGTCGGTTATTGGTGTTGGGCTGGCTCGTGGGATTGGAGCACTCGATTTTCGAGTCGTCAGACAGATTTTTATGAGTTGGATTGTCACAATACCTCTAGCTGCCATAGGAACAATCATTGCATTTGAGATATTGAAGATTATCATGCTCTGATAGCTCAGCGTTTAACTCTTAATGCTCAGAACTCTGAAAAAAAATGTTTAATTACTAATCGCAAATGATCCAGGTTATTCCCTCAAAACCAAAGAATTAATCAGAAATCATAAGTTATGTATATTTGACCCATAAAGACGCCCTCGAAAGTCCACAGGCGATAGTCGTATATTATTTACAAACCGCTTTTCAGCTTGACTTTCTCCCTTCAAGATACTAACTTACATTATTAGGATTAAAAGCAACATTTCAGTGAGGTAACCGAAAAATGCGCTATCTGCAAATTTCCATACTTATTTTCTTGATTGCACTGACCCCAAAGGTTACAGATGCAAGGATAATCCACGTTCCTGATGATCGTGAGACGATTCAGGATGCAATAGATGCTGCCAGTCGAGATGCAATAGATACTGTACTCGTACAACCCGGTGTTTACAATGAGACCATCAATGATGTAACTGGGCGCGAAATCGTTGTCGGAAGTCTTTACTTAACAACTCGTGAGGATCATTTTATAAATGAAACAATAATCGATGCAAATGGTGATGGTAGAGTTTTAACGTTTCAGAATGGAGAAGGTCGAGAAACCAAATGGGTTGGTTTCACTATAACTGGTGGTTCGAGAACATACGGAGCAGGTGTTTATTGTCTTGGTACAAGCCCAACGTTTTCAAATATGGTTATTTTTGGAAATACTGCAATTCGACCTGAAGATTCAGGTGGTTATGGAGGTGGTTTTTACATAACAACACGGGCTGGTAATGAGGATGAGGTTGCAGAGCCACTACTTGTAAACTGCACAATTTATGGAAATCATGGTGAGGGCGGTCGAGGTGGTATCCACATTTATCGAAACGGAGATCCAACCCTTATAAATTGCGTCCACTGGAACAACACACATGGTGAAGACAATGAAATTTCTATTGTAGCACCTGATCACAATATTACATACTCAGATATTCAAGACGGATATGAAGGTCAAGGCAACATTGATAGAGATCCTGAGCTAATGGATCCTGACGAAGGTGAGTTTAATCTTACTGAAGGCAGTCCTTGTGTCGATTCTGGCGATCCTGAGTCACCGCGTGATATTGATGACACTCGGGCAGATATGGGTGCATTAATTTTTGCCCAGTCTCCAAGTATCTTTGTTGACCAACGAGAACTCGACTTTGGTGCAGTTAATGTTGGTCAAAGTATCCAGCAAACCGTGCGTGTCTCAAGTCGCAGTGTTGTTACTCTTGTAATTGATGAAATCATACTACTTCCCGACGATGTTCCCTTTGAAATTATTGAAGGTGGAGAGCCTGTTGAACTTGAAGACGGTGAACGAATCGACATAGTTATTCAATTCGCCCCTGAAAATGAAGGCGATTATGAAGCAGTGTTGATGATTCTCAACAATGATCCAAACCTCAATGAGGTCGAGATTGGGATGATTGGTATTGGGTTACCTCCTCAACCAGACATTGAGATTGAACCGAATTTCTTTATCTTCGGAGAAGTTCCCCTGCGCACAATCTCAGAAAGAGTTCTTACTATAAGCAATGTCGGAGCTGAAGTTCTCAATGTCTCATCGATAGGAATAATCGGTGAAGATGCAGAGCAATTCTCAATTGATGTGGATGGTGAGTTTGACATTGAACAGAACGGATCAGTTGATGTCACAGTCTATTTTGAACCGAAAGATATTTCAGAATTTAGTGCTGATATCATGATTGAAAATTCTTCTCCTGATGAAGAAGTAATTGAAATCCGAGTTACCGGTACTGGGATTTTACCTGAGATGCATTACGAATTCGTGGATAACACAGGTCAGAATCATTCAATTCTGGTCGTTGAAGCGACTTTAAATGATGAACCATTGGCAGTAGGTTCTGAAATTGGGGTTTTTTCACCCGATGGAATGTGCTGCGGTGCTCAGTTTTGGACAGGTGAAAGAGTCGGCATGGCGGTATGGGGAGACAATGACCTCACCGAAGAGATTGATGGATTGGTTGAGGATGAAGAGATGAGTTTCCAAATATGGGATATTGCGAGCGGCAGCGAATATGCAACGGAAGCTCGTTTTATACAGGGTAATAACGTTTTCCATGATGGTGGGGTATCAGTGTTAACTCTTTCATCCGGCGGTGAACCACAAGGTGATGAATTTAATCTCGAGCTCGTTGAGTCCTGGAATATGGTTTCCACTCCAATAATCCCTGAAGATGATGATATAATTGGATTATGGGGTGGATTAGGTGAAGCAGATCTTCTTCAACTACTCAAAAACTCAGTCGGTCAATTTTATTCACCTCTTTTTGGGTTTAACAATATACCAGGCTGGGATTTCAGATACGGGTATCAGGCAAAGATGTCAGCTGGTGCTGAACTTATGTTTGAAGGAGAATTTGCACCTGTTCAAACGCAAATTCCACTGCAAGTAGGCTGGAAAATTGTTGCCTATCTCCCGGAGGATCCTCAGAGGGCGGCTGTGTCATTTGAAAACATCGTTGATCTTCTTGAAATAGCCAAAGATGGTATGGGAAGATTCTATTTGCCAGCTTTCGGATTTGATAATATGGGTAATCTGGTTCGAGGTCAGGGTTATCAGATTCAATTAACTGAAGAAACAGAACTCATCTGGAACGTTGGTGAACAAGTGCAAGCTGCGAATCTATTGCCAACCGACAAAGCAAAATATTTCATTGCTCCTGAGCCAACTGGCAGGAACATGAGTTTCCTAATCACGGAGTCTCCTAATTTGGATGATGATGTTGAAATTGCTGCTTTCAGTGAAGACAATATTTGCGTTGGGTCCACCGTTCTTTCAGGTGAAGGACCCTGGGGAATGGCAATCTGGGGAGATGATCCCGGTACTTCTGATATCGAGGGAGCCATCGAAGGTGATGAATTGAATTTTGTAATGCGGCAGCATGGACATAACACAGATATCGAGCCGTCGTGGATTGTGGGAAACAGTACTTTCAATACAGATACATATGCAGTTGCCAGCGTTCCTGTTGATGCACTGCTGCCTGTTGAATTTGTTTTTGAGGCTCCTTACCCTAATCCGTTTAACAGTTCGACTACAATCAAGTTCTCCTTGCCTGAATCCGAGAATGTAGATTTAATGGTGCATGATTTAGCAGGACGGGAAGTGATATCGCTTGTTCAAGGTAGTTTTGAAGCAGGTCATCACTCTCTGTCATTGAAAGCTGACGGATTGTCCAGTGGTATATATATACTCAGCTTCAAAGCTGGGGAAACTTCAGCATCAGCAAAGTTGATGCTGTTAAGATAAAATTTAACTGTGATTATTGCATTAACTGAGGCTATCTTGCCATTTTCTTCACTTGCAAAGTAGATTTTTATAGTTGTGAAAACGGCAATTTAGCTTCTGGTTTATGCAGATTCAGGTTGGCTTTCAACCTGAAAATAATTAACTCACTCATTTGTACTCTCAGCCCAAAACGGAGCGCGTAATGTTGAGAATCTCGTTTGTTGCTACTCTTCTGGTGTTGATTTTATTATCAACCTTAACATGTCCGGTTTTCGCTCAACCTCGAAGAGATAATTACGATCTCTTCGAAATAGAATATAACTGGTTAGAAATTGAAGACACCGGTGAGCCTCTGGTTGATATTCGGAATAACGATTTTTTTGGTCCATACAATATTGGATACCCTTTTCAGTTTTACGGCCAAATCTATGAGCAATTTTGGGTAAGTTCAAATGGGTTTATTGGATTTGGACCTATTGAGGGGTATAACAATTTTGAAAATGAACAATTCCCCACCGAAAACGTTCCTAACAATATCATTGCACCCTATTGGAAAGATCTCGATCCCTCTGCTTTCTGGGCAGATGGAGTTGTGTTACAAGGTTTGCGCAATGGGAAACGAGTAATTCAATATCACAATGTTGGTGAGCGCAATGAGGACGGACGCTCGCCTGAGAATGTGATAACCATGCAAATTATCCTTGAGCCAAATGGTGATATAATTTTCCAGTACAGGGAGATTGGAGAAGAGTTCGACCTTGATGTTGGGACAATAGGGATAGAAAACCTAACAGGTACTCAGGGACTTACTCTCCGGAATAATGGTGAAGGTATTGATATACAAAATGAGACTGCCCTGTTAGTTTCCACCCATGGTCCGGGTAGTTTCCTGATCTGGGATGCAACCGCTGAAACTGAATCTGGTAACGCGCAAGAAGCAGCTCTGCGTGCACTTGACCATACAGTTGCACATTTAAGATTTTTAGATGGTGAAGGTGACCAGTTGCCAGAGGATTTACGGGAATTTGAAGCCGTCTTCATTAATCTCGGAAATTATGGAATCAATGGTGAGCACTATCACCCGTTGACAGAGGCTGAAGGTCAGGTAGTCGCTGATTATATTGAGGCGGGTGGAGCGGTCTATCTTGAAGGATCTGATACATGGAATAATGATGACGCGACGAATGCACACCCATATTTCCACATTAATGGAATTGCTGACGGAGAAAGACTTGACCCTCCCGTAATGGGTCATGATGGCACATTTACAGAGGGATTCCGGTTTAATGATTATCAGGCACAGCACAATGCTTTTGTAGATCATTTACAGGCTCAGGAAGGAGCTGAAGGGATATTTTCCTTTATTGACAACGAAGAAGAATTCGTCGGCATGGTCGCATTTATGGGCGAGGCGTACCGCACTATAGGATGCTCGTTTGAGTTTGGTGGTTTGGTAGATGGAGATCGTGGTACCAAAGAACAGCTCATGGATTTGATGATTGAGTTTTTCCGGTCCCCACCTCCCGAATTTCCTCCACCTTTGAATCTTGTTGCGCAGGTAGGCGATGGAGAAGTAACACTGAGTTGGGATCACCCAAGAAGGGCCCAACAGATTATTGGTCGCAATGTGTTAGACCTGCAACGCGAGATCGCCAGACTGTCCCAACCAAGAAACAGTCTAAAACCATCAGATGCCGATAGAGACAGAATAGTCGAACTGAGAGAGCAACTTGAAACCGCGTTACTGGCTAGCGAACAAGCCCCACAGCGGGATGAACTAGAGTCCTTCCAGATCTTCATGAACGGTGAGGAATACGCCTTTACAAATGCACACGAACTGACTGTGATTGAGCTCGAAAACAATCAGCTTTATTTGTTTGCAGTCAGAGCAGTTTATTCAAATCCAAATGGTGTTTCGGAAATTGCCGGACCTGTGTTTGCCGTTCCGACTGCGATTGTAGGACCGGGCTGGACTCAGGATTTTGAACAATTTAACGGAGCTCTAAATCCAATACCAGCGCAAGATGCATGGCAATGGGGGAACCCGGAGGAGTTGGATGCCCATAGTGGAGATAATGTCTGGGGAACCGTTATCGACAGTCCCTATCCTAATTTAGCGGATTTTCAGCTATATTTACCTCAAATGAATCTGGAAGAAGTAGGAGATCAAATCTGGTTCAGTTTTTTCCATTATCTAGATGTTGAAGAAGGTTGGGACGGATGCCAGGTACAAATTTCTTCAGATGGCGGGGATAGGTGGTCACTACTTTCACCTGTGGGTGGTTATACCGCAGATGACATCTTTGCTCTTAATGCAGGCTCTGGATATACCGGTACCTTTGATGACTGGGAAGAAGCTCTGTTCGACCTCGGTGAATATGTTGGTGAGGTCGTTCAAATCAGGTTTAATTTTCAATCAGATGATAGCAATTTCAGACCTTATACTGGCTGGTTTATTGATGATTTAACAATTGAGGAGCCTGTATTAGGGTCACTGCTTGTTATTGTTTCCGATGATCTTAACGAGGAACCTATTGTTGGTGCAGAGGTTGAGCTGGAAGGATTTGGAATAGAGTTCACTGATAATAATGGTCATGCGAGATTCAATGAAGTTCCTATAGCAGGCAATCCATGGCAATTTCATGTCCGAAATCAGGGATACATACAGATTGATGCAGAAGCTAATCTGCGTGCCGAAGAACTCGTTGTTCAAGACTTTTTTATGTTTCGATGGGATAGCGACCTTAATACAAATCCAGAAGAATTCGTTGTAAACATGAACTTTGGCGAAGAAGTGCAGCGTCCTTTAACCTTGATAAACACAGGGGAATCGCCGACAAACTACGATGTGTATATTGACCATTTTATCGGTCAGAATTTCAACGCAATTCAGGATGACATTCCTCAGTCCGGATTGATTGTCGAAGGTAAACCGAGGCGAGACGATCCCTGGGAATTGATACAAACATTCGACCTAACAGCAGAGACAGGAGAACAGTTTTTCATCGGGGCAGAATTCATAAGAACCAACTTTGGGCAACAACAGGGACCTGAACATTATCGTCTTATCGCCAGTGCGGGTGATTTTCAGAGTGGTGACTGTCGCTTTTATCATTATGACCGCAATGGAAACTTCATTGAACATGTTTCACAAGATATAAATAGAAATAGAATTGTTGGATGGGGCTTGCGTGACTTAACCTACGACGGTACATCTGTGTACGGGGCGCAAGATGAGAGAATTTACGAAATGAGCGGCGAATCTGGCTTATTAAGAGGAGAATTCACCGGAGCACCACTCGAAATAAATCGAGCGATAGCGTATGTTCCCGATGAGGACGTATTCTGGGTTGGAGACTGGGATGATGGTTTGTATAAGGTTGACAGGAACAGCAATATTCTCGACCGAAATCTCCAGCACGGTCTGACTGGCGTAACAGGTATGGCGTGGAATCCTTCTGATCCGGACGGAGCTTATCTGTATATTCACAATCAGGAATCAGAAAACGGTGGAGCAGCAATATATCGGTATAATCCCGAAACTCGCGAGATGGCGCGTCAAATTGAAACCGCAGCAGAAGGAGAGGGATTTGGTGGTGGTATGTTTGTTACGTACCTGTATGATACGCATTCTTACGTAGTTGGGGCACTAATTCAAGGTGAGGATGGTGATATTGTTAAACTCTATGAGCTTTACCCTCATGATAGTTGGATAAGTGTCACACCAATAGCAGGTGATCTTGCTGGGGGGGCTGAGACAGAATTAACAGTTACTTTCAAATCTGAAAACCTGTTTGATGAAGTCCGGATGGCTCAAATTGAAATAATAGACAGAATGACCGGGACAATCCATCAGGTTCATTGTGAATTGGTCGTTGAGGGTGGCGCAGCATCTTTAAATGGTACGGTGGTATTGGACGATGATGAACCGCTTCACAACTTAACTACAGTCTTTTTACACAGACAGGATATTGCTCAAGCGGGAATAGAAGCTATTCCTGACGAGGATGGTTTGTTTTCATTTCCACGGCTTTCGCCTGGTGATTACATTCTAGAAGTTGACAATGAGCCCCGCTATATTCCTTTTGTAAGTGATGTGATTCAACTTGCACCGGATGAAGTGATTGAGAATTTAGAGGTGACTTTATTCCCGGCTGAAGAGGGAGGTCTAACCGGAGTTGTTACGTCGGTTTATGTGATTGATGGCGAAAACCAAATTTTGGAAGACGTTGAGATAATCGCAGTACTTTTGGGCGACAATCGCGAAGTCTTTACTGAAGTTACCGATGAGAATGGTGAATTTTTCATGGAACTGCCTGTCGGTACCTATGATGTCACAGCCTATCGTGAAAATTGGGCGAGAATGACGGTTGCTGATGTGGTTATTGAAAACCAGAATGATACTGCACTCGACTTTGAGATGGATGACCGCGCTAGTATCCGTGCAGTCCATACCAACGGTGGTTACGATGACAGAATTGTCATTCATTGGCTGCCACCGGGTCTTGGAGGTGATTTCTCCAATGTTCAAATGCACAGCGGTGTTGTTTCCAATGCCATATATTTGCAGGAAGACGACGACATTATTGCCACTAGATTTGATATTGAAGGACAATTTGATATCAGTCGTCTCGATCTTTATACTACCCGCCGAAATGGTCCGGTTGGGGGAAACAATGGTTGGCCTGATGGTAGTCTGAATGATTATAGAGTTCACATTTTCACAGAAGATCCGGAGACGGGCTTGCCCGGAGAAGAGATTTTCAGGAACCAGTTAGTGGATCGAATGCGAAACAATGGTAACGGATGGGATACTCTGAATACCTTTGATGAGCCAACCCTTCGCTTCATGGAAGGTCCGTTTTACCTTGGATGGAGTCAGGACCCGGACGAATGGGGTACCGAGGCTGTTGGACTTGATGAATCTTATGACAATGATGGAACGAGTTTTGTTCGGTTCAGTGGGGAATGGCAAGCATATGATCAAATCCCCGGAGATCAGGTAGTAGGGGTTGTAATTTGGAGCCAATTTGAAGATGAGCAACGTCTCATCAGACGGCAGGTGAGGCATATTCCAGGTGGTGATGAGGATGTTCTTGAGGATAGCATTGACTCTGTTGTCTTGTTAAATCCTGCTTATCCTGGAAGTAGAGTTCCGTCTCTTGCATTCGATTGGAGCAGAGGGTATACCCACTATCGGAATCCACAACGAGATGACATTATTGGTTTTATGGTCTACATCCACAATGGTGATGAGCGCATCCCCGCATTGGAAGCACCTCTTGACCCGGGTGAATTCGAATGGATTCATGAGATAAATGGTGATGATGAAGATAATGAAAATACTGAATATATCTATTCAATAGGAGCCATTTTCCCGAATCCTGAAGATGTAGAGGAGTCAGAAGAATTCGACGGGATTGAAGTATCTGGAGTGGCTAACATGTCTCCCGGACCTGTGGAAGATTTAGAGGTTGAAATTGACGGGTTGAGTTATACGATCACCTGGGAACCACCGTTTATAAACGCAGACTTCAGTCGATGTGTCGATTATGCGGGTTGCGAATTGTACGTTGATGGGGAGCAGGTAGCAATAATTAACGATCCTGAAGTCCTTTTCTGGGAAGGTGAACTTGAAGAAGGTCAGGATGGTTGGCACACCGTCGGGGCAGTAGCATTTGATGAGGTTCCAAACAGGTCTGTGCCTGAAGAAATACACATTCCACTTGGTCAGGCGATAGTATTTGATTTTGAGAATAACACTCCCGTGTTCAATGCTGAACCTCGAGCAAATAGCTGGAGAAGGTCAGATTTCCTCCGTAATGGACCTGATGATGCTCATTCAGGAGATTTTGCCTACGCGACGAGACCTAACGAAGGTGAGTATGAAAATGATGTCACATGGTCGATCACAACCATCCCGGAATTCTTTGTTGATTCTGAATCTGGTAGGCTCGAGTTTTATCATTTTCTGGAAACTGAAACCGGACACGATGGTGGACAGTTGCAAATATCAGTAAATGGTGGAGAGTGGGAGCTGATCGTACCAGTTGATGATTACCCCGATCAAAACGTTGCCGGATTGATAAATACTCCTGGATTTTCAGGACGCACGAATGGTTGGGAATTAGTATCATTTGACCTTTCCGAATATGCGGATGCATTAGTTCGATTTAAATGGGTTTTTGCCTCTGATCATTTAATCAGCAATTATCCTGGCTGGTACCTTGATGATGTAGTATTCTGGGGATGCACAATTCCCGAATATGCGAGAATTTCAGGAATCGTCTCTAATCAGGATGGACAACCTGTTCCCAACGCAACAGTAACAAATGGAAGGGAAACCGTCACAACCAACTTTAATGGTATTTTCTTCCTATCCTACACCCTTCCGGGAGATGTAACGGTTACAATATCAAAAGCCGGATTCCATCCCACAATAATAGAGGATGAACTTGAAGCAAACGAGGCTCAAGTCCTGGAAGTTGACCTGATCGAAGCACGGCTTACTGTTGATCCTGAAGCTCTGGAGTTTGACCTCGGTGGAAATGACAGGCTCGATGTTGAACTAATTCTTACCAATGAGACAAATAGGGAAACCCCATTCTGGGTTCGAGTATTGAGCAATCCGGGTATCATGAATGACGGTAATAACAGACGATCGGTGAGAACATTATCTGGTCAAGGTCCACAGCGCGATGATCCATGGGATGTTGTTTTTGAATGGAATGCAACAGATAGAGGTCGGTATAGTCGTATTATGGGAGCGGAGTTTGCAGAGGACAAGTTCATCCTCACATGTGCAGATCCGGTCGCTGGACCAGTACTTTCCGTTCTCGATTGGGAGGGAAATTATTTATCTTCGTTCAACCAGCCGGTTGAAATCATTGGCTGGGGCTTACGGGATCTTGCTTGGGACGGAGAGCTCCTATATGCATCACAAAATAATCGGATATATGGCTTCACAACCCGTGGTGAATTCAGATCAGAACAACCGGGAGCTCCCATTGAGCTAAACCGTGCTTTGGCTTATGATGCTGAATTAGATGGATTCTGGACAGCCGAGTGGAACAGTGACTGGTATTTTGTCGACCGTCAGGGTGAAGTTCAAGTGCAATGGGCTGAACACGGTCTTACTGGAATTTACGGTTTTGCAATACATCCGAATGATCCAGATGGAATGTTCTTGTATGCTGTTAACCTCGAAGAAGACGGTTCAACCGGAATATACCGTTCAAATCCGATAGAAGGTACTATTGAACAGGTGCATACTCTTGATGGAGCACCCACTGGTTGCTTTATTACTGGCGCATGGGATGAGGATCGATGGATACTCGGCTCTGTTACTGGAAGTGGTGAGCAATACATGACCGGATTAGAGCTGAACCGCAGGTTCGGATTCTTGAGTGTAGATCCGGAATCGGGTATGATCGAACCCGATGGCGAGCTAACCCTTACCTTAAGTGTTGATGTTCCTTTTGATGCTGAAGAAGGGGATGAATACGAAGGGGAAATTATCGTTCGGGTATATGGAGATGATGCAGTAACAATACCATTTACTGCAAATATAATTGATGGATTTCAGCATTTTGACAATCCGCCCATAACTGAAGATTTTCACACGATAACGATTGAAAATGTTGAATATGGGATGGGAGAATTGCCAGTCGGCAGCGAGATCGCAGTATACACACCTCGTGATCAAATTGGCGGTGTTCACCGTTGGTTGATGCCTCCTGGTGAGCTATTTGCTTATCAAGCGGAGGACGGCTTTCAGCAGGGAGAGCAATTCAGATTTGTCGTCTGGGTACCAGATGATGACATGGAATATGAGGGAGAGGCAGAGGTAATTGAAGGTCCCGGAATTTTCCGCGTTGGGGGTGAAACTTCAATCATCCTGACAATTGGATTACCAGAGAGACAGGTGGTTGATTTGATCGAACGATGGAATCTGGTGTCAATTTATATCGATCCATTTGAACCAATGGTTGCTGATGTCCTTGGTGATATAAATGACCGTGGAAACCTGGTTATCGCTAAAGACGGAATTGGGAGATTCTGGTGGCCTGCTCAAAACTTCAATGGTCTGGGCGAATGGAACTCACTTGGTGGATATCAGATAAATGTAACTGTGGACGAGAGTTTCACTGCCATTGGTGATCGTATACCGACCGATACACCGATTCACCTGAATCTGGGATGGAATGCTATCAGCTATCTACTTGGTGAAGAGATTGAGAGCCGGATCGCATTCAGCGAGATTTTAGATCGGATACAAATTGCCAAGGATGGTACAGGATTATTCCTTGTCCCGGAATTTGGATTCTTTGGGCTCCGAACATTGATACCCGGACAGGGATACAAAGTCAAGGTAACTGAAGCACTTGATTTGGTGTATAATCCCGGTGATGGTGGCATGAATCGAATTGGAACTCCAGCATTAGACGGGAAGTTGCAGCCAACGGGTTCTGACATGAGTCTATTAATCACCGAAATTAATGGAGCTAATCCTGAGCCGGGACTGGAAATACTGGTGAATTCAAATGATGATGGGCGATTGATTGGGCATGGTTATTATACCTCAGATCCCTGTGGGATCATTATTCGAGGTGATGACCCTGCTACAGTAGAGATTGAAGGTGCCGTTGAGGGTGAAGAATGGTCTGTCTCTTTGAAATCTAAGGTCAGAGAACATCAACTAAAGACGAAAGTACTCTACGGGGATGACAATTATTCATCGGATGGCTTTTCTGTGATTCGTTCAGAGATTGTGAGTGTAACAACACCACAGGAGTTTGTAATCGATCGAATATACCCAAACCCGTTTAACAACCGAACTACGCTGCATTTTGGTTTACCTGAGAAAACGAGATTATCAGGTGTTATAATCAATTTGAAAGGACAAACAGTAGCTCAAATCGAAGCAACTGACTACTCTGCCGGATGGCATAAGATCACGATCAATGCTGAGGGTTGGCCGAGTGGAATTTATATGATGAATGTTTCGACACCTCGACGGAGTTATGCGAGGAAACTGGTACTAATTCAGTAATTTAACAATGAAGATAAAGACATTTTTTTTTATTCTTATCTCTTTAAGTCATGATGATACTTTTAGCAAGCTAAGCAATAGCGGTGTAACACTTGACAAATAAGAAAAAAGGAATTAGTTTTCATTCTTTCTGAAGATAATAATTTAACTCTTTCTTCAGACAAAATTTAGAAAAATTAATAACGCACATATCTACGAGTTGGTTAGGTGGATTAAATGGTTGATAAACAGCCATAATAAAAAGCTCCACATAACCATCCAAGACCAGAAGTTACAGGGAGGTAAAATGCATGTAAAAAGGCTATCGCTTAGTGTTGCATTAGCTATTGTGCTATTCTCATTCGCGCCTGCGGTTATTGCTCAGGTTTTCGAGTTCGAAATAACTGATGTCAATATGAGTATGATTGTCACGGCCGCTCTCCTGGATGGTGAATCACTCATACCAGGAGATGAAATTGGTCTTTTCACAGAAGATGGAGTTTGTGCCGGGGCTGGCATAATACCTGAAGGTTTCCCCGATGATCCATTGGGGCTTGCTGCCTGGGGGGCTGAACAAGGCCAAAATAACGGTTTTCCTGCAAATCGCCCAATTGAATTCCGTTATTGGGATTCTGAAAATGAGCAAGTAATCGAAGACGTTGCTAGTGAATTTCAAGTCGGTGAAGCAGTCTTTGTAGGAAATGGTTTTGCAGTTCTCACACTTAGTGGAGAACGCGGTGGCGGCGAACAAGTGCCAGGAATCGCTGCAAGTACCGACGCTATTGATTTTGGCGATGTCAGAATCGGTGAAGATGCAGAAATGGCATTTTCGGTAACGAACGAAGGTAACGCAGATTTAGTCCTCGATGCAATGGTGATTGCAGGGGACGGAGCTGAATTCTTTTCTGTTAATTTCCCAGATGAAGAGGTCATCCTATCACCTAATGGAGAAGCTGAGTTTACAGTAACCTTCTCCCCTGAAGAGGAAGGTGCTCAGGCTGCTACCCTTACCATTAGTTCAAATGACCCCGATAATGATGGAGATCTTGAAATATCACTGAATGGTAGCGGAGAACCTGCACTTCCTCCAACAGGAGAGTATTCTCATGAAATCTTGAATTACGGAAATATTCGCCTTGGTGAGAATAGAGCGATGGTTCTGACTGTTACAAATGTTGGAGATGAAACTTTAACAATTGATCAGGTTGTCATCGACGATGAAGCTTTTTCTTCTGATTTTGAAGCGGACGTAGATATTCCTTCCGGGGAAGCTTCTCAAATTACTGTTACTTTTACACCGGACGCTGAAGAAGTTTTTGGCGCTAATATGACTATTCATTCCAATGATCCGACTAATGACGGTGATTTTGTAGTACGTTTGAATGGTCGTGGTGTTAATCGGGATAATCCACCAATAATTGCAATTGAAGAAGAAGATGCAGAATATTTCTTCGGTTACTCGGTTGTTGGTGAGGAGATGACCTGGAGATTCCCGATTATGAACGAGGGTGCTGATGATTTATTTGTCACAGCAATTGAGAGCGATAATCAAGTATTCTCAACAGATTTTAATCAGGAAGTACGTATTAGGGCAGGAGATAGGTGGTTTATTTCTGTTACATTTGCTCCAGAAGATGTTGATTTCTATGAAGGAAGTCTTACAATTTCCAGTAACGATGAAGATAATCCAGAAATTACCGTTGCTTTAGGCGGAGTGAGTGGTGCCGATCGCGGTACACACTTCCAGTGGTATATTATTGCTGAAAATCATAGTCTTCTTGTTCAGGAAGCAACTCTTGATGGTGAGGCTCTAGTCGAAGGTGATGAAGTTGGAATCTTCAAAGATGACGGTCTCCTCGTTGGTGGCGGCGTTGTCGATGATCAGGGTCGTGTTGGACTAACCGCATTTGGTGACGATCCTGAAAGTGAAATTGTTGATGGTCTGCTGGTTGAAGATAATTTCAATTATCTGGTTTGGAGTGCTGATCAGGGATTAGAGGCATGGGCTGTTCCAGAATATATTCAGGGTGCGGAAGTTTATCAGGCAAATGGTTTTACAGTTTTAACTCTTGCTGCAGTATCTGAAGATCCTCCCCCGGAAATCTTCGTGAATCGTTCCAGACGATATTTCGGTCAAGTTAGATTTGAGGGTGATGAAGTTGCAGAATGGACATTCATGCTCGGAAATCGGGGACTTGGTGAACTTGTTGTCGCATCGATAGAATCTGACCTTAACGAATTCACAACCGATTTCGAAGGTGAAGTCAGTCTTGGTCAAAATGATCAAATGGAAGTCACTGTAACCTTCAATCCGACAGAAGAGCGTGAATACACAGGTCGGTTGTCAATTAATTCCAATGATCCAAGTAATGGAGTCATTTTCATTGATGTCTATGGTGATGGAGTGGTTGAACCACGCAATCCTGACATTGATTTGGCTGACAATTATTACATGGGCGTTCATCCTGTAGGTGAAGCCTATAACTGGGATTTTGAGTTAATAAGTTCCGGTGGTGCAAATCTGGTAATCACCAATGTTACAATCGAAGGTGATGACGCATTTGATCTCGATTGGGATGGAAATGAGATTATCATTGCACCGGGTGAAGCAAGGATTTTGAACTTGTCATTCCTGCCAGCTGCTGCACAAGCATATAACACGGTTGTTACGCTTGAAACCAATGTGGTAGACCGTGAAAATCTTGATTTCCCAATTCAAGGATGGGGTTCTGAATCAGACAGTCATTTCCTCACGCTGAACACTGGTATCGCCCACAATATTATTGTTGCGGAAGCGATTATAGTGACACTTCAGGATATGGAAATGCCACTCTTTGATGGTGATGAAATTGCGGCATTCACATCTCAGGGCGTATGTGCAGGTCAAATTGTTGTTGATGTTGAAGAAGATCTCGGATTTGCGATGTTCGGTGATGATCCGAATAGTGAATTCCGCGATGGTTTTATAAACGGTGAAGCCTTTAGCTTCATGTACTGGGATAATTCAACCGGTGAAGAGCTTGAGTGCGGTGCGAACATCGTTGAGGGACCTGAAGTCTTTGAAGTTAATGCAAACACAACAGTCGAGTTAACTGCTAACGCGATGAGTGAAGAGCCTTACATTGTTGTGGAACCTGAATTAATCGAATTTGGGCCGGTTGGAATTGGTGACGCTGTTGAAGCAGTCATGACTGTTCGGAATATCGGTGGAGCCGACCTGATCATTGGGTCCATAGACACTGATATGCAGGTCTACGACGTTGCATTTGAACAGGATGAAGTAGTACTTGCACCAGGTGAAGAAGCTGAATTTACAATTACTTTCACACCTGCTTCCGCAATTGGTTACGAGGGATTGGTTGCCGTCAATTCGAATGATGGTCATTTCCCGGGAGCTACGCTGAATTTAGCAGGTATCGGTTCAGAATATGAAGGATTTTTTGTTCATGGAAGATCTGGAAATAACCACTCTATTCTCGTTAATGAAATAGATATAGGTGGCGCACCTCCAGGTGTCGACGACGAAGTGGCCGTCTTTACTCCTGCTGGTATGTGTGCGGGAGCATCTCAGGTTGTTGATCCTCGAAGGCCCTTAGGCTTGTCTGCATGGGGTGATGATGCAGAGACACTTCTGCTTATTGAAGGATTTGAAAATGATGAAGAGATGTCCTTCCGTTTCTACGATTTCGGCGCTGGGGTTGACCATGCATTTGAGGAAGTAAACGTTCTTAATGGTGGTTTGAACTGGGTAGTGAATGGTTTTACCGTCATTACTTTGGGAATTGAGAACATTTTTTCGATTGTCCCAGTTGACAGGCAGATGGAACAAGAAGGGGAAGTAATTCAGTTCGATTTAGAGTTGGCAAATGCTGAAGGGGAATTCAATTTCACCTGGACAAATCAGGATGAATTTGAGAATCTCGATAATGCAGAGTTTAACTTTGCTGACAATGTTGGTCATTTCATCTGGCAGACAGGTGGTGGCGATGCTGGGCGTTATGAACTTAATTTCCATGCAACAAATGGTAATGTTGAAGACAGAACTTCTGTTTTCGTGGAAATTACCCCTGTTAATGATCCACCTGAAATTGTAGATCAAGTTAGACAAAATGTCTTTGGAGACGACAACGAGTTCACAATTCAAGAAGATGCTGGCTGGGTTGACGTTGTTGATCTCGACGATTTATTTATGGACCCTGATGGTGATGATCTTGAGTTTTACCCAAGAGACAATGATATCGATAACATTTCACATCAAATCTCGCGTGAAAATGTTTATCAAATCATGCCGGATGCAAACTATTTTGGCAGGATTGATGACATTATCATCGTAGCTGATGATCAACGTGATCGGGATGTTAGAAATTCTCGAAGTGTGAGAAACATCAATACCGAACAATTCACAATAGATTTCGCAGAACGTTCAGTTCGATCCATTGAGATTGGTATTGCTCAACAATCCACACCACGTCGTGATGAATATGAAGAATTCACCTTCGATCTTATTGTAGAAGCCGTAAACGATGGTCCTGTAATCGAAGCACCTGAGGGTGATCCAGACAATCAACTTCCAGCATACCGTGTTGCTGAAGAACAGGAACTTGTGATTCAGTTCACTGCATCCGACGCTGATGAAGATGCATTGGCTTGGGTTATTGCTGATGAAGGTGGTTTACCCGGTGGTCATGAATTTGTAGACAATGAAGATGGTACTGCAACATTTACCTGGACCCCTGACTTGAATGCAGGCAGAGTCGAACCTTATACTCCTGTCTTTTCAGTCGAAGATCCGGGTGGAGAAGCCGCTGCAATTCAAGTCTGGATTGAGGTCATAAACGAAGACAGGCCTCCTGTAATCGAGGAACCTGCCGATGGTGCAGAAATCAATGTTGATGAAAACGTTGAACTCATTGTTGCCTTTGCTGGTTCTGATCCTGATGAAGGTGATGCATTAACATGGGAAATGACAGATAACGGTGGACTTCCACGTGAAGCAGTGTTTGTAGATAATGGTGATGGAACTGCAACTTTAACATGGACACCAACATTTAATGATGCCCGTGAAGATCCTTATACTCCAGAATTTACACTAACTGATGAAGCTGGTGTCTCTGATGCAGTTCAAATCAGTATTACTGTTAACAACATTAATAGAGACCCCGAACAACGTCAGGATGTCGAAGCGCAAGCTATCGATGAAGACGCAGGTGAAGTTCAGCTTCTTGATTTACTAGCATATTTCTCAGACGCAGATCTCAACGATCAGAATTACATGGATCAGTTGAACTTTGAGTTAACGGTTAATCCCGGTGAACTTGGGCTCAGTGTTGTTGACAATATACTGAATGCAAATCCTGCGGAGAATTTCAACACTGCCGGTGGTGATCCACTTGATGTTACACTTACAGTCACCGATGATGCTGGAGACGCACCGCTTGTAGCTGCATTCACCGTTGCTGTTAACTCCGTTAATGATGCTCCGGATGCTTTTGACCAGCTGACCCCTGCGACTGGAAGCGAGGTTTCGGATGAAGAAAATCTAACATTCACATGGGCAGAAGCTGTTCAGAACGAATTTGAACAAGATATGGTAAACTACACCGTTGTCTTTTTCATGGAAGGTGTGGATGATACAGTTGCGGTAGGTCCAATGGCGGAGCTTGAAGCGATGATTCCAACAATGGACATTTCTGAAGGGCTTAGCATTGATCGTAGTGCTGAGGCAACTGTAAGCTGGAGAGTTTGGGCTGTTGATAGTGAATTCTCCATGGTTTCTGGAAATGCACCTTTCACTATTATACTTCATGCTCTTGATGTTCCCAATGGTCAGGAATCATCAATTCCATCTGTATTCTACATGAATCCGAGCTATCCGAATCCATTTAATCCTGAAACAACTATCAACTTCGGTGTGCCGAGTAAGAGTAATGTTTCTGTTACAGTGTGGAATATGTCAGGTCAAAAAGTCACCGAACTAATTCAAGGTGACAAAACAGCCGGGCATTATTCAACAGTTTGGAATGCAAATGGCATCTCATCCGGAATTTACATTATTAAAATGCAATCCGGTAACTTTGTAGCAATGCAGAAGGCTGTTTTAGTCCGCTAAACAGGAAAAGAAAGACCAGAATACCCCCCAATCGTAGCATGGATTGGGGGGTTTCTCTTTTTGCTTGAGAAATTTGGGTTGACAAATTGACTCAAGCATTATTGTTTGATACCTTATTAGGTTGTGGCAGCCGAACAAAATAATTTTATCCGAAAGGAACCTAAGATGATTGAAGGAGTTGAAACAAAGATTCACAGAGTTATCCCGGATGAAAGAGGTCGTTTGATGGAAATAATCCGAAACGATGATGAAGTCTTTGAAAAGTTTGGTCAGGTATACATGACAACAAATTATCCAGGTGTAGTTAAAGCCTGGCATTATCATCTGGAACAAATCGATCATGTTACTTGTGTGCAGGGTATGATTAAACTCGTCCTTTTCGATCCGCGTGAGGACAGCCCTACAAAAGGTGAAATTCAAGAGTTTTTTATCGGAGATAAAAATCCGATGTTAGTGAAGATACCACCAATGGTATATCACGGTTGGAAGTGCATTTCTGAAACAGAATCTCTTGTAATTAACATGACTTCTGAAGTATACAACTACAAGAATCCTGATGAATTTCGCAAAGATTGGGATGATCCCGAGATTGGATACAATTGGGATGTAAAGTTCTTTTAGTAAAGAACAATATCTCAAAAAAGAGGCAGAAGAATGAAGAAGGTTATGATTACTGGTGGAGCAGGATTTATAGGTGTAAATCTTATACGTTACATCCTTGCTGAGAAACCAGATTGGCATATTATAAATTTTGATATGCTTACATATGCGGGTAATTTGGCATCCCTTGCAAGTGTCGAGAAAAATCCTAATTATACCTTTGTTCGAGGTGACGTTACAGATACTGATGCCGTAAATAGGGCAATGAAAGATTGCTGGGGTGTTATGCATCTGGCTGCTGAATCTCATGTCGACCGATCAATTGATGATCCTGGTCCATTTCTAAATACGAATGTAATCGGTACACAGAAATTATTGGACGCGGCACGTGGTCACAAGATTGAGAAATTCCTGCAGGTGTCTACTGATGAAGTTTATGGCAGTTTATCGAAAGATGATCCACCATTTACTGAAGATAACCACCTTGATCCAAACAGCCCTTACTCAGCTTCAAAAACATCCGGTGATTTGCTTGCGAAGGCATATCATGCCACCTATGGGCTTCCTGTTGTCATTTCCCGTTGTTCAAACAATTATGGGCCGTACCAATTTCCAGAAAAGTTGATACCTCTGCTGATCAATAACGCCAAACAGGATAAACCGATTCCGGTATATGGTGATGGTATGCAAGTCCGTGATTGGATATATGTTACCGATCATTGCCGGGGTCTGGTTGATATATTTGAAAAAGGGCGCACCGGTGAAGTATATAATCTCGGTGGCAATAGTGAGATGTATAATCTTGATCTGATTAAGCTTGTACTGAAAGAAATGAAAAAGAGTGAATCTCTAATTACCTTTGTAAAAGACAGACTTGGTCACGACCGCCGATATGCTATGGACAATTCAAAAATTACATCCGAGCTTGGATGGGAGCCACAATTCAAATTTGAGGATGCCATCAAGATGACTGTGAATTGGTATCTTAATAATTTGGATTGGGTGAATCAGGTGATTTCCGGTGATTATCTTGAATATTATAAACGTCAGTATGTCGAACGTTGAAAAAAAGACTGAAATATCAGATAATTGTTGCTGTTATTCTAGCACAGATCGGATTCGGTTACTCTAACGAGATAAACCTAAAGTCATCTTCATTTGTGCCGGTCGGGAACGACATCTATTCATTTCTCGATAATTGTGCGTCCCGAGGCCTGATACCAGTTTCTGCAACTACCCTGAAACCGCTGTCAAGAATTGAAATCAGTCGGTATATTCTGGATATATACCGGAACCAGCATAGTCTGAATGACAGAGTTTTACATGATGAACTTGAGTATTATGTAGGAGAATTTGCATTGGATATCGAACGGATTATCGAAAGAAAGTCCAATGCTGACATGAATGTGGATGTCATTTCCGGAGTAAATTCCCCACACTGGCATTTGGGCTCCTTGCAAACTGAGTATTTTAGCTTTATCTTTGACCCAATAATAACCGCTCGTTGGGATATTGCTGAAGAGAAGACAGTCTTTAGACGTGCAACCGGTATCCAGTTCAGAGGGCACGTTCAAAATAAGATTGGTTTTTCTTTCAGATTTGTAGATCATGTTGAGAAGGGAAATTCTCCATACAGACATAGGAGTAATCTACTCGAGGATCGATGGGGATATGTTGGTCCATTATTGGGCGGATCTGAAACATATTATGATCTGACGGAAGCATATCTAACTTTTCAAACTGGCTTGTTAGAAATCGCTTTCGGAAAAGATCGTTTAGCCTGGGGACCTGGTGAAGAACATTTACTAATTGGTGGATCAGCCCCTTCAATTAATCACCTGCGATTCAGGTTTGATATTGGTGAGAACTGCAGATTATTGTATGTAATAGGAAAGCTCACTCCCTGGAAAACCCCGGGTGATTCACTGTATACCAACATTGAGGGCTGGACTCGGCTCATCCCAGCGGAAAAATGGCTGGCAGCTCACCGATTTGAGTATTTCTATCAGGATTTTCTAACAATAGGGATTAGTGAAGCTATTGTTTGGGGGGATCGGGGACTTGATATTGCATATCTGAATCCACTGAATTTTCTCTTTTCCGCAGAGCACGATGGTGGAGACATAGACAATGTATTGCTTTCAGGTGACATCGAATTGCGTTTGTGGGATTGGGGCTTGGGATATGGTTCACTGTTAATTGATGATCTGAAGACTTCTACGCTTGGGGAGGGTAGTCCTGGCAATAAATTTGGATATACTGCCGGGCTCAAGTTTTATAACCTGGGTATTTCAGGTTTAGAAACAAGTCTGGATTACACTCGAATTGATCCGTTTGTATATTCGCATTTTTTCCCGGTTAATCGCTTTACTACCTGGACATCAAGCATGGGTAGTTCACTGAAGCCTAATTCTGATAGGATTCGGTGGAGATTGAAATACAAACCAAAGCGCAATCTGGCTATTAATGTAAGAATTGACACCAATCGACATGGAACGGTTGGTGGTGAAATTTCAGAGACCATACCGCGTGATCCTAATAAATGGACAGGAACCGCTTATCTTTTAGATGGAGAAAGAACATCCTGGGTTGAAGTGGAAACAGCAGTTGCATATGAAGCATACCCTGGATTGGTTTTTGAGTCAGGCATAATTGATGGAAATGTTTCAACTACATTACCTGACCGGTATTTTCTTGGTTTTAGTTATCGTTTTTAGATTTTTTGGATAAAACACATGAGTGAAAAAGAGCCCGTTGCACACCTGAACCTGTTTGACTTGTTGCTGCTACTCGTAAAATGGCGATTGCTTTTTATCGTAAATTTCTTTTTAGTCGTAATCGTTGCAGTAATTGTGGCTCTGACGCTTCCTGTATGGTATTCATCGAACGCTGTTATCTTGCCACCTTCAGGTGGCGGCGGTGGGATACCATCTTTCCTGCCCAGTGACCTGAAAGGAGTTGCTGCAAATTTTGGGCTTGATATTGCGACAGATGAGATTTATCAAACAGTACTTTCAAGTCGCACGCTTAAGGAAGCCATTTGTAAACGGTTTAACTTGCGCGAAGTCTATAATATACCTGAAGAACTTTTTTTTGAGGATGTAGTAGAGTCTTTCAATGGTCATTACTCTCTTACAACAAGAAAAGATAATGCGATTGTCATTGAAATTGAAGATAAAGATCCTGGAAGATCTGCGGATATCGCAAATGCGTGTATTGATGAACTGGACAGAATATACCGTAACATCACCAGCGAAACAGCTCGAAAAAACAGAACATACATTGGGAAGCGACTCCAAAGAGTGAATGATTCGCTTTCATTGTTGCAGGATAGCATTGTTTCCTTTCAAAAAACAACAAACGCGATATCAATTCCAGACCAGACAATTGCTATGATCCATGCTGCATCTGATATAAAAGCTCAACAAATGGCTAATGATGTAAAATTGGATGTCATGCGCAATAATCTCGGCCAAAATCACCCGATGGTTGAGCAGCTGCAATTGATGAGCGAAGAATTAGAATCTCAATATGACAGAATGATTAGTGGGCAGGAGGGCGGTCTTTTTATTGGGCTACAGGAATTGCCTGAACTTGGCAGAAAATATGCCGATATAATTCGTCGAGTTCGTGTTCAGTCTTCTTTGTTGGAATTCATTTATCCTCAATATGAGAGTGCGAGAATTCAAGAAGAACGCGAAACCGCAAATGTCCAGATCCTTGATCGAGCCGTTGTCCCAAATTATAAAACCCGACCTGCTCGAAAGTTAATTGTCATGGTTTCAGGAGCACTCTCGGTAGTTGTTACTCTTGTGATCGTTTTGATTCTGGAATACACCTTTTCTCTTTCGAAAAAGAATGAAGAGGACTGGAAAAAAGTGCAAAAGATAATTAATACATTCCGAATAGGGCATAAAAACGGGTGATTAATAAGTACAAAATACTACTTTCACCAGGTAAATATTCACCTCCGAATTCTTTCATTTCCATAGGATTGCTGGCTGTATGTGTTGCTCTGCCAGTTTTATTAGCTACGTATGTGTATTCTCCAACGGTTGCTCTAATAACCATTGGAGTTGTAATCTCTTTAGTTGGATTGATTTTCTTTTTTGATGTTAGAAATTTTGCAATCTACATTTTTCCTCTGATATTTTTCAACACAGATCACCGTCTAATATTTGCACTGGTGCTTCTCTTCTTTATCTCATTTCTTGCTGGGAGATTGCAGGCAGGTAAACTAAGCATCAGTATTGTATACCCGATAGTAATTGGTCTAATTGTCCTATCCGGGCTCTGGGGAGTAACAAATGCATACGAGGTGTCAGAAGCTCAATATCTCTTTCGATTTAATCTGTTGTTTCCCATTCTGGTTTTTGTCATCCTCTTCAACTTGGAACCATCAAATAGGTCTATTGAAAAAACCATGAGGGTGATATGTACCTTCGCGGCACTTATTGGGTGGGCAAGTCTTATTCGTTATCTCATAATCGGTTATACAAGAGTAATTCTTGGTTGGGTCAATTTCAACCCCGCTGGTTGTTTTTTTGGAATGATACTTCCTTTTGCAATTATGAGTGTACTCTATGAGAAAAATGTAGGCAAAAAAGTAAGAAATTGGATCATTTTACTGGGAATATTTGCAGGTATATTTGTAACTCAATCAAGGGCAGCATATCTAACATCATTTATAACTATGGGCATATTTGCCTGGAAAGATCGTCAGGTATTTAAGGTTATGATGCCCGTTTTTATTGCCGGAGCGCTCATCTTACCTTCTCTGATTCTCTACCGTTTGATGATGACATTTGGAATGACTTCTACTCCCGATTGGTCATCTGTAGGGCGAGTACAAATCTGGCTCAATTCATTTGAATTACTACCTCGATATTGGCTTTTTGGAATGGGTATAGACAGCTATAGGTATATTTATCCCATTAATTTCCCTGGCAGTATTGTAAGAGCGGAACATGCCCACAATGTATATCTAAGATGGTGGTTTGAATACGGTTTGATTGGGATTTCAGCGTATTTCTACATCATCATTGCCGTATTCATCAGAGCATTTAAGCGTGTAGTGGAGATGCGGAAGGAGAACTGGAATGCCGATGATCGGCTATTGCTTAGTCTTAATATTGGCTTTATTGCCTCTCTCGCAGCATCAATGGTAGATTCACCCTTTCATCATCCTCAGGTAATTATCCTGTTTTGGATGTTTTTAGCATACCAAATTTTACTGGTTCGAAGGAGTGGGAAAGCTAATGAGTGATAAATATAGTATCCTATTTATAGGGAACATCCAGAGTGAGAAGATTCGTCTCTGGGCGAAATATCTGGTGAGTCTTGGACATAAGTTGGAATTTCTTTCAACAACTCCCGGAGAAATTTCTAATATTAGCACTCACTATTATAATAGTACAGAGTCGGAGCAAGAAAGCTCAAATGGGATTTTTGGGAGTGTAAAAAAATTCTGGACAGGTTGGGATGTCGTTAACAAACACAAATTTGATATCGTTCATGTTCACAGTCCATTTAACCGCACTCTTTGCTGGCATGCCGCAAAACACCCAGCCTGCATAGCATCAATTTGGGAGGATATTAATCTTTCTCCTGACCCAAATCAGGAAGAAAAGAGTTTGTCGGGCTGGTTGAATAACTTTTTGAGTAATGTTTCCCTGATAACTCTTGCTCACCGGGGACTCGAACCCAAAGTCTTACCAGAACTCAAACAATATCAGAGTTCAGAAATAATCCCAACGGGCACAGACATAGAGAGATATGGAAATTTGCCCAGGATCGGTGCTGAAAAGGGGTTTGTCAGGTTCTGTTATGTGGGGGGGCTCGTTGAAAACAATGGTCCTGATATTGCAATTAAGGCCTTCGACAGAATAGCAGATGCAAGACCCAACACATTGATGACAATAGTTGGAACCGGGGATGAAGATTATACCAATTATTTGAAAAAACTTGTTCGGCAGGTTGGATTGTACCAGAGGGTTCATTTTACGGGTAGAGTTACAGATGCTGAATTTGACGCGGTCCTTAAAAGAAGTGATGTCTTCCTGTTCCCGTTCAGAAAAAACGGATTTGGATTAAAGCTTCTTGGTGCTATGGCTGCTGGACTCCCAATAATCACATCTCAGGAAGAAGGTGTGTCTGATCTTGTTATTGAAAATGTGACAGGGATTACTGTACCGAGGAATGATGAAATTGCTTTTGCCGCGGCAATGAATAGAATGGCACCCGATGAAGGGTACAGGCAGAGGCTTGGTAAAAACGGAAAGGATCTGGCTACAAAGCTGTACAATTTTGAGTTACATGCTGAAAGAATGCTCTATCTCTATAAACAGATTGTTGAAAGAGCGAGTATCGAAAAGTTCTCAGTACCTGAGACTCAAAAGAAAACCAAACCAAAACGATGATTTTAGTTCGCAAATTTAATCTGGTTGTTAATTAGATGCGAGATCATCTCTCAATCTATCTACTTTGGACAGCTACAATAGTATTAATAGCCAAATCAGTTGGTTCAATTGGTACTGGCAGTTTTATGCTGATCGTTTCAATAGCTACTATTGTTAGTGTTGTTCCTTTATTAGGGATATCATCAGGAAATGCATCGATAGTTCGCATCAATCCCGCCAATAAGTTTATGATAATTGGGAATAATCTATTGGTAGCGTTTGTTTGGGGTGGATTGATATCAGCAGGAGCTCACCTGTTGTTAACAAATCGTCTAAATCAAAACTTGTCAGAAATTGGTACAAACCTGTGGGGTATGGCATTTATTGCAGTTATACCCTTGATGATATTCGATTTAAATGAATGCATAGTCAATTCATTTGGTCATAAACTCTACTCCTATCTGACCTATCTTTTGAAATCTTTGGGCATCGTGATCCTCGTTCTTTTCTTTATAAGTCGAAATGAACTTTCAGCTGAGACAGCAATAGGTTCCTGGGTTCTTGTGTTATCAGCAATGGGTTTCATATTCCTTATTATAACCTGGTCTATTGTCGGTCATGAGATGACGATCAATATTCCCATGATGCTGAAATCTGTCATTTCTGGCTTTAAGCCCTATGTTGTAAGATTGTTTATAACCTTAACGATCCATCTGGATTTGATTTTTATTGCATATTTCCTGACAATTCAAGATGTGGGGAAATACTCTGTTGCTATTGTGCTCGGGGGAGTCACACACAGATTGGCATGGGCTCTATCCGGGATGATCTTTTGGACGCGTAAGATACCAACGTCTCCAAATACTCCATCTGCTTTGTTTTTGAGACTAACATTAAACTTTGCGATATTATCTGGAATTGTGATTGTATTTGGGAGTTGGTTCCTGATACGTAACGTAATAGGGTATGAGTTTCTGAACAGCTACGTTGTATTACTGATTTTGATACCAGGTTTTGTCTTCCTTTCACAGTCAAGACTGGTGATGAGATATCATTTACTAAAAAGTGAATTCTTCTATCTTATTAGCATAGCAATCTCTGCTTTTTTGCTTTTTTTCGGGTTGAATCTGACTTTAATTCCTACCTTTGGAATAAAAGGGGCTGCGGTTGCATTCAGTTTATCGCAAGGATTTTCATGGATTGTTTTATTGTACTTGTACACACGGAAGATCAATATGAAATTCTCCGAAATGCTGTTGATTAGAAAGGGGGATTTGTACGCTGCCAGATGATCTTTGTGCAAAATATTGGATTTTTAGAGTGTTTAAAGCAGGAAGTGTGCTGAATATTCGGGAATGCTTGTGCCCTCTTCACAATCAATGATTAGGCAATCTGGGAAATCGATCCGGCTCCTATACGTAATTTACAGCGAGAATCTCTTGCAGAGCGGGATACTTCGCAGTCAAGTACAAAAGATGCTCTCGAATATGCACCAAATTTACACTGTAGAGGATAACTCAGCGCCGTATTCTTCTGCAAATTTAGAGATAATCAGACTTCTTAGTTTTGTAAATCCAGTTTCCCTGATCAGGCGAGGAAAAGAATGGAAATTGTTAAAGAGCGACTTGCTCAGAGCTGGCGTTGAACTTAGATTACGTCCCCTTATAGCAAAACCGGTATGGCCCTGGTTTCTTGAAGTATTCGGATTACTTTTTTGCTTACCAATAATTTTATATGAAATTTTATCTGCAAGAATCAACATATTGCATTCTCGTAGTTATTTCGCGAGTATTCTGGCAAACCTATCAGCAAAAATTACTCATTCCAAACACATTTTCGATCCTCGAGGACCATTGCCGGAGGAATTTGTATTGAATAATGTGATAAAGAAGGGGTCGGGAACTTATAAATTCTGGAAGAAGGTTGAGGGGTATTTATTTAGAAACTGTGATGCGGTAATTACTGTTGTTCCGTATTTTAGAGAGCAGTTTTTTTCAGCAGGGGCAAAAAAGGTGGTTTTTGTTCCGAACAGAGGAAATATCGAGGAGTTTAACCACGAGGCGATTTTAGCACGGAAGATTCAGAAAAAGGCTGACTCCACATCACCTGTGCTGTTATTTACAGGTGAAAAAATGGATTCAACCTGGTATCCACCGGAGAGGGTTGCGCAACACTTCAAACATCTGAAATGTATTATTCCCAATTTGAGGCTTCAGCTGTTAACCAATCAGAACCACGAATTTATTAGACACCGGCTTGTGCAATCCGGGATTGCAAAAGAAGACTTTTCAATTGACGCTTCAAAACCTTCTGAGATGGCAGCTCGTATCGCCAGGGCAGATCTGGCGTTATTGCTTGGACTTACGCCCGCTGCTGACTGGTCGGTCTGGCCGGTAAAATTTGCTGAATACCTCGGGTCCGGAATACCATTGATTGCAGAACAGGAGGTTGGCACTGATTTGACTCGTGAGATTGATAAATGGGGGATAGGTTGTGTCGTAGATCGGAATTCACCGGCATCCTATGAAAACGCGATTAATATCATAACCAATCAAGGAGTTTATGCATCAAACTGTATTAAGTACGCTCGAAAGAGAATGGATTTAAATAAAACAGCGAAGCAATATTTCAGACTATATAAACAGGTTCTTGCTGATGATTGAGCAAAAAACAGAATCGAATACAGCCATAAAATCAAATTATCTGGGTTCGATTGTGATTGTTTCATATAACTCAGCAAACGAGACAGAGCAATGTCTGAATTCACTTCTAAGCATTGGCTCTATTGATAATATCAAAATAATTGTTGTTGATAACTGTTCCACAGACAATACATGCGAGTTGATTTCAGAACAATTTCCATCGGTTTTGCTTGTTAAGAATGATGTAAATAGTGGGTTTGGTGCCGGTAATAATTTGGGTATTGCAGCTTCTGCGGGGGAATGGATTTTTTTCCTCAATCCGGATTCTGAAGTCGCACCCGATTGTATTGCAATATTATGCGACTATTTAAGAACACACCCTGAAGTTGGTTGTGTTGCCCCTGCAATTATTGGTGATAACGGAAAGACTGAGCTCTCCTATTTCCATTTTACGACACTATTGACTTCCTCCTTATCCGCATTGGGTTTGATGAGATTTGTTCCCGTGAATAGGATATCTGGAAAGGTCGTAATAAACTCAAAACTTGTGAAAGTACCAATAGAAGTTGATCGGGTGCTAGGTGCTGCTATGATGATTAGGTGCAATTTGATTTCTGATATTGGTGGTTTTGATGAGGATTATTTCTTATACTCTGAGGAAGAGGACCTTTGCTACAGACTATTCAAGTCTGGCTGGAAAGTGGTTTATCAACCTGACGCAAGGGTCAAACACATAGGCGGATGCAGCACAGATTCAATAAAGTCAGTTTCAATGGCAGCGGCCAATTGGAGCCGGTATTTATTTATGAAGAAGCATCTCAGATGGTTTTCTGCCGAGTTATCGAGATGGATCTGGATAAAGATGTTGTTTCTGAGATTTATTGTTACTTTTTTCCGAAAAAGAGATGATCAGATGAATCAGAAAATATCCGGTTATGTTTATTCGATTAGATCCTTGGTACAGCCGGGGTATTTTGATCGAAGGTTACGGCCAAAAAGGTGAAGTTGATCGTGTCATTTTTTCTGTTAGATAATGGTTTAAAGCAGATATGCGCAATATGAAGTTGCTGGTAGTAAAGCTCCATGCTCTCGGAGATTTGGTGATCATCACTCCTGCAATTAAAAGGCTTCGTGATGGATTTCCCGATGCGATGATTGATCTTCTAACTACCGATTGGGCTGCTCCAGCTGTTGTTTCAAATCCAAGATTTGATCAGATATATGTTGAATCGAACAGGTTTTTTTTTGATCCTGGGATAAAATCTGTGGTGCCGCTTGTAAGGCTTGTAAAAAAGCTGCGTGGTAAAAACTATGATGCTGCCGTTGTATTTCACTCCAATCTAAAGATCCACACATTCGTGAGAGCATTCGGGATTACCAAAACTTTCAAGTTTCGGTCAGCAGCCAATGCTGGAAACTTCATTAATGGTTCTGAGAATTCAATACCTCTCGATGAGGAGAGACATTCTGCATTGACTGCCTGGGAGCTCGCAGATCTAGCTGCAAACAAATTGAGCGGGAAGTCCATCAAAACTCATGGGCTTGATAATTTGCACTATGAATGGTATATCCAGGAGTCTGAGAGTGCGGAAGCCATGCGGATTCTGGAGCTTTCTGAGCTGAAATCCCACAATTTTGCGGTTGTAATGCCGGGAGGGGGAGTTAATCCGAATTCTAAGGAAATGGTTAGAAGGTGGGATTCAGAGAAGTTTGCTAATCTTATTTTTAAAATACAAAATGAGCATGAAACACCAGTGGTTATTATGGGCGGGAAATCAGATATTGTTGTTTGTCAGGATGTGAAAAAGAGAGTTGATGGGCTCTTAAATAAAGATGGGTGGGGGAATGGCCACACCAACAGAAGGAGTTTTCCACTAGACTGGTCAGGAGAACATGATTTGCGCATTGCTGCTGCGATTATGAATGAAGCCAAGTTTGTAATCACCAATGATACTGGACCTTTGCACATTGCTGGCGCTCTCGGTGTGCCGACGATAGGGATTTTTGGACCAACGGGTTATCGACTAAAGCTTCCACCCGGAAAAAATTGCTTTTCGGCAAATACAAATCTTCCCTGCAGTCCATGTTATTTTAGCAGTTTCAAAAATTGCATTTTTGACAATATTCGCTGTATGGATCAGTTAGAGGTAAAGGATGTGATGAAGGTGATTGGAAAAGCACTGAAGTCTTCAGCAGAAATAGTTACCGAACAAGATTTGGTGAAGTAAATCTGATGAATACCTTAATCATAATTTCCTTGTTAATAGTGGATGCGATTAGTGCATCACTTGGATTCATGGCAATTTACACAGTTCCTATAGAAGCGGATTTATCCCGCACATCTTTACCCGTTACCATCTTTTGGCCGATGTTGGTATTGACTGTTTTCTGGTGGATTGTGTTTCTGATACGTGGTATGTATAAAACTCCGGTTGCACTTTCCCGGTTTGATGAAATGATTAAAGTTTCAAAAACAGTTTTCTGGGGTGTGCTATTTATCTTTCTGATTACCTTTGACACTGAGGATTTTATTGGTTTTACGAAGATTAAGTTGTTAATTTACGGTATTGTCATATATATTTTTGGATCATTAAGCAGAACATTGATTCGTACATGGCAACGGTATCTGAGAATTAAGGGTGCAGGTCTTGGAAATGCGTTAATTGTGGGATATACTGATGTCGGTAAGAGGTTATTTCAGCAGCTTGAAGATTTCCCGGTATGGGGATTCAAGATTAAAGGATTTGTCGATCACGAGTTTCCTGAACATAATGCCAGTATAGAAACTGAAGAGGGTATAAATCCATCAGGTATTCAACAGACAAAAGCAAGAAAAGCTAAATCGAAAATTTTGGGAGGGATTGACGACCTATCCCAAATCATAGAAGAGCAAAGTATTGAATGGGTGTTCGTTGCACCCGAACGACAATCAAATGACGCCATCCTCGCTGTATTCGATCGATGTGTCAAGCATCGTGTTAGAATGATGATCGTGGCAAATTATTACCAGATGGTAATTGGACTTGTCGATACAGTCGAGATTCACGGGCTGCCTCTTGTTGAGGTGATTACACAATTTGCCCCTTTGCATGTCAGGATCGTTAAAAGAATCAGCGATTTGATAACAGCGTTTTTCTGGGTTATTATAGTTGGCTTAACCTTGCCTTTCATGGCATTAGCTATTAAACTTAGTTCACCCGGAAGTGTTTTTTACAAACAGAAACGAGTAGGTCGGGAAGGGGAGGAATTTTATTTATATAAATTCCGATCAATGGTTCAGGATGCGGAGAAGAAATCTGGGGCGGTATGGGCTGTTAAAAATGATCCTCGAATTACGAAATTTGGTCGATTTATGCGTAACACTCATATCGACGAGATCCCGCAATTCTTTAATGTTCTGAAAGGGGATATGTCAATTGTTGGACCTCGACCAGAACGAAAGAAATTTGTAGAAGATTTTAAGACAAAAATCCCTCTGTATGAACGTCGGTTAAGAATCCGACCTGGTATAACCGGTTGGGCGCAGGTCAGACATAAATATGACGAGACTTTTGAAGATGTAAAGGACAAAACCAGATATGATTTGTTTTACATGAACCATATGTCCCTGGCACTTGATTTGAGAATAATCATTCTGACTGTGAAAAAGGTCTTCCTTGGGGAAAGAGCTTGATTTAATTTGTCATCGTTAAAGTAAACAACTTATTAAGGCATAATAAAAATGCATGATTTAAGGGAAATTCGCAACAATCCCGAACAATTTCTGGAAGGGATGTCGCGACGTGAACCGGATTTTAATCTCGATGAATTGCTTGAGATGGATCAAAAGAAGAGAGAGATTACGCAAAAACTTGATGAAATGCGCCAAATGCGGAACTCAGTTTCTAAACAAATTGGTCAGAAACGAAAGGCAAAGGAAGAATCGTCTGATCTTGAGACGGAGATGAGGCAATTGGGTAAAGACATGAAAGCTGGCGAAGAGGAAGAAAGGGAGTTGGATCAAAATCTTCGACAGTTGCTGTTAAGTTGGCCAAATATACCATCAGATTTAACCCCCATCGGAAAATCTGAAGCGGATAACGTTGTCAAAAGGAACTGGGGGGAAATTCCAACCTTTGACTTTGAGCTCAATGATCATCTTGATGTCGCAAATCGACTTGGAATGCTTGACTTTACCCGTGGTGGGAAGATAGCTGGTTCAGGTTTTCCGCTCTGGCGGAATGCAGGAGCTCTGCTTGAAAGAGCTTTAATCAATTTCATGCTTGATGTTCAGACGGTAGAGCATGGATATACTGAAATGTTAACACCACTTATGGCAAACAGAGACAGTATGTTGGGTTCTGGTCAAATACCAAAACTCGAAGATGATATGTATTTGTGTGAAAAGGAAGATCTGTTCCTCATTCCAACGGCTGAGGTGACACTAGTTAATCAGTATCGTGGTGAAATTCTCAATGAAGAGGATTTGCCTCTGAAATTTGCAGCTTATTCTCCATGTTTCAGACGAGAAGGAGGGGCGTACGGCAGCACCACAAGAGGATTTCTAAGAACACATCAATTTAACAAGGTAGAGTTAGTCCGTTTTGAGAGACCTGAGGAAGCAGACGAAGTGTGGGAAGAGATGATTGGGCACGCTGAAGAGATTTTGAGAAGACTTGAATTACCTTATAGAATTCTGCAGTTATGCAGCGGTGATCTTACTTTTAATTCAAAGGTTTGCTGCGACATAGAAATATGGGCACCAGCGGATGGAGGAAAATGGGTCGAAGCATCTTCAATAAGCAATTGTGGTGAATTTCAATCGCGACGAGCTGGAATAAAGTATCGCCCGAAAGGGGGAGGGAAAGCACGTTTTCCACACATTTTAAACGGTTCGGGATTAGCAACCTCACGCCTTTTAGTAGCTCTGTTGGAAACATACCAGACCGAAGAGGGCTCGCTTGCAATTCCTCCGGTATTAAGACCATATATGCATGGACAAACAGTTGTCACAGCAACAAATTAAAGGGAACTGTCACACTGTGATTTACGGGAGAACAAAAAGTTGAAAATCGTAATTGTTGGTGCCGGAGTTGTTGGGCTGCATCTTGCCAAAACTCTTTCCTGGCAGGAATATGATGTTTCGATTATTGACCGCAAACAGAGTCTGGTGGACAGGGCTGCTGGCAGTCTTGATGTTATGGCGATTCGTGGAAGTGGAACATCAATTAAGACACTCCTTGAAGCTGGTGTAGATGATGCAGACCTATTGATAGCAGTCACCTCAATTGACGAAGTGAATATCGTTGCTTGTGTATTAGCAAAACAACTCGGAGCAAAAACACGTATTGCTCGAGTTCGCAACCAGGAATACTCTAGTCCCGATGTCCCGATCAATCTCGCCGAGCTTGGTATTGATCAGATAATTCACCCTGAGCTCGAAGCAGCACGAGAAGTAGAGAGAATGATTCGCTACCATCAAGCTGTAGATATTGTTGAATGCGCTGGTGGCAAAATGATGCTGGTTGGTTTCAAGATCACCTCAAACTCGGATATTATTAAAAAGCCACTAATGGCATTGACTCCTCAATATCCAGATATTTCTCTACGGATTGTCGCTATTGGCAGAGGAGCAGAGACAATTATTCCCTCCGGTACGGATGTGATTCTTCCGGATGATACAATATACATAATGACACATCAACGCAATCTGGACCGGGTTTTCCAAATGGCTGGGAAATCTGGGAATGTTTCATTTGATGTAATGCTACTCGGTGGTGGCTTGGTTGGAAGACTTGTCGCAGGAAGGCTTGAGCAGGACAAGAGATTTAACATCAAATTGATTGAAAGTGACAAAGACAGGTCACAAATTGCTGCAGAAACGTTGGAAAATACAATTGTAGTTCGTGGTGATGAAGAGATGGATATCGATCTGATGGTGATGGAGGGTATTGAGGAAATGGGTGTGTTTGCCGCTCTCAGCGACGATGATGAGAATAATATAGTAACGAGTCTTTTTGCAAGGCATATGCGTGTTCCGCGGACGATAACCTTGAGTACAAAACCTGAATATTCGCCTATCGCCCGGGCTATTGGTTTAGATGCGGCAGTAAACGAGTTGATACTAACTTCAGATGCAATTCTCAAACACTTGCTCGGAGCCAGAATACTTGCGGTAGCGACATTGAGAGGAATAGAGGCTGATATTGTTGAATTCCTGGTTGCTGCTGGATCAAAAGCTGCAGGACTGAAGCTAAAAGAAACTTCCTTCCCAAAGGGAGCAATTATCGGCGCAATTGAACATCTCGGTGAGGTTGTTGTGGCTGAAGGCGACTCAGTGATCTATGCTGGAGACACCCTCGTAGCTTTCTGTATCCCGGATACAATACCTGAATTGGAGAAGTTGTTCCGATAGAATGCTAAATCCGCAAAAAATAATATCACTTGTCGGCGCGATAATGTTGTTTGTCGCAGCAATGTTAATATTTCCTTTGCTGGTTAGTTTGGTTTACCAGGAAGGGGACACTATTGCCTTTGTTCAATCAATTCTGATTGTGGTTGTTGTTGGTGGTATGATGTTCCTGCAGGGACGTAAGAAAAGAGATATCAACCTCAGAAGCGGTTTTGCAGTTGTAACGTTTGGCTGGCTCGCCATGGCATTTGCAGGTGCACTGCCTTTCTATCTATCAGGTGCTATTCCAAATTTTACAGATTGTGTTTTTGAATCAATGTCAGGTTTCTCGACAACTGGTTCGTCGATACTTGGACCACATTTATTAATTGAATCACTCCCGAAAGGGCTGCTTTTCTGGAGAAGTCTGACTCATTGGATCGGTGGAATGGGCATTATTCTGCTTTCGCTTGCAATTCTTCCATTGCTCGGTGTTGGTGGAATGCAGTTGTACCGTGCGGAATTTCCCGGTCCGGTTAAGGATAAATTAACCCCACGAATTAAGACGACCGCCTCAATTTTATGGGGTGTGTATGTGCTGATCAGCGCGATAGAATTTATATTGCTCTGGATCGGAGGGATGACATGGTTTGATGCTGCATGCCATACTTTTGGTACTATGGCAACCGGTGGATTTTCAACTCATACAGCGAGTATCGCAGCTTTTGACAGCAGATTTATTCACTATGTGATTATCATCTTTATGTTTATCGCCGGAACAAACTTTGCATTACATTTCAGATTACTCAAGGGCAAACCAGGATTCTACTGGAAAAGCCGAGAATTTAGAGTTTATGTGGTCTTAATTGGGATTTTCTCGTTAGTTCTTTTTGCAAATAATCTAATACATCAACAATTTAATAGCGTAGAGGAAAGCTTCCGTCAGTCTCTCTTTCATGTTATTGCGATTATTACTACAACTGGATATGGTGCAGCCGATTGGGAGCTGTGGGGTGGTTTTGCTCAGGTTTTATTGGTGAGCTTGATGTTGGTCGGTGGAATGGCGGGTTCAACAGGTGGTGGTCCGAAGGTTGTCAGGATTATGATCGTTTTTCGTCAGATTATAGTAGAGTTAAAGAGATTAATTCATCCTCAGGCGGTCTTACCTTTAAGAATAGGGCATGTGTTAGTCGATGAGGGGATTGTCAGGAATGTGCTATCTTTTATTCTAGCATTTATGTTGATTCTACTGATTTCTACGGCTATAATTTCAGCCTTTGATATTGATATTGTTACTTCTTTTGGAGCTTCAATTGCCTGTCTCTCCAATATCGGTCCAGGACTTGGGGATGTTGGACCAACAGATGATTTTGGTCATTTCCCATCGACTGTGAAGTGGATTCTTGTGATGCTCATGATGCTTGGTCGACTGGAAGTCTTTACTGTGATGGTTTTATTCAGCCGACATTTTTGGCGTAAATAGATTTTGTGAGATTTCTTGATCAGATAGTTTACTCAACCGGGCAGAGATGTAATATGTCTGCTTACACAATTTTGGAAAACTGTAATGAACGAAGTATTGCTGGATGTTAAAGGGTTAAAAAAATATTTTCCGATTAAAAAGGGCTTTTTCGGACAGACCAGAGGTCATGTAAAAGCCGTTGATGGAGTAGCTCTCTCGGTCAGACGAGGCAAAACCTTAGGGTTGGTTGGGGAGTCGGGATGCGGAAAAACAACTACTGGTCGTTCCATCATACGGTTACTCGAACCTTCAGCCGGTGAAGTTAACTTCAACGGAAGGGATCTACTGAAATTGAATCGAACTGACATGCGTGAAGTCAGGAAACAGGTTCAGATAGTTTTTCAGGATCCATATAGTTCATTGAATCCAAGAATAACAGTCGGTGGAATGTTATCTGAAATTCTCAGGTTTCATAAAATTGTACCTCGAAATCAAATTAAGGAAAAGGTGGCGGAAATCCTTGAGAATGTTGGATTATCTGTGGATTATACCGGTAGATATCCACACGAGTTCTCTGGAGGACAACGTCAGCGAATCGGCATAGCCCGTGCTCTTTCAGTTGATCCTGATTTCATTGTTCTGGATGAACCGGTTTCGGCTCTGGATGTTTCAATACAGGCTCAGATATTAAATCTACTTATGGATTTACAGAGTCGCATGAATTTGACTTTCCTTTTTATTGCTCACGACCTGTCAGTTGTTGAGCATATTTCGGATGAGATCGCTGTGATGTATCTGGGACGTGTCGTTGAGATTGGAAGTGCAGACAATATTGTTAATTCACCCCAACATCCATACACGCAAGCGCTTCTCGAGGCTGTACCTCTGCCGGATCCGGATAAAAAGGTCGAGAGAGAGTTGCTGACAGGTGATGTGCCAAGCCCGGCTAATCCGCCATCTGGCTGTCATTTTCACCCGCGGTGTTCACGTGCAAAACCGGAATGTTCAAGCTGGGATTTTAAACTTATATCCCAGGCATCCGGGCATAAAGTAGCATGTATTTTGTTTGGATAGATCAGGAAATGCAATGAAAATTCTCTCCCGATTTAACATACGACTTCCAATTGACTGGCTTCGTACCCATTATCGTATTAAGCTCAGCCTCTTTCTGTTAGCAATAATACTCTGGCTATTAGTTGTCACTGAGAGGATCTACGAATACTCATTTGAGATCCCTATTATAATATCTGAGGTAAAAGCTGGGAAGATGTTGATAAAGGATGTTCCGGAATGGGCACTTGTCAAATTCCAAACATCCGGAAAAGAGTTGTTAAGGATGCAATACTTGAATAAACCGGTACTGCGTGTTGATCTCTCGACAATAAACTCCGAGTATGTTTTTCCATTTACTCCTGACATGGTTGTCCTTCCCGGTGGTGTAAATGCTGTTGTTCTGGATGTTGTTGCCCCGGATTCTGTGTTGTTTCTTCTCGACGATAAACTCGAACTCAAACTTCCAGTTCAGCCGAATATCACTGTTGAGGCATTATCAGGATACACACAAGTTGGTGAAATATTAGTTGAGCCGGACAGTGTGCTATTGAGAGGTCCGCGCAGAAAGATTGAATCAATAAAGAAAATCCAAACGATAAAAGCAGAGATTTCAGAGGGCAAACGCAATACTGAAATTGAACTTGAGTTAGTATTACCAAGTGCTTATGGGGCAACAATTGAACCTTCTAAAGTCAAAGCCCTGTTGAGGATTGAAAGAATAGGTGAAAAGGAAATTATTGGCGTTGCAATCGAGGTTCGAAATAAACCCCGGGACAGAATCGTACTCGTTGAACCGGCATCTGTTGATGTAAACATTAGTGGCGCGATCAGCATAATTTCAAAGCTTGAAAAAGATGATCTCGATGCGTGGATTGACTATCGCGATTACAATCCACGTCGTTCAAATCAAGTACCTATCAGGCTCTTTATTGAACCGGAAGTTGAAGTTGGATCTCTTTTGCCTGAGAATGTGAGACTAATCGTCCGAAGGCAATAACGAGTTACCTCTTAGATTTTCATCTAGGAACCGGAAAAAGGAAAAACAGACATCAAACAACCAGAAAAAACCATCATACTCGGAATTGAGACTTCTTGTGATGAAACGGCTGCTGCAATAATTATTGATGGAAAATTGGCTGCCGATTCAACCACGACTCAAATGATGCATGGACAATATGGTGGTATTGTACCTGAACTCGCGTCGAGAGCCCATGAAAGGCTCCTTGCGCCAGCAGTAGAGTCCGTATTGCGCGAGACAGGTATTAAATCAACAGATATCGATGGTGTGGCTGTGACATATGGTCCGGGTCTCGCAGGTGCACTGTTGGTTGGTGTCGCATTTGCAAAAGGGATGGCAAGTTCGTTATCTATACCATTAATAGGTGTTAACCATCTTGAGGGTCATTTGTGGTCGTTCAAATTAACAGAGACTGACTCGCCATTGCCCTTTCTGTCACTGATTGTTTCGGGAGGTCATACCCTGTTGGTCAAGGTCAATGGGTTTGGAGACTATGTTCGCCTTGGAGGAACGCGTGATGATGCAGCCGGTGAATTATTTGACAAGGTCGGACGGATGTTAGGATTTGGCTTTCCTGCAGGCGCAGCAATGGATTCTGCTGCATGCAGCTTTGAAGGGGAACCCGTAGTGTTCCCTCGAGTAAAACTAAAAGACGATCCGTACGGATTCAGTTTCAGTGGTCTAAAAACGGCGGTGCTTTACCATTTGCAAAAGAACTATCAGAGAAATGAGGCGGGATTTATCATACCTGATCAAGAAAGATCTGCTATTTGTAAAGGACTTATGGAATCTGTATCTGACATGTTGGCAGACAGAATTGCATATGCTGTGAAATCTAATACTTACCATGCAGTGGTTGTGTCAGGGGGTGTTTCAGCAAGCCGGTTCATTCGTCAAAGGATTTCTTCGATTGCAAAAAAACATCAAATTCCAATGCTTGTTCCACCAGTTCATCACTGCACTGATAATGGTGCTATGATTGCCAATGTTGGGTATGAACATTTCAAAAGACAGAAATTCGATTCACTCGAATTACCGATAAATCCCGGTTTATCGTTATTTACTTCACCTGTTGCTCCAGTAAACTGATTGGGATTTACCGAATGAACGCAGAAACATCCACCATGCACATTGTTGCTAATATCCCGGTCTGGATTTTATTATTTTCAATTCTGGCTGCATTAGTTTTTTCAATTTGGGCGTATAAAAGGACCTGGCCACCGACAGGTCTTACGATCAGGTGGACACTAATCATGTTGAGGTGGGGGGCTCTCATTGGTGGGATCTTAATCATTTCACATCCGGAATTAGAGCTTAAAGAAAACCTCCTCGAACCTGCCTCAATCGGAGTTCTGATCGATCAATCTGCGAGTATGTCCATTACTCAAGGGGAAGTTGACAGGCAGCAAATTGTGCGGGATATTCTCAATTCTCAATCATTTTCGGATCTCAACAAAAGGCAGAGATTAAACCTCTTCACATTTTCAGATAGCCTGAGCGAAAGGTACAATAATGTTGAAATTCCTGAAGATGTTTCAGCAAACGGAATCGGTACAAATATCAGCCGTGCATGGATGGAAGCATACGATAAGCTCGCACTTTCGCCTCCTGCTGCTTTGATAATGATTTCTGATGGTGTGCATAACAGCGGACCAGATCCAATCCGACTTGCAAGAACCGCTCGTACAGCAATTTATACAATCGGTGTTGGTTCATCCGAGAAATATAGAGATATCATGCTGCTCAATGTGTCAGCTAATCCGGTTGTATATCAAGGCAGTACAAATCCGGTTGAGATTGGGTTCAGATGCATCGGGGCTGCTGGGAAATCCCTGACAATCGCGATAAAAAATTCAAATGGAAAATTGATTGTCCGGAAACAATTGACAGTCACGAGCGACTATTATGAGGGGACGGAATTTTTTGATATTGTCATAAATCAGCCGGGGAAGAGACGTTTTCAAGTTGAAATATCAACAATTGAGAACGAGTTGACCACAGACAATAATCATCGAAGTTTCTATATGAACGTTCTCGCTAGTAAAATGCGGGTGCTGTTGATGTCGGGACCTCCCGATAATGGGTTAGGTGATATTGTGAGAAAATTATCGAATGATGATCACATTGAATTGATACAGAGAACCTCGCGATCGGGATCATTTTATGAAGGTGATTGGCCTGACACTGATATGCTTGGAAAAGTGGATGTCGTCATTTTACATCATTTTCCGATTAAATCCACAAATTCGAATAAACTTAAAGAATTTGCAGAGGCAGTAAAAGAATCTGAACTACCGCTCGGTTTTTTTGATGGGGGAACGATTGACTATAACAAACTAAAATTGTTTGAATCAATTCTCCCTGTTACGGTGCGAAAGTATCCAAAACCTCGCGTGGAAGGACAGGTAATTCCAAATCAACGACACGCCATAATTGCCGATCCTGAGGAGATTAACTTTTCAGCTGAATGGTTGGGTCTTCCTCCACTCAAGTATAATCCAGACAGATTTGATTTTGGGAAGCATGTCAACGTTCTTGCGGAGTTTCACACTCTGGAGCTTCTGGATAGGTTTCCAGCGATTGTCGTTTCAGAGACCGGTGGTGTAAAATCAGTAGCAATTTTGGGCAATGATCTCTGGAGATGGGGGCTTGTCTCAACCGTGGACGAGGGAGTAATAGGACCATTACTGAGCAGATTGGTTCGCTGGCTTGCAGTCAGAAAAGCGGGAAAACGGGTTGAGCTAACCTTCGACAAGGAGCTGTTTTCCAATCAGGAATCAGTCGCTTTTTCAGTTTCAGTGTTTAACGAAAACTATTTTCCGCTTGAAGATGCGCTGGTTTCCGCTGTAATTTCTAAATCGGACACTGTTGGTGGAGAAACTCTACTTACCGGTATTGGAGCAGGTCGGTACAGGGGTGTATTTCAGCCTTATGGTGAAGGTGAATATCAAATCAAAGCCTCTGCATCGCTGGATGGCCTAAACCTTGGTGAAGACATTGGCAGGATAACGGTTGAGCCATTTAATATCGAGCTGCTTGATGCAAAACTGAACGAGCAGTTATTAAAATCTGTTGCCGAGTTTTCAGGTGGAGCGTACTTCCAATCAAGTCAGGTGGATTCATTATTTGATTCTTTGGACCTGCCTTTGACTGAACGGGAAGAAATCACACGCTGGCAATTGTGGGGTAGAGGTTGGATTCTTGCAATAATCGTTGGTTTGCTGACAATTGAGTGGTTCATCAGAATCAGAACAGGAATGTTGTAAAGGGTATCAGCAGATTTTCATTTGAATTTTGAAATTTTCGAGTAACTAATAAATGCCGCATACGGATTTAATCATAGTAGGTGGAGGCTGGGCAGGATTGGCTGCTGCAACTGCCGCGCTTCAGAGGGGACTTAGTGTGAAGTTGTTTGAACTTTCGGCTGAGTTAGGTGGCAGGTCCGGAGCATTTCGAGATAATAATTTCGATGAATGGCTCGACATCGGACCTCATGTCTTTATTGGTGCATATAAAAGAACTTTTAGTTTGCTGGACACATGGGGATCTAAAGATGGGATTGATTTTGGAGATGGTGGGAATATTCCATGGATATATCCCAACAACCGGACCGAGTGGCTGAAAACAGGGGATGATCGGTCTAAACTTAGTGCATTCTTAAATCTGTTATCTTTTAACTCAATTTCATTACCGGATCGTCTTCGCACTGCAAATATTCTACGAGTGGTTCCTGATCTGAGAAACCTTGATCCGCATACTGAGCCAACTGTAAAGGGTTTCTTGAGGAAATACGGAATTGATGTCAGAAAGAATGTGTTCTGGTATAACCTTGCAGTAGCGGTGATGAATGGAGCACCGGAAACAGTTGGTGCCTGGCCATTAGTACGGGCATTGCGCGAGGGTTTGACTTCAGGTGGATCAGTAGCGAGAATTGGTGTTACTAGACAGAACTTCCAGAAATTCTTTTGCGATTATGCAGAGAAATATTTGAAATCAAATGGATGTGGTATTTTCAAGAGGAGTTCGGTTACATCTGTCAAACTTTCGGAATCGGGAAAGGTAAAAGGAGTGAAATTGAAGGATGGGGAATGTGAAAGTAACAACGTTCTACTGGCAGTTTCTCCTTTAGATGCTTCACGACTTCTTCCCGGGAGTGTCCGCAATAAAAAGTTTTTTAGGACATTTTCTACATTTGACTATTCACCAATTGCGTCGGTGCATTTAAACTACAGTTGTCCTGTTTTAGAGCATCCCTTTGCATGTTTGCCTGGAGGGTTGGCAGAGTGGGTTTTCGGCAGGGGGGAGCAGGAACATGGAGGTTGGTCCCGAGTAAACACGGTTACAAGTGCTTCTCCTGGGATGAGTGAGATATCTCGGGATGAGTTTCTGGATAGAGTGATATTAGACTTAGCAGAACGGTTACCAAAAGCTAAACCGGAAATTATAACGGAAGCCCGTTTGGTGCGCTCTAAACGAGCTACAGTTATCCTGAAGCCGGGAAGCGATCTGATACGCCCCGAGGCAGTTACCCCAACCGATGGACTCTTTATTGCTGGAGACTGGTGCGGTACTGGTTTACCGGCAACCATTGAATCGGCAGCAAGATCTGGTTGGGATGCTGTCCAGCAAATACGAAAACAATAAGCAGGTTTTATACGGGAAAATTATGAATGATAAAGTAACAAAACTAGCAGAGCTTAAAGAAGAGGCTCTTTTAGGCGGTGGAAAAAAACGAATTGATGCCCAACATGCCAAAGGAAAATTGACAGCCAGGGAAAGGATAGATCTTCTGCTGGACAAGGGTAGCTTTTCCGAAATAGATATGTTAGTGAGGCACAATTCTACTGATTTTGGACTGGAAAAGAATAGATTTCTTGGGGATGGAGTTGTGACCGGATATGGTCACATTGATGGACGCAAAGTGTTTGTGTTTTCACAGGACTTCACTGTTATGGGTGGCTCGTTAGCGGAAGCTCACGGGCGTAAGATATGCAAGATAATGGATATGGCGATGAAAATGGGAGCACCTGTTATTGGGCTAAACGACTCCGGAGGAGCCAGAGTTCAGGAAGGGGTGGTCTCGTTGGGTGCGTACGCAGATATTTTCCTGAGAAATACTCTTGCATCCGGGGTTGTTCCTCAAATATCGGCAATATTAGGTCCATGTGCTGGTGGAGCGGTTTACTCTCCTGCAATAACGGATTTTACATATATGGTTCGAGGCAGCAGTTACATGTTTGTGACTGGTCCAAAGGTTGTAAAGACCGTCACGCATGAAGAAATTTCTTCAGAAGAGCTGGGAGGAGCTGACACTCACGCCTCGAAAAGCGGTGTAGCCCATTTTGCTGTTGACAGCGAAGCGGAAATGATGGAGGGAATAAAAAAGCTCGTCTCTTTCATTCCATCGAATAATCTCGAAGATCCACCTTTCAAGCCAACTGATGACCCAAGCGACAGGAGTGATGAGGAACTTAACTCGATTGTACCAGAAAATCCCAATAAACCCTATGATATTAAAGATGTCATAACGAGGGTTGTAGATGATGGGGATTTTTATGAGATCCATGAGGATTTCGCCCAGAATATTATTGTTGGCTTTGCGCGCCTCGCTGGCAGATCAATTGGAATAATCGCGAACCAACCTGCTGTTCTTGCCGGTGTCCTCGATATTGATGCTTCACGAAAAGCTGGGAGATTTATCAGGTTTTGCGATGCATTCGGCATCCCAATACTCACATTCGAAGATGTTCCAGGTTTTCTTCCAGGCACCGATCAGGAATGGAGAGGTATTATTCTTAATGGAGCCAAGCTTCTTTATGCCTATTGTGAGGCTACAGTTCCCAAGATCACTGTAATTACTCGAAAAGCTTATGGTGGGGCCTATGATGTTATGAATTCTAAGCACATACGTGGCGACATTAACCTTGCCTGGCCAACGGCTGAAATAGCGGTAATGGGACCGAAGGGAGCGGTTGAAATAATATTCTCCAGGCAAATCGCTGAATCTGATAATCCAGAGGAGACAGCAAAGAGACTTGAGGCTGAGTATTCAGACAAATTTGCCAATCCATACATTGCAGCCGAGCGTGGCTATGTCGATGATGTTATCGAGCCAAAATATACGCGATCAAGACTGATTGATGCATTTGCGATGTTGGACAGCAAAGTAGACAGCAACCCTAAAAAACGACATGGAAACATCCCCTTATAGGATGCTATTCAAGCATTTTCCTTTTTTTTAGATTTTTTTTTATTCGATCATCCCAAAATGCGTGAGATTGCAAATTTTTTCCCAAACTTTTGCGTATTTTATTTGAGATAATTTAATTTTTAATCAGGTCATAGATGTCCCAGGAATCTTCAGAACCACAGACACTGATAAGGTCAGAATTTCAGAAGAAAATCGGATCAAAGATAAAGTGTGAAATTTGCCCTCACCTTTGCACCCTTCAGGAGAAGGAGATTGGAAACTGTGGTGGGCGAGAGGTAATTAGTGGTGAATTAATTGCCACTAACTATGGACAAATCAGTTCATTACAACTTGATCCAATCGAGAAAAAACCGCTGTATAACTTTTTTCCCGGCAGTGAAATATTATCAGTTGGTCCCAATGGTTGCAGCTTATCTTGTGCTTGGTGTTTAAATTGGAAGATATCCCAAGCAAAGCAATTACCTACGAGAATGATACTTCCGGACGACCTTGTTGGGATGGTTGAAGCACTTGATGGTATTGGTGTTGCATATACCTATGGTGAACCTCTAATATGGTTTGAATTTGTTCAGGATGTCGGAAAAATTTTGCACGAGCGAGGTCTTGTAAATATTTTGCTCTCAAACGGCTATATAAACGAAGCACCTCTTAAGAAACTATTGCCAATTACCGATGCATTCAATATTGACCTGAAATCAGTCGATGATTGTTGCTACACAAATTTCTGCGGTGGTAAATTAGAGGATGTACAAAGAACGATAAAGATTGTACACGATGCCGGAAAACACCTTGAATTAACTCATCTCCTCGTCTCTGATGTATCCACCGACCTAAGGAAAACTGAAGAACTGATAAATTGGATTGCGAATATTGATCCATCAATCCCATTGCATTTGTCCAAATATTTTCCAGCAAACCGGTTTGATAAACCTGCAACCGATATGCAATTTATTTCTGATGCATTTGAGTTGGCAAAATCAAAATTAGATTGGGTGTACATCAGCAATATTTGGAACGGAACTGGAGATAACAGCGTTTGCAAGTGCGGTAACCTGTTAGTGGAGCGAACAGGGTATGATATCGACATCAAGGGTATGGATGCTAACATCTGCAAAGCATGCGGTGCTGAACTCAATTTTGTCGTTGATATGAAATAAGTTGTGCTGGTTCTGAACTTTTATTTTTTCAAACCGCCGAATTCAGTCAAATTGATTTTCGGCGGTTTTGCTTTAAATAGTGCCTAATGAATAGTAAATCCAATCGATCTCCCAACAAACAAACTGGTAATTCCTCCATATCGATGGGAATTATCCTCACTTTATGGAACCATCAATTCAATTTAACCGTTAAATTTTTAACAGAGCGATAGTTACACAATTGGATTTCCACATAAGGGAAACCGCCAATCTCCTTTCTCAATGAAGCAAAAAAAGGTATTAATATGACCAGCTTTGATCCACCTGTACAAAATGGACGGATTCGTGGAAAAGTAATAAATTTTTTCAGTCGAAAAGGATATGGATTTATTTTAGGCGAAAACGGGATGAAAGTTTTTGTACATTATAGCGATATCA